>JAGLYJ010000031.1 GCA_023132365.1 Mycoplasmatota bacterium
CATTATAACATATGTCTTTGTGCAAAAAAAAGTAAGAAATAATTGATATTATATACTGTTTTATACTTTATATTATATAATATATAGAGGAGAATACTTATGGAAAATGCAATTCTGGTCGGATTAAATTTGAATAATGATGAAAATATCGATGAATCAATGCTAGAATTAAGCAATTTAGCTACAGCTTGCGAGGTTTCTGTTCTACATACTATTATTCAAAAAAGAGATAAACCTACGCCAAATTTATATATAGGCAAAGGAAAAGTAGACGAAGTTTTAGAAGCCATTACAACTATGGAAGCTGATTTGGTTATTTTTAACGATGAACTAAGTCCAAGTCACATTAGAAACTTGGAATCTATATTGAAAGTGAAGGTTATTGATAGAACCGTCTTAATTTTAGATATTTTTGCTAGAAGAGCGAAGACTAAAGAAGCAATGCTACAAGTAGAATTAGCACAAGCAAAATATTTTATGCCTAGAATCGTTGGTTTACATAAATATTTTTCAAGACAAAAATCAGGAACAGGATCAAAAGGCCCCGGAGAACAACAACTTGAGTTAGACAGAAGAATTCTAAAAAATAGGATTGCTAAATTAAAAAGAGCATTAAGGGAATTAGTGCAAATCAGAAGAACCCAAAGAGAAAAACGTAAAAAGAACGATGTATTTACTGTATCTTTAACCGGATATACTAACTCTGGAAAATCCACCTTAATGAATTCAATCATAGATTTCTCTACAACTCATTTAGAACAATATGTTTTTGAAAAAAACCTTTTATTCGCTACATTGGAAACAAAAACTCGAAATATAAACTTAGAAAACAATCATAATTTTCTTTTAACAGATACTGTTGGATTCATTGATAGGTTACCACATCATTTAATCGAAGCCTTTAAATCAACCCTTGAGGAAATATCTGAAGCATCATTAATTCTTCATGTTATCGATGCTTCTAACCCAAATTACGAAGGGCAAATTAGCGTTGTAGAAAAAGTGTTAGAAGATCTTGGCGTAAGTGATATTCCTATCATCTATGTGTTCAACAAGATTGATTTAGTAGTTGAAGAGAAAGTATTTATCAAAGAAAATTCAATTTGTATTTCTGCTTTAAATGGAGATAATATCGAACAACTTCTTGATATGATAGATGCTTTGTTATTTAAATCTATTATTAAAACTAAAATGTTATTTCCATATAACAAAGGTAATATCTACTCTGAACTTAAGGAAAATTCAAATGTGATATCCACCCTATATAAAGATGACGGTATCGAAGTTGAAATTGAGCTAAAGAAAAGTTTGTATAACAAATATAAGATTTATGTCATATAAAAAGCAGGAAATTATCCTGCTTTTTTTATAATGTTTTAAAATACTCTTCAATAATATCTTTTATTTCTTGAACAGAATTAGCTGAAACTATTCTTTGTTTAATTTGAGATGCATTCTTAAGCCCTTTAATATACCAAGCTCCATGGCTCCTCATTTCTAAAACAGCTATATGTTCGCCTTTTAACTGAATTAATTTATCTAAATGCTTTAGAATATATTCTTTTCTTAATGCTAAACTAACTTCTTCCTCAAAATTATTAGTTTCAATAAAATCAACAATCTGTTTTATTAAAAATGGATTTCCCAAAATACCTCTTCCAACCATTACTGCGTCACAGCCTGTGTAATCTAACATATACTCTGCATCTCTTGGAGTTCTTATGTCCCCATTTCCAATCACTGGAATATTTACAGCGGCTTTTACTGCTTTTATAATGTCTAAATCTGCTTTTCCTGTATACATATCGCTTCTAGTTCTACCATGAACTGTAATGGCACTAGCGCCCGCATTTTCCATTAAGACTGCAAATTCAACAGCGTTAATAGATTTGTGATTCCACCCGCTTCTTATTTTTACTGTTACTGGTTTTTTTACATTCTTAACGATATTCATAACAATGTTATATGCTAATTCAGGTTCTGTCATTAACTTACTACCAGCACCTGATTTAATGACTTTATTAACAGGACACCCCATATTTATATCGATAATATCACATTTTGAATTCTTATCAATGTAAATTGCTGCTTTTACCATTGTTTCAACTTCGCTACCAAATAATTGCAAGGAAATTGGTCTTTCTGAGTCCAGTATTTCTGTCATATCTTGTGTTTTATTATTTTCATAAAGTAATCCTTTATCAGAAATCATTTCTGTGCATATTAAACCAGCACCAAATTCCTTTAAAATACTTCTATATGCAATATTTGTTACCCCAGCCATTGGCGCAACAACTACTTGATTACCAATTATTACATCTCTAATTTTCCATTTCATATTTGACTCGCTCTCTTATAAACATTAATATTATATAATAAGTTAAAACTAAAAACAAAACAATAGCATAAATTATGATATATGATATAATACCAGGCGGGAAGTGATATCTATGAAAGATTATTTAGTTAAAGCTTATGCTTTTAATGGAACAGTTAGAGTTTATGCCGCTTCAACTACTAATTTAGTTGAAGAAGCTAGATTATTACATGGTACTTGGCCAGCTGCTAGTGCTGCTTTTGGCAGGGTATTGACTGCTTCTTTGATAATGGGCGCTATGTATAAGGAAGATCAAACATTGACAGTTAGAATCGATGGTGGTGGTCCTGTAGGAGAAATAGCCACTTCAGTTAATGCTCACGGTCAAGTTAAAGGAACTATTGAAAATCCTGAAGTCCATTTTTCTAAAAAAGATAAACTAGCTGTTGGAATAGCTGTAGGTAATAATGGATTCCTTCATGTAACAAAAGATTTAAAAATAAGAGATGTTTTTACATCCAGCGCCAAATTACAAACAGGTGAAATCGGTGATGATTTTACATATTATTTCGCTGTTAGCGAACAGATTCCTTCTTCGGTAGGATTAGGTGTCTTAGTTAATGAAAATAACGAAGTGTTTGCAAGCGGTGGCTTTATTCTGCAATTAATGCCTGGTGCTTCCGATGAAACAATCAATCAAATCGAAAAAAACATCAAAGAGATGCCCCCAATATCTGAATTAATCAAAAAAAATAATAAACCAGAAGATATTATCGGGTTAATAACCAAAGGAAATCATAGTTTCATTGATGAAATGCCATTAATGTATCACTGCGATTGTTCAAGAGAAAGATTTAAAAACGCAATTGTATCCCTTGGAAAAAAAGAAATTGAAAATTTTGTAGAAGAGCAACAACCAATAGAAATAACTTGTCAATTTTGTAAAAAACAATATAAATTTTCAAATGATGAATTAAAAGAAATATCAAAAAAACTTTAAAAAATAACCCCAGAAATTAATCTGGGGTTTTATTTTACATTATTTTTATGTATCTATTTACTTCCCATTCAGTAACACATTTTCTAAATTCATCCCACTCTTTTGTTTTTAGTTCAATGAATTTATCAAAAATATGCACTCCCAACGTTTCTTTCATAAGTTCGTCTTTTTTAAATAAATCGATAGCTTCTTTTAAATTATCTGGTAGATTTTTCACTCCCAAACTCTCTCTTTCGTCTGAATTTAATTCAAATAAATTAGCATCAACTGATTCAATTAATGGCAAATCTTTTTCAATTCCATTTAAGCCTGAAGCTAAAATAACAGCAATAGCTAAATATGGATTAGCAGCTACATCAACGCTTCTTATTTCTGTTCTTGTTGTTTTTCCCCTCGTTGCAGGGATTCTAATCATTACAGATCTATTATGTTGTGACCAAGAAACATAACAAGGAGCTTCATATCCCGGTACTAATCTCTTAAATGAATTCACAGTTGGATTAGTAATTGCACAGAATGATCTTGAATGAGTTAATATTCCTGTTAACCATTTTCTACAAACTTTACTCAACCCAATTGGATCATTTGGATCATCAAATGCATTATTACCTTCCATATCGGATAAAGAACAATTCGT
Source organism: Mycoplasmatota bacterium (assembly GCA_023132365.1). Classification (GTDB taxonomy): domain Bacteria; phylum Bacillota_I; class Bacilli_A; order Izemoplasmatales; family Hujiaoplasmataceae; genus 4572-104. Next base: position 3,955 of record JAGLYJ010000031.1, read on the forward strand.
ATGCATCCCAGAACCATTAATATCCTCTAAAGGTTTAGGCATGAATGTTGCGTGTAGTCCATGTCTTCGTGCAATATTTTTAACAACAAGTTTAAATGTCTGAACTTTATCACAAGCTTCAATAATGTTTGAGAATTTAAAATTGATTTCATTTTGACCTGGTGCAACTTCATGATGACTTGCTTCAATTGTAAAACCAACTCTTTCTAACTCTAAAACAATGTCTCTTCTACAGTCGCCCGCGCCGTCAATTGGAGATAAATCAAAATATCCGCCATTGTCCGCAACCTTCATTATTGGTTCACCATTATCATCTAATTTAAACAGAAAAAATTCTGGTTCAAATCCAATATTTAATGTAGAAAAACCTAATTCTTTCATCTTTTTAGACACTCTTTTGAGGTTAGATCTTGGATCAACTTGGGATGGCGTTCCATCTGGATTGTAGATATCACAAATAACCCTAGCTACTTTTCCATAACTGGTTTCTTCCCAATTAAGGATAAGCCAAGTATTTAAATCTGGTTTTAAAAACATATCGGCTTCCATGATTCTTACAAATCCTTCAATTGATGAACCATCAAACATAATTTTGCCATCTAATGCGACTTCTAATTGACCAACTGGAATTTCAACACTTTTAATAGTTCCTTGAATATCAGTAAACATTAATCTTATGTATCTAACATTCTCTTCTTTAGCGTTTTTTAAAATATCGCTTTTTGTATACTTTCTCATTATCATTTTCCATATAATCATCTAAATCAGTACCTCGAGCACCTTTAAATAATCATAACCTTTCATTTTTTTAAGCCCCATTGCTTGTATAAGATTATAGTCCTTTAGAAATAAAAAAGCAATAGGTCAATCGCTATTGCTAACGAGTAATCTATTGCAAGTTTCAATCTTATCTAAGTTATTATCCATTGCATATTTTAAAATATACTTGTGTGCCTCATCTTCAGATAGGCCTTTTTTTATTAATTTTTTCTTGCACGCACTCATTAATTTAATTTCTTCTAAAGATTTATTAAGCTTGAAATTTTCATCGCTTAATTCTTTAATTTGAGCACTATATTTATTAAATAAACTAATTGTAATTGGTAATGCAACGTCCATTTTGTTTTCGTCAATAGAAATTAAATTTATATGATCTTTAAACTTTCTAAACGGATGAGAACTAACGTTTGTAGTTAAATAAATTATTGAAGTTACCTTTTGTAATACAGCATTTTCTATGAAACCAAATAAATTTGGCAGTTTATAAGATGAATGAATAATAACAATGTCGTATCGACTTAAGTCATCTCTTTTTACTGGGTTTTCTGTCACGGTATAAGCGAAATTTGTATCTACTAAAATACGTTGAATTCTAATTTTTAATAAACCATCATTAACACATACTAGGATGTTTGTCATTTAATTAATATGTTAATGGATATTTATCAGTTAATACTTTAACTCTGTTCTTAACTTCAGTGAATATAAGTTCGTTTTCAGGGTTGCTAAGAATCATATCAACTAATAAAGCTACCTCTTCAAAATCTTCTTCTTTGAATCCTCTAGTTGTCATTGCTGGTGTTCCTAATCTAATACCGCTTGTAACAAATGGTTTTTTAGTGTCATATGGAATTGTATTTTTATTGCATGTAATATTCGCTTTATCTAGTAGTTTTTCAGCTTTTTTACCAGTAATCTTAGCTTTTGATAAAACATCTAATAATAATAAGTGATTATCAGTTCCGCCAGAAACAACATGATACCCTAAGTCGAGGAATTTATCAGAAAATACTTTTGCATTTTTAACTACTTGTTGCTGATATTTAACAAACTCGTCGGTTAAAGCTTCATTAAACGCAGCTGCCTTAGCAGCGATGATGTGCATTAATGGTCCACCTTGTATTCCAGGAAAAATAACTCGGTTTACTTTTTTAGCTATTTCTTCATTATTTGTTAAAATAATGCCCCCCCTTGGGCCTCTTAAGGTCTTATGAGTAGTTGAAGTAATAATATCAGCGTACTCACAAGGGTTTGGATGAAGTTTTGCTGCCACTAACCCAGCAATATGAGCCATATCCACCATAAATAATGCCCCAACCTTATCACAAATCTCTTTGAATCTTTTAAAATCAATAATTCTAGGATATGCACTTGCTCCCGCCACTATTAATTTAGGTTTAATTTCTAGAGCTTGCTTTTCTAATTCATCATAATCTATCAATTCTGTTTCTTTATTTACAAAGTAAGGATAAAAATTATAATCTATTCCACTAAAACTTAATGGGTGTCCGTGAGTTAAATGACCACCTTGGTCTAACGCCATCCCCATAACTTTATCTCCCGCTTCAATTATCGCTCTATATGCTCCCATATTAGCCGTTGATCCCGAATGTGGTTGAACATTTGCATATTCTACGTTAAATAACTTCTTAATCCTATCAATCGCTAAATTTTCAGCTTCATCAACAAATTGACAGCCACCATAATATCTCTTCCCTGGATATCCCTCAGCGTATTTGTTTGTAAGTACACTTCCATCTGCTTCTAAAACTGCTTTTGAAACAAAATTTTCTGAAGCAATTAATTCAATATGTGATTGTTGTCTTTTTAATTCTTTTTGTATGACTTGAAAAAGGTCATTATCAGTATTCTTTAGTATCATTTCTTTCTCCTTTATATTTAATCGAGTAATTTACTCGTTTGTCATCTCTAGAAATCTAGCATATAATTTTTGAAAATCAGATAAGTTGAGTGACTCAGCTCTAATCATTGAGTGAATTTGAATTTCTTCAAGCATGTCTATAAAATTAGCTTTTGAAAATTGGCCGTAAGAAGAATATAAATTATTAACTAATGTTTTTCTTCTCTGTGAAAAACAAGCGTGAACAAACTTGTAAAATTTAATATGTTCATTATTAGTTATGTCCTTTTTAATATCCAATTTTATTACTGCTGAATCCACATTAGGCTTAGGGTGAAATACAGTTTTAGGTACTTTGAATAAATATTTTGCATCAGTTTGATGTTGTACTATTACACTCAAAGCATTGTAGTCTTTTGTATTTGGTTTAGAAGTTAGTCTTTTTGCCACTTCAAACTGCATCATCAAAGTCATAGAGTCAATATCGTTTATTTCCTCTAAAAACCTCATAATAATTGGAGTAGTGATATGGTATGGCAAATTACTAATTACAATAATTCGATCAACGTCAAATAAATACTCCTTTATTTCACTATTAATATCGGTTTTTAGAATATCATCATTAATTAATTTGAAATTTTTGTAAGAACCAAAAAAATCATTTAAATATGGAATTAAATCTTGATCAACTTCATAAACTAACAACTTTTTAGCTATATTCAAAAGTTTTTTTGTTAAAGCTCCAAGCCCTGGCCCAATCTCAATTACAGCCGTATTTTGATCTACGCCTGATTTTTCAATTATATTATTAATTATGTTTTCATCTAATAAAAAATTTTGACTATACTTTTTCTTAATCACGAAACTTGCTTGATTCACAATCGATTTTCTATCTGGCTTATTATTATTGTTATTCAAAAATGTCGTCAATCCTCTCTAACCTAATATCTAAGATATTTAAATATTTCAATAGTGCCTTCCCGTTAGATATCGGTATATTTAGCGTTTTACACAGAACAAATCTTTTCTTTTTCGAATCTATACTGTTGACTAAACCTCTTGTCATCAAGTCATTAACAGTTACATTTTCTGATACTGTTTTGACAGTAAATAGATTTTCCAAGCTCTGAACAATGTCTTCTCTGTTCGCGTGTTCTATGCCGACCTTCTTACCGTTTTTACTTTTTGCTTTTTCCTTGTTTATGAATGCAATCTTAAAACTTCCATTCGTTTTCAAAATTGCATCTGTAATTTTTTTGCCTGGAAAGTCAGGATCTAAGAATAATATTACTTCTTTTTTAAGGCTTGTCTCATAAATAAGATTAAGAGTCTCTTTTGATATACTACTTCCATTTGTTACAATACATTCTAGCTTAGGAAATATACTAACAAGTTTCTGTTCGTCATGTTTTCCCTCAACAACGACAACTTGATTATATACCATCAGTCTTGATTGTGAAAATACTTAGTTTTCACTTTTTCTGGTATGATAATTTCTATCGCTTTCTGACATACTTCAATATATTGATTACCTGTTCCGCCAGACTCTCCATCAACGTTCCAAGTGGCTTTTGTATTTGTTTTTATTTCTAATTTTCTTGATTTAATTCTTTTAACTAATGGTGTTGACCAAAAAGGTATTATGAAAGATATTAAATATATTAATGAGTTAAGCGGCGCAAAACTCTTATAAAGAACAATGTCTACTAATCCATCATCTAAACACGGTTTATATATCATATTTATTCCGGCAACTCGTTTTGAGTTTATTATTAAAACCAATGAGTATGTTCCTCTTTCATCTCCGTTATCGTGTCTTATTTTCATTTTCATTTTAGGTATAGTAAATAGCTCAACGGTTGCTCTGATAATATAAGCTAAATAACCGATTCTTCTTTTTAATTTTGAATTTGTTACGTAACTAATATCAATAAATGCTCCATTACCTGAAACATAACAAAAATATCTATTGTTTGATTTAACTATATCCATTTTAACTGAGCAATTATTCAAGATATTATATGTTGCCTTAGCAATGTTTTTAGATATTCCCAAACTCATCCCTATATCGCAACACGTTCCTGTAGGTATATATCCTATTCTAGGTCGCTCTTTATATCCCATCAATCCATTAACACATTCATTGAATGTGCCATCTCCGCCAACAATAATCATCAAATCATTTTTTTCTTGACATGCAAATTTAGCTAACTCTGTTGCGTGACCTGCATATTTGGTTCTACACACCAAAATATCACCATATTTATTTTTCAATAATTTCATGACGAAATCTAACTTAGATTCAAATTTTTGATTCCCACTTTTGGGGTTATATATTAGTATCACACTGTCCAAAAAATCACCTATCTAATTATAGCATAGTCTATTCTAAAATTAAACTAGAGTTTTTTTCATTTAATGCTTAATTATTAGACTATAAGTACTAATTAGTGTAGAAATCTGTTATAATGTTTTAGGTGATTAAATTGCGAAAAATAGATACTGTACTTTTTGATTTAGATGGAACTTTAGTTGATTCTAATGAATTAATTATCAAGGCTTTTTATGAAACTATGAAGAGATATGTTCCCAATAAAATATTTACAAGAAAAGAATTAATCGATATGATTGGCCCTCCGCTAAAAGAGTCTTTTTTAGTGGCTGGAGATGCTCCTAAACTTATTCAAGATATGATTGAATATTATCTTCAAGTATATGTGGATTTAGAGTTTGATTATATTAAACTTTATCCAAATGTAATTGAAACATTAAAAATTCTATCTGAGCATAAAATAAACTTAGGAATAGTAACAACTAAATTTAAAAAATCTGCGATGCCTTCAATTAAATTATATGGTTTAGATAAATACATCACTTCATATTGTTTTTTAGATGACATAAAAGAACACAAACCACATCCAGAACCAATCTTCTTTGCTTTAAATCAATTTAAAGACTATAAAAACGTTTTAATGGTTGGTGATAACAGCTCTGATATTTTGGCTGGCCAAAATGCATCCACCTACACGTGCGGAATAGAGTGGTCTATCAAAAAAGAATTAATTAAAAGTTTAAATCCTGATTTTTGGATTAAAGATTGCTTAGAATTATTAGATATTGTTATTAATAACAAGGAGGATTAATTATGAGTAACTGTATTTTTTGCAAAATTGCAAAAGGAGAAATTCCCACTTATAAAATTTATGAAGATGAAAATGTAATGGCTATTTTAGATATATCTCAAGCTACGAAAGGTCATACACTTGTTATAGCTAAAAAACATTATAAAAATCTGTATGATATTAACGAAAAATTAGCTGGCGAAATATTTAGAGTGGTGCCAAAAATAGCAAACGCTATTAAAAAAGCATTCAACCCTATTGGTTTAAACGTTATAGTAAACACTGAAAAGCCGCTACAAACGGTGTTTCACTTCCACCTACATATTGTGCCTAGATATTATTCTGATGGAGTAGATATTGATTTTATTGATAACCAAGGGAACACTAGTAAAGCAATGTACGAAGAAGTTAGAAATAAAATAATTGAACAATTATAAGAAAATGACACCAATTAAGGTGTCATTTTTTAATAATTATCGTTTAATAAATCTTCTACTTTTTTTTCTTCTTCAGTTTTTTCTTCAACTACTTCTTCAATTGCCTTTGTTGTAGCTTCTTCTACTGTTGAATCATCTTCAGGGTTAATAATTATTTCTTCTTCGTCTTCTGGTTGATAATCAACTAATGCAATCGTAGAAACTGTATGTTCCTCAACTAAATTGATAATTTTTACACCTTGAGTCGCTCTTTTGGTGATAGAAATCTGATTTATTGGCGTTCTAATAATTATTCCTTTGTCTGAAACCACTAATAAATCTTCGTTGCCGTCAACACTTACTAGTTTAGCCAAATCTCCATTCTTCTCGGTAATATTTATAGTTTTAACACCTTTACCGCCACGATTTTGGCATCTATATTCATCAACTTCAGTACGTTTTCCATATCCCAATTTTGTAATAGCTAGAATTTGATTGCGGTCTTCTGTAACAGAAGTCACCCCAATAACAAGCTCTCCCTTAGTTAAATCAATACCTCTAACTCCTGTAGCTGTTCTTCCCATAGATCTAACATCAGACTCTTTAAATCTAATTGCTTTTCCATTAGAAGCTCCTATAATAATATCTCTATTTCCATCCGTTAGTTTAACAGAGTGAAGGAAATCGTTTTCCCTTAAATTAATAGCTCTAATACCGTTAACTCTAATGTTTTTGAAGTCCGCCACTTTAGTTCTTTTTACGAGACCTTGTGTAGTAGTGAAGAATAAATATCCTTCCTCAAAATCCTTTAGAGTCATTGCCGCTGCCAATTTCTCACCCTCAGATAAATTTAATAAGTTTACAATAGGCAATCCTTTTGAATTTCTACCATAATTAGGGATTTTATATCCCTTCATTTTGTAAACTCGTCCCAAATTAGTAAAAAATAGTAAATAATCATGTGTTTTCGTAAATATAATTGAATCGATAATATCGTCTTCATTTAAATTCATTCCCGTTTTCCCTCTACCGCCTCTATTTTGAGCACGATAAACGTCAACATTCATTCTTTTAACATAACCATTTGTGGTAATTGCTATAATTACATCTTCAATAGGTATTAAATCTTCATCTTCAATATCATAATCTCCATAAGGATCTATTTCAGATTTTCTTTTATCACCATATTTATTTTTCATTTCAATAGCTTCATCAATTAAAATTCTGTTTTGTATTTCGGGAGTATTTAATATTTCGTTTAATTTTTCAATAGTAACTTCTAATTCTCCTAATTCCTTCTCTATTTTGTTTCTTTCAAGTCCAGATAATCTTCTTAATTGCATTGAAAGAATTGCTTTAGTTTGTAATTCCGATAAATTAAAGGCTTCAATTAATTTTTCTTCTGTGTCATCATACGAATTTCTAATAATTTTGATAACAGCATCAATATTATCTAAAGCTATGATAAATCCTTGTAACAAATGAAGTCTTTGTTTAGTTTTTTCTAAATCAAAGTTTGTTTTTCTCATTAACACTTCAATTTGGTGATTATAATAGTGTCTAATCATATCTACCAAACTAAGCACTTCTGGTTTGTCATCTACTAAAGCAAGCATGTTTGCTCCAAAAGATACTTGAAGTTGTGTGTTTTTGTATAAATTGTTTAGAAGTACTTCGGGATTAATGTCTTTACGTAGTTCTAATATAACTCTCATGCCTTTTAAACTAGATTCATCTCTTAAATCCGTAATTCCTTCTATTCTTTTATCTTTTGCAAGTTCAGCAATTTTATCAATTAAATTGGTTTTATTCACTTGATAAGGTATTTCTCTTATTATAATTTGTTTTTTGCCATTAGCCATTTCCTTAATTTCTGTTTTGGCTTTAATTCTAATAATCCCTCGTCCAGTAGTATATGCGGATACAATTCCACCTCTACCTAAAATAATTCCACCTGTTGGAAAATCTGGACCAGTAATATATTCCATTAATTCTTCAACTGTAATGTCTTTATTGTTGATATAGGCAATATACCCATCAATAACTTCATTTAAATTATGAGGAGGGATATTTGTTGTCATACCAACCGCAATACCTGTAGCTCCGTTAAGTAATAAGTTTGGAATTCTAGTAGGTAATACTTTTGGCTCGCTTTCAGAACCATCATAATTATCTATAAAATCAACAGTGTTTTTCTTTAAATCTTTAAGGATTTCCATTGTGATTTTTGCCATTTTAGCTTCAGTATAACGAGAAGCTGCAGCTGGATCCCCATCTACAGAACCAAAGTTTCCATGTCCATTTACTAATGGATAACGATAACTAAAGTTTTGAGCCATTCTTACCATTGAGTCATATATAGCTGCGTCTCCATGAGGATGATATTTACCCATAACATCCCCAACAATACGCGCTGACTTCTTAAATTGTTTATCAGGATATACTCCTAATTCTTCCATACCGTATAAAATTCTTCTATGTACAGGCTTTAATCCATCTCTAACATCAGGCAAAGCTCTCGCTACAATAACACTCATTGCGTATGATAAAAAAGAATTTTTCATTTCATTCGTAATATTTATCTCAACAATTCTATTACCTGTGTTTTCTTCTTGTTCTTGATTTTCTAAAATATATTTTTCTTCCATTTTTTGCTCCTATACATCTAAATTAGTAGCATATTCAGCATTCGCTTGAATAAATTCTCTACGGCTAGCAACATCATCACCCATAAGCATTGAGAAGATTCTATCAGCTTCAATAGCGTCTTCTAAAGTAACTAGTAATAAAGTTCTAAATTTTGGATCCATTGTTGTTTCCCATAATTGTTCTGGGTTCATTTCTCCAAGTCCTTTGTATCTTTGGATTGATGGTTTTGTATTAAATTCAGCTAAAATTTCTGCTAATTCTTTTTCCACATATGCATATTTTATAGTTCTTCCTGATTGCACCTTGTATAAAGGTGGTTGGGCGATATATACATATCCATTTTCAATTAATGGTCTTAAATATCTAAAGAAAAACGTTAATAATAGTGTTCTAATATGCGCACCATCTACATCAGCATCGGTCATGATGATAATTTTATGATATCTAAGCTTTTCAATATTAAATTCCTCAGAAATTCCTGC
>JAGLYJ010000032.1 GCA_023132365.1 Mycoplasmatota bacterium
TCTTCTTCAAATAATCCATCATAGGCAATTGGATCTATAAATTGCCTTAATGGAATATGCATATACATTATTGAGTCAACTAGATCTTCAGTAACTTGGTTTTCATACCAGGTTACTTGGGAAGCTTTAATGTAATCATATTCACCTTCTTGTTCTGTATAGATTTCACGTTCTGCATGTGAATCCATTAAGTATATTGAATAGAAGAGGTTTCCTTCTTTTGTAAAATTGATTTTGAAATTTCCAACTCCACCTTCATCTAATTCTGGACCTACTTTGAAATATAGATATTCAGTATTTTCAATCTTATCAAGTAAATCTGAATAATCACAATAATCCGTTTCATGATTACCAAAAACAAAAGTCCATGGTGTTTCTAAGTCTTCCATAAATAAAATCAATTTTTTAAACAAACTAGGTGAAGATATAGATAGTGTAATATCACCTGATATAACTACTAAATCCCAATTTTCACTAGAAACAAGTTTTTCAATACCATTAAATGTTTTTCTGTCTAAAGCATCGATTCCATAAATAAGATGCAAATCAGTTAATTGTAATATTTTAAGTGAGTCATTACTCATTTCTATTACAAATGGTTCATCATCTGTATAAGTAACTTCTGAATTGCTATTTTGACAGGAAACAAGTGTTATTAATAGAATGAAAATAAAAAATATTAAACTTTTTTTCATAGGGTATTACCTCCTCAGTTAAAATAATATGTGACCTTTTTTTATTGTTTCTTATATCTACATAAAAAGGTAGTTATAATTTCTTTTAGAATAATTTGGGAGTATTTAACATTTAATTCCTTTTGAAATAGTGCAGGGTAAGTTATACTGCCTTCAATTAATCCATAGAAAATAGAAGCAGCACTTTCTAAATCATCAATTACTAACTTGTTATCAGTTATTGCTTCTTTTAGCCACTGAATAAACTTGAGATGGTTAGGTTCAAATTCCATTACTATGCGATATGCTAGATTTTGGTCTTCTAAAAAAGTTAAAGTAAGCACTCTTGCTAATCCTAATCTCTCAGGAGTATTAACTAAGTATAATTCAGCGTTAGCAAAGGACATTAATTGTTCTTCTATAGGTTTAGAGTTATCATAATATATTTCTTTTAGTGCTGATTTGCCTTCTAAGTATTGAGAAACTATAGTGAGAATAACATTCTCTTTACTCATAAAATGATTGTAGACAGTTTTCTTTGATACTCCTGCAAGTTCTGCGATAATATCCATACTTACATTCTTGTATCCATACTCCATATATCCTTTTATTGCTCCTTGAATAATCATGTTTCGTTTCTTGCTTTTATCTCTAGTTTTTTTTATGTTTTCTTTCATAGAACCCTCCATAAATATAAATTACACTAATGAGTGTAAATAAAGCTTGCGTTTTTATTGTTTACACTGTATAGTATATATAGTAAGCTTGCATATTGCAAGAAAATATGAAGAAAAGAAGGAAGTAAATGAAAAAATTATTATCTTATTCTTATAAGAAAAGCCGATTATCAATAATGTTAGGAGCATTTTTGTTTTTACAAGCAGCTACATCGCTTATTAGTGGAGCATTCTTATTTAATCCACTTATAGATGAATCTGATATTACTACTACAATGACTAACGTAGCAAATAGTCCAAACATAGTTAACGCATCCATTTTAGTCGATATATTTACAGCTATAGGAATTATTATTCTAGGTATTTGTTTATATCAATTATTGAAGAAAACAGATAAACTCTTTGCATCTATAGGACTGGCACTATATATTTTTGAAGCAACATTATTAGTTGTCAGTAAATATGTTGTATTCGCATTTTTAGGACTAAGTACATTATATCTTGAATCTCCTACAATTGAACTTGCTAATTATGCTCAAATCATACTAGATCTTAATGGATTTATATATAGTAGCCATATAATACCGTTTGGTATCGCTGCATTTATCTTTTATTATCTATTATTTAAATCAAACGCTATACCTAGATGGATGTCTTTATGGGGTGTAATTACCGTGTCTGTAGTTTTAATTGGTGTAGTACTAGATATGTATAACGTTCCAATACCATTTATACTATTAGTTCCTTATGTACCATTTGAATTTGTTGTAGGAATATTTATTTTGATAAAGGGGTTAAAAGTTCTAAGAACTGATTAACAAAGTTTTTAAATATCTTTGCTATCTATAGATGATTGTTATGAAGTATTTAAGACTTGCTCGATGGATATACCTTAAATAATATTTAAAAAACACTTGAAAAATAATTTTCAGGTGTTTTTTTATATAATATAAACTTGTAATATGAAACTAATTTTTATCCTTTCCCGGATTCAAAATTAGATTCAGAATTATTCCTATTAATGCAGCTAAACTCATGCCACTAAGTTCGATTTCAGGAGTAAAGAATATTGATGCGCCACCCAAACCAATTACTAGCATTGAACCAACTATTATAAGATTCTTCATATTAGATAGATTTACTTTTGCTTGAATCATTACTTTTATTCCATTACCTGCGATTAAACCATAAAGTACAATCGTAATTCCTCCAAGTACCCCGCCAGGAATACTTAAAATAAATGCTTGTATGTATCCAAAAAACCCTAAAATGATTGCAAATATAGCTGCAAGGCCAGTCACCCAAACACTTGCAATTTTAGTCATGGCAACAACACCAGTGTTTTCACCATAGGTTGTATTAGCAGGACCACCAATTGCAGCACTAACAAATGTTGCAACTCCATCGCCAAGTAAAGTTCTATCAAGACCAGGATTAGTTAACAAATCACGGTCCATAACTTCCCCAAGAACTGTGTGATTACCAATATGCTCCGCAATTGTTACAAAAGCAATTGGAGCAAACATGGCAATTGCTGTGAAGTTCATTTTATATGTACCTACAAAATTAAATTCTGGTAGGGAAACTATACTTACTTCATTAAATATTTCAGCAAAATTAATTAAACCAAATGCAGCAGCAGAACCATAGCCAACTATGATAGCTACTAAGAAAGGTATTATTTTTAATAATCCTTTGGCATAAATACTAATTAATATAACAGTTGAAAAAGTGATTAAAGCAACTAATGGCGTTCTAAAATTGCTAGCACCGATTAGTCCTGCACTTTTGATAGCTTCAGGTGCTAAAACTAAACCGATAATCATTATCATTGGTCCAATAACAACCGGTGGGAGTAATTTTTTCAACCAGCCACTTCCAGTACGCTTAATTATTAAACCAACTATTATATATATAATCCCTACAATCATTAACCCCATATAAGGAGCGCTGAAATCAAAGGATCCATCAAGTAATTCAACTTTTGAAGAATTTATTGCTACTATAAATGCAAAACTACTTCCCAAAAATACAGGAACTCTAGCTTTTGTAAAGAATATATAAATTAAGGTCCCAATACCACTTGCTATTAAAGTAACACTAACCGGTAATCCGGTTAATACTGGAACTAAAACAGTAGCTCCAAACATCGCGAAAACATGTTGTAAACTCATGAAAATCCAGGCAATTATCGTTTTAGGTTTCTCATGAACATCTAGAATTATTTTATTATTCATTTAATATCCTCTTTCAGTGTAATATTTTTATTGTGCATATATTTTAACATATATGAACAATTTTTAATAAATTAATCGGAGGATAATACCGACATCACCGATATTTACATATAATAATTCTACTTAATACACTTAGAAACACAAATATCAGAAACTAATAACAGGTAGATTACAATAAATATATTTGTATATATTTAGAGGTTAATAAGTACAGATATTGATTTTAATGAACTAAATCATGAGAGTGACTTTAAATTTAAACACATAGAGTGTAGAATGTAATAGATAAAAGTTTGATTTTAGGAGATAGATTATGTTTAAGAATATTACAATAAAAAATAAATTGAAAATGGTTCTTATTACTTTGATTACATTGATCATTGTGACATCATTGGCTTTTTTGTTGATTGTAAATAGTATTATTCGCAACACAGAAGATTTGTATGATCATCCCTTTACAATGTCAAATTTAACATTGGAAATTAAATCCGATTGCAGACATTTATTTAGTATTACAGAAGAAATAACTGAAACAACAGATCCAGTCATTAGAAATCAATTAATCGCTGATTTAGAAGCCCTTGAAGATGAAGTTTTAGAGCATATCGTCGACATTAGAGAATTATATTTAGGTGATATTCAAGATATTGATAATATAGAAAATTCTTTTCTTATCTCAAATACATATAGGGACGTAGCTATTGCCTTAACGCTTGATGGGAATTATGCGGATGCATTTAACTATCGCTTAACTACAATTAAGAACCACACAGATGAGATGATTGATTACATTATAGTGGCTGAGGACTTTGCTAATGCTAATGCCCTTGAATTAATGCAAGAGGCTGTGAACTTAAATGTTTTATATAATAAAGTTGTATATATTTCAAGTGCACTGCTGATTGTCCTATCAATTTCAATGTTTATACTTTTGATTAGAGATATATCTCCTGAAATGAAAAAAATATTACAAACGATTAAATCTCAAGGTAATCAAGGAAATATCCTTGATTTAGATAGAAAAGATGAGCTTGGAATTATCGGCAGAAATTTAAATGATATGATTTCGAACATTAAAACACAAAACGAAATCAAAGAACTAAATTTGAAACTAGCGAATTTAAAGGATAAAGAAAATTTAAGAATAACCTTAATGAGTATTGGGGATGGTGTTATTACAACTGATTTAGATGGATTCATAACAAATATCAATCCTGTTGCTTCTGATTTAACTGGTTATTTACCAAAAGAAGCAATCGGTAAAAATTCAAGTGATATATTTAAAATTGTAAACAAGTATTCAAGAGAAAGGTTAGAAAATCCTATTGATAAGGTAATTAAAACAGGTAAAGTAGTTGGACTAGCTAATCACACAATATTAATCTCTAAAGACGGAAATGAATATGATGTGTCTGATAGCGGTGCGCCTATTGCTAGTGAAAAAGGAGAAATATTTGGCGCTGTATTAGTTTTTAGAGATGTAACAGCGGAATATAAAATCAGAGAAGATATTGAATATTTAAGCTGGAATGATTCTCTAACAGGGTTGAAAAATCGAAATTACTTAGAAAAAACAATTTTGAAATTACAAGAATCTAAAACGCAAGATGTCGGAGTCATCATGGGGGATGTAAATGGTTTGAAAATCACGAACGATGCATTTGGACATGATTTTGGTGATCAATTGCTAATTGATATCAGTTCAATATTAAGTTCTTCAGCACCAAAAGGAGTTATCATTGCAAGATGGGGTGGAGATGAATTTGTTATATTATTAGAAAATGCTACTGAGAACAAGCTAAATGATATCAGTAAAAAAGTTAAAAAAGCGAGTGATGATTTCAAGTCGAAATCTCCAATGAAACCAAGTATTTCATTAGGTCACGCTATTTTACACAAGGAAGATTCTAACTTATATAGAACTCTTATTCGAGCTGAAGATATGATGTATGAGAACAAATTATTGAACAAAGATTCTTTACGAAGTAAAATTGTAAGTAGTCTAGAGGCCAGTTTGTATGAGAAGAGTTATGAAGCTGAAGACCACGCGTTAAGAGTTGCAGAATATGGTGAACTAATAGCTCGCAAAATTAATCTTCGTCAAAATGAAATTAATAATGTCATCTTACTATGTAAACTTCATGATATTGGTAAAATATCAATTGATGACTTCATTCTAAATAAACCAGGAGAACTAAACTCTGAAGAATGGAAAAAAATTAAAAAACACCCTGAAATAGGGTATCGAATTGCTTCAAGTTTAAAAGATCTTGCTCATATTGCAGAAGGCATTTTGTGTCATCATGAACATTATAATGGTAGCGGGTATCCACGAGGCTTACGAGGAGATCATATTCCAATTAGCGCAAGAATTACAAGTATTGCAGATGCATTTGATGTTATGACTACCAAAAGAAACTACAGACAAACATTAACGATTGAAGAAGCTATAGAAGAATTAATTAAATGCAAAGGAACACAATTTGACCCAGAACTTGTGGATATATTTATTGAGGAATTTAGGAGTAATAGAACTAAATCTTCTTCAAAAAATTCTAATTTAATTGATTAATGCAATCTATATATCAAATCAATAATATGATTATTACTGTGAACAACATTTCAAAGAATATATAATAATGTATGATATTTCAATATTTATTAGTCACTATCTTAAATGATGGTGACTTTTTAATATATATTTATATAACATTTTATACTTGCTTACTTCCAAATAACATAGCAATATAATCCTTGCCTGTATATTTATTAATACTATATGTTTAAAAAGAATAATTCCAATTGAAAATTAACGTCTTTGGTGTTACAATATAGTTGATTTTTTATAGAAAGAAGGGACCCAGAATGAAACTCTCTGAAAGAGTATTATCCTTAAAGGAATCACCAGTTAGAAAGTTAGTGCCTGTAGCGAATCGCGCTAAAGAAGCTGGCAAGAAGGTTTATCATTTAAATATAGGACAACCAGATATAAAAACTCCAAAAGTTTTTATGGAAGCTATTAACAATTATGATACAGATATTATAAAGTATTCATTTAGTTATGGAGAACCTGTATTGATTCATGCTATACAAGATTTTTTTAAACGAGATGGAATTGTATTTAGCGATAAAAATATTCTTATAACTAACGGCGGAAGTGAAGCAGTAACATTTGCAACTATCGCAGTGTGTGATCCTGGAGATGAAATATTAGTTCCAGAACCGTTCTATACTAACTATAATGGCTTTACTGGTGAAGTAAGTGCAAAAATAAAGCCAATTACAACAAAAGCAGAAGATGGGTATCACTTACCTAAAAAGGCTGATATCGTTAAATTAATTTCACCGAAAACTAAGGCAATTATGTTTAGTAACCCTGGAAATCCAACCGGTACTATTCTAAGACAAGATGAAATGGATATGATAGCAGAAATTGCTATTGAATATAATCTTTTCATCATCAGTGATGAAGTATATCGTGGTATGGCTTTTGATGGTCTTGAAGGTATATCTATGGGAACTATTAAGGGGATTGAAGATCGCTTAATCATTCTTGAAAGTGTCTCTAAACGTTATAGTGCTTGTGGAGCACGCATTGGCGCAATTTGTTCTCGCAATGAAGAGTTGATGGCTAATATTCTTAAACTTTGTCAAGCTCGTTTATGTGTAGCTACTTTAGAACAAATAGGGGCGGCCGCTTTATATAAATTACCACAGTCATATACCGAATCTATAAAGAATGAATATCAAAAACGTCGTGATATAGCTTATAATGCTTTAAGCCAAATTCCTGGTGTTGTTTGTAAGAAACCAACAGGAGCATTCTATTTCATTTTCCAACTACCAGTTGAAGATGCAGAAGAGTTTATTGTTTGGATGCTTGAAGACTTTGAACTTGATGGTGAAACCATCATGTTAGCGCCAGCTGAAGGCTTTTATGCTACACCTGGTTTAGGCAGAAACGAAGCGCGTATTGCTTACGTTTTAAATGAAGATGGGATGAAACGTGCAATGTATATTCTTGAAAAAGGATTAGAAGCATATCAACAAATTCATAGATAAGAATGTTTATAGTTTGAGGGTATATTGTTAAATCACATAGGATAAAAATTAAGTAAAAAAACTAAGACAAAAGTCTTAGTTTTTATTTTTGAAATAAGCAAGTGCTTCATCGAAAACTTCTTTAGTATTTGGCGGAAATGCAGTTGATAAGCCTTTGATTATTTTATATGTATGGTCTACATTATA
This sequence comes from Mycoplasmatota bacterium, assembly GCA_023132365.1. Lineage (GTDB taxonomy): Bacteria > Bacillota_I > Bacilli_A > Izemoplasmatales > Hujiaoplasmataceae > 4572-104. Next base: position 7,837 of record JAGLYJ010000032.1, read on the forward strand.
CTTTGATAGTAATTCAACAAAGTGATTTGCTATTGGTAAACAATGAGAATCATCTGCACCACATTCAACAAACACTTTGACTTTCTGCTCTTTTAGTAAATATATTTGTTTTTCAAAATCTTCTAAGTTTGGAATCCATGGGCTGAGAAAAATTACTTTCTTAGCTGTTAGTTTGTTTTCTAGTAAACCTTTTAGAATTACTTGTGCGCCTGTAGTATATGAAGCCAAAATAATACTTTCTTCTTGAATATTGTGTTCAGCAATAATCTCTTTGTAGTGTTCGTTTGCTACTTTTAAACCAAAGTCGATATCACTCCATGTATAGCTTAAATATGATTTAAATTCTCTAGATTGTGGCAAGGCAATAATGTGGTCATTGATAGTTTTAGAGTTGAATGTATTTTTAACTAATTCTACAAATTGAGAATTACCATGAAGCATAAAGAACAAATTCTTAGTTTCTGCTTTAGGTACATAAATATCAATCTTTTTATCTCCGGAGTATCTACAATCAAGTTCTCTTTGTTTATTTATATTATAAAGTTTCTTGTAATCTTTTAAGTTTCTGATGGGATCTAAATCCGTTTCACTATCTAGATAGCCTGTACGATACCACATTTCATATCTTACAATTGCCTCGTTTAAATAAAACAAAGCTTCATCAATTCGATTTAACCTACTTGCCAGAGTAAATAAAAAATTATATAAGGTAGAGTCTTTCACAAAAAAAGCTTTGTTATCAATTAGAATATTATAGGCTTCTTCATATTTTTGTTCCTTGTATGGTTCATAACATTTCAATATTAATTCTTTTGAATTCATTGGGATCTCCTTTTTATTTATACCCTTATAGTACACTATACTTTTCATTTCAACAATAACTATATAATTGAATTAATTCTACTTATAGTTGAGTTGTTCTAGTTGGTGTTCACAGTTATTTTGGATAGGGATGAAATTTAGTAAACTTGTATTAAATATACAAAATATGTAGTGTATTTAAATCACTATATTTCGCTGTATTCGTTATGGAATATAGTTTTTCTATAAATCAATAAATAATGATGTTAAAAGTAATGTTAGAGATATTGAGCGTTATTTTACAAACAATAATTTAAGTGTTAAAATATGCTTAGAAATATTATCATATTTTTGAAACTATATAGAATGAAAGAAGGAGTTTAATGAAAAATATAATTAGATTTGGTATTGTTGGAGCTGGAAGCATAGCTCAAAAATTTGCTAGAGATATCAAATTTGTTGATGGAGCTGTTGCAGCTGCAGTTGCTTCAAGGAATATTCATAGAGCAAATGAATTTAAAGATACACATGGTATAGAATTTGCTTTTGGCAGTTATGAAGAAATGTCAAAAAGCGATAAAATTGATGCAGTATATATTGTAACACCTGATAACTTCCATATGGAGCAGTCTATATTATTTATGAACCATAAAAAACATGTTCTTTGTGAAAAGCCAATTGCTGTTAATGTTATACAATTCGAAAAAATGGTTAAATCAGCAAAAGAGAACAAAGTATTACTTATGGAAGCCATGTGGACGAGATTTCTTCCTATAACTTTGAAGATAAGAGAAGTAATCCAATCAAAACAATTGGGTAAACTTAATCATGCTTATCTAGAGTTTGGAATTGCAGCTATGGGACTAGGTAGAGATAATGGTCGTTTATTTAACTCAAACCTAGCTGGGGGAAGCTTACTGGATTTAGGAGTATATCCAGTAGCATATATTTTAAACATTACAGATCAACCAATCAAATCGATTGCTGCAGAAGCGCAATTATATAAAACAGGAATTGATACAGAATGTATTGTTGATGTGGTCTTTGAAGATAACTCAAGCGCTACACTAGTATCAAGTTTTCTAGAAGAAAGAAATAAACCAGGTGTATTAGAATTTGAAAATGGATCAATTATAATTGATAATTTTTGGAGAAGTCAAAAAGTAACTATTAATGGTGAAGTATTTGATTTCCCACACATAGGGGAAGGATTCCCTCATGAAATAGAAGCTTTTGCAAACACTTTGAAGCAAGGATTATTAGAAAACAATATTATGACACATGATCAAACTAGAAAAAGCATAGAAATATTAGATAGAATTAGAGACAAAATTGGACTAGTTTACCCATTTGAATGAATGATAACTTAGTACAATAAATATTATTGCAAATTAAAGATGCTTATAGTTCATAAGCATCTTTTTCTATAGTCAATATTAATGTATAATCATTTCTGGAAGAATTAGCACTTGTAAATAATCTGGATAATCCCCAATAAACTCTATATAATAATCCCCTGGTTCAAGCATTAGTGTGTAAAACCAATTACTAGATATTTGTGTTCCATCACTGCTATATAAAGCTGCTTTTTGATAGGAGTATCCAAAATCCTTGTAAATTGCATTTAGCTCATAACCTCTAGCTTCTGTAATTGTAAAATCTACATGGGCTACGGGACTTTCCTCAGTTAACCACAGTTGTGGATAAATGGAAAAATCATCCCAAGAATATGTATTGTCAAAAGCGCCTGATGGAATTGTAGAGTACTCATAATCAAAACCAAAGGTACCGTTGAAAACATGTCGAATTTCAATGACTAGTTCTATGTCTGCTGGCAAATAAAAGTAGCAAGGTCCGAGTTGGTTCGGATCTAAAAAACAAAAATAATTATATTGGATATCATTCAATCCTACAGATAATTCTATTAATTCGTCATCTATTGGCTCAGTTACATAGTAAGGATAAATCGTCAATAATCGATCTTCTGAAAAACTTGGAACTGTAATGTCACCTGATGAAATACCACCTATATTGACGGTAGCTTCAAAATTGTCATCGGTTTCTTCTAGAACAAAGTGATAAAATTGCGGAGAAGGATTAGACCGAACATAGATATCTGCACTTTGTCTTGAAGTTGATATAATCTCAACGTAATAGTATCCCTCATAAGTTGCTAAGAAGTGCTGATTAGAGTCTAATTCATTCATAGATTCATCCATTATTATAACTTGCGGGTTATAATAGTCACCGTAAACATCAACGCTATATTCTCCTGGCTCAAGGAATAATTTCATATATGATGTTCCGCTGTCAAGTATGTATCTACCGCTTGATAATGTTGTTGTAAAAAGGATATCATCAATTGATTGAGGCAAATAGAAATTTAGAAATGTTTGGTCTTGTGGAGAAACAATATCAAAAGTTTCAATCGTAGTAATTGATTCAGAAGTAATTCTAATTCCAAAAGAATCTTTTGTTAGACCACTGATTATAAAGGACACGTCATAACCATCATAATCTTCTGTGAACTCAAAAGTAACTATGATTTCTTGATTATCCAAACCAGAGATTCCTTCTTGTTCAAATAAGATATTTAAATCTACACTGCTATTATTTAAAAATGAAGAATCTACTTTTAATTCAAATGTTGTATCATTGATTTTAGTGATTTCATAAATACCATTTAAGTCACTACCTACTGATAAACAATTATATGCTTCTAGAAAATTAGCTTGAGTTGCTTCTTCAGCTAGAATATCATATCTAGCAGTTGTATCGTTAATTTCATATTCAATCAGCTTGCCCTTTGTACCATCAATAATGTATGTAAATGAATCATGAAAGTTAGCTCCAATTGTTGACGAATATTCTCTGTAGAACATTGCTGTTTGATCAAAGTTAATGTAACTAATTATAGACGACTCTGAGACTACAGTATTATTACTATCTAGAAACGAAATTGTCATATTGTTGTGCCCTGTATATTGAGGAGATTCTTGCAAATTACTTTGAAACATACTGATTGTGTTATTAAAACTATCTATATCCCCTGTTGTAATTATTGGTTCATCATAGGTGCCTTCTAAATTATTGCGAATATCTTGATCAATATAATTATATAGTTCATAATGTAAGTCTTCTGAAAAGAAGTCTAGATTATCAATTCTAAATCGACTTTTGATTTGTTCGAAATCATCGAGATCTACTTGATTGAAGAATTCAACTGTTGCTTTAGAATTATCCAAATTCATTCCATATTGATTCAAACTGAATAAGTGATTAGTAAGTTGTTCTTTATCGGCTATTTCAATCCAAAGTCCCAAGTGACCGTAGGTAGGAGTATAAGTATAATTAAACCAGTTATCATAAATTTTAGTTCCATCGTCTAAAAATATTCCTGTCATTTGGTCTATCTCTTCATCACTTGTATCACTTGCAACTACATAATCCCATCCAGTTGCAGTTACAAAATTTACTTGAAGTCGTATAACTTCATCATTTGAATCATAATCATCATATCTATAAACTTGTCCGTGCTCATCAAAGATATCATAAGTTTCTCCAACGATTTCGTTATTTACAACTTGGAGATAAGTTTGAGCATTTAATGCCCTATCATACATATTTAGGACATAACCAATTTCTTCATATTCAGAACCCTCTATTAAGTTACTGCCATAGCTAATAGTAAATTGTTCATCATGTTCAATACTTGTATAGCGTAATGTAGAATTTTGATTTGTATACCTTATATAAACTGCATCTTCATTTTCAGTGAACTTAAATAAATTAAAATTTATATCGAGATCATCTTTAGGATTTAAAGATTGACTCGAGTAGTAGTAACTAAATTCCTGATACTCTAGTTTATCACTATTCAATCCAATTTTTAAGTAATGATGTTGTGTATCATATAATGCGTCAATTAGTATATATCCTTCATCTGACAAAACAAACTCATAGGTTATTGATTCGTCATTGTTTGGGTGAAATGGTTCAAATAATCTAATATTATCCTGATTATCTATTAACTCTCTAATAGAAACTACGAAAAGTTGAGTTGTAAGTAATTGTTCCAAATAATCTTCGTATACTCTATCAGAACTTGACTTATTGTAGGCTGATAAAATCTCTTCTCTTGTGATGGTGGTTGTGTTTTCATTTTCAGAAGAACTACTTAACAAGCTAAGATTTGAAATTTTTTGAGAGGCAAATACATTGGTTTCCATTGGAATAGCACCAATAATGTCTTCGAAGCGTTCCTCATAAATTACTATCTCATTGTAAAAGTCAACAATGTTGTAGGTTGAATCTGGAATACTTGTTG
>JAGLYJ010000033.1 GCA_023132365.1 Mycoplasmatota bacterium
AAAATTCAAGATGGATGCAATAATTTCTGTTCATATTGCATTATTCCTTACACAAGGGGTAGGGTAAGATCTAAATTGCCAAATATAGTTATTGAAGAAGCAAAGAAACTAGTTGCTTCTGGACATATAGAAATTGTATTAACAGGAATACATACTGGTGGATATGGAGAGGATTTAAAGGACTATTCTTTTACTGATTTGCTAGCTGATTTAGATAAAATTGATGGGCTAAAAAGAATTAGAATATCTTCAATAGAAATTACAGAGTTAACCGATTCAGTTATTAATGTAATTAAGAAGTCTAAAAAAATAGTTAATCATATTCATATTCCTCTTCAGGGAGGAAATGACAAACTATTAAAAGCTATGAATCGAAAGTACACCACTATTGAATATATGAAATTTATAAATAAATTGAAAGCAAATATAGATAACTTAGTTGTTACCACCGATGTTATTGTTGGTTTTCCTGGAGAAACTGAAGTTGACTTTCTTGATACTATAGCTTTTATAAAAGAAGTTGGTTTTCAAGAATTACACGTGTTCCCTTATTCAAGGAGAGAGGGTACTGTAGCATCTAAAATGAAGAATCAAATCGATGGTGCAATAAAAAAAGCTAGAGTACACAAACTCTTGGATTTAAGTGATTCTTTGAAATCAAAATATATTTTGAGCCAAATCGGGAAGATTCATAGAGTTATTCCTGAGCAAGTAAAAGATGGATATTTACAAGGGCATACCAGAGATTATATTCTGGTGAAAATGAAATCAGACAATAATTTAATTGGCAGTGAAATTCAGGTAAAAATATCAGAATATAATGGTTCAGAATGTTTTGGAGACATTGTATCTAAAGGGTAAAATATGTATATTGAATATTGGGATAAATCTAAGATTGAATCTTTGTCTTTAGAAGAGAAGATAAACTGGTTTGATGTTTATAATCATGAACTCGAAAAAGATCGAGGGTATGATTTAACTAATTTAGAACTAATTGAATCAGAAGCATTACAGGCTAGTATTAAAAAAGACTATCTATCATTTTTAGAGAGTCTTAATGGTCATAATAATTTCATGTTTTTTACAATTTTGTATGATTCAGGTAGAATTGTAGCTCTATGTAGAGTTATTAAGCGAGATGGTATTTTATATATAGCTGGATTAGAAACACATAGAAATTACCGGTTTCTTGGTTATGGAAAAAAAGTATTATTTGAAACAATTTCAAAAATTTTTAGTGAGGAATATGATTCAATCCATTCAGTCATTCGCAAATGGAATAAACCATCAATTAAAACTCATTTAAGTGCAGGGTTTAAGATTACTGAAGATAAGGGCGATAATTTGTTACTTAGTTTAGGAAATATTAAGTTCTTAGTTAAGCCAATAATCGAAGAATTTGTAGATAATACAATTGATAAGATTAGTTTGCTATCTGAAAAGTTCATTGTTTTAAATGCAAGATATAATTTTGATATTACCTTTAATAAAAAGCGTTATGTTGCGAAGTTTCACGCTAATGACAAAAATACATTTTCAAAGGTAATTCAAAATACTGAAAAAACTTATAATAAAAAGATTAATCCTTTATACTTTGAGTCAAGGATGTACGGATATTCTCATAAATTTCATTTATACGGAAAAGAGTATTGGTTGTGGGTTGAAAAATATGAATAAAAAAATCCAGCAAATTTGCTGGATTATTTTTTTCTTCTTGCTTTTTTCTCTTTAGCTTTCGCAACTTTAGCTTGAGCTTTTAGTTCTTTTTTACTAAGTTTTTTTTGTTTAACTTTTCTTTGTTTCTTAATTTTCTTAACAACTTCATAAGTTAATATATAATCATTATCATGGTTTACAAAACGATAAGGTGCAGCTTCATGAATGTTTAAAGGTAATTCAAATAGGTATGCAATATATCCGTTTAGCATTTGAAATTTATTACATGATTTTATTAATCCTTTTAATTTCTTTGATTTATCCCAACGATATAAAACTTTGTCATATTCATCTAATAGTGAAATCACAATTTGATTCTTGTTTTTATCACTTATAGTAAAACTTTTAAGCATTACTTGTTCAGGAATATTCTTAATATAATATTCAAAGTACTTTTTAACTTTACGCTTTCCTTTACCTTTTAATGTTTTGTAGGTATTTGTTTGTTCTCTAGCATAATTGTTAACGATATCTTCTATTAAAAGATTTCCATTATAGCGCTTGTTAATTGTCTTATCAAGTCGTCTATAAAAGCTCTTGTATCTAGCTGAATATCTAGCTGAATTTGTAAAAACAGCTAATAATATTACAATTACTACAACAATAACAGCTATAATAATAATTGTTGTTAGGCTAATGTCAGCCAATGAAAATAGAAATCTCATGTTAGCACCTCGCTATTTGTATCTATAATATAATTGTATTCATTTTATCATAAATATTGCTAAATTAAAACCATTTTCAAAAAAAATAAGTTTACAAATCATCAATAATTTAGTATAATACATACGGTTAAGAAAAGGGGTGAAAGCAATGGCAAAAACTATCGTAAAAGAAAATGAATCTATCGAAGATGTACTTCGTCGTTTTAAGCGCGATGTTTCTCGCTCAGGAAATTTAGCTCAAGCCCGAAAAAAAGAATATTATGAGAAACCAAGTGTAACAAAGAAATTGAAAGCTCGTGCAAAAAAAACAAATAAAAAATAATTTTATATTTAAAAATGACAATTCTAAAAGGATTGTCATTATTTTTTCTATTATAACTTTAAGATATTTCTATATATACACTTTGTGTTATAATATTATTGAAGGAAGTGATTTGTTTAAGTGACTAATATTGTGAAGCTAGATAACGATTTGGAGAGTTTAAATGAACTTATAGAACTTTTTGGTTCGAATGACAAAAATCTAAAATTATTAAAAAAATTGTATAATGTTGAGATTTTTTCTAACAGCAAAGATATTGTTGTTGATTCTACAGATGATTCTTTAGTAGAAGAGCTATCAAAAATCTTTAGTATCTTAATTGAACTTATTAGAAATAATATTAGTTTTGGTGAGAGAGATATTATATATATTAAACAGTTGATAAGCAATTCAAAAGAAGAAGAAATATTATCTTTGTTTATCAAAAGAAAAGAGATAATAAAGACATTTAATGGGAAACCAATATATCCTAAAACTCTAAACCAAAAACGTTACGTGGAATCGATAGAGAATCACTCTTTAATTTTTGGGATTGGCCCGGCAGGGACTGGAAAAACATATTTAGCTATGCTAATGGCTTTAAAAAAATTAAAGAATAATTTAATTAAACGAATAATCCTAACTAGACCGGCTGTTGAAGCTGGTGAATCATTAGGCTTTTTACCCGGTGACTTAAAAGAAAAAGTTGACCCATATTTAAGACCCTTATATGATGCGATGTACGAGATATTAGGAGTTAAGCAAAGCGACGAATATATTGAAAAAGGCATTATTGAGATTGCTCCACTAGCGTATATGCGTGGTAGAACTTTAGATAATGCATATGTTATTTTAGATGAGGCTCAAAACACAACTATTAATCAAATGAAATTATTCTTAACCAGGCTAGGGTTTGGATCAAAGATGATTGTAACTGGAGATATTACCCAGAGTGATTTACCAAAAAGAATGGTATCAGGACTTGTTAAAGCTTCTAAGATATTAAAAGATATTGATTCGGTTAAAATCCTTTATTTTGATGAGAAAGATGTTGTAAGACATCCTTTAGTTCAAACTATAATTAAGAGGTTTGAAAATGATAAAAGTTAATTATATTAATCAATATGATAGTAATAAAAAGTATAAAAAAATAATCAAATATATTTTATCTAAAGGCTACAAAGATTTGCAGCTTCAAGAACAAATGATAATTTCAATAGTATTAATGGATAATCAAGGAGTTCAGGAGTTAAATAAACAATATCGAAATATTGACAAACCAACTGATGTATTAAGTTTTGAAAATGATTCTGATATTTATGAAATCGGAGATATATTTATATCAATAGATAAAATAATAGAACAGGCAAAAAGTTTAAAACACTCTTTTGAATTTGAATTAGCATATATCGCAGTTCATGGATTCTTACATTGCTTAGGCTATAATCATATTATTGATGCGGATGAAAAAGAAATGACAAAAAAACAGAACCTAATTATGATAGGTTCAAAAATTACGAGGTAAAATAGATGAAGAAATTATTAGAAATCGCAAAAGAAAACATTAAGAATGCATATGTTCCTTACTCTAAATTTAGAGTTTCTGCAGTTTTAGAACTTAAAAATGGAGAAATATATAAAGGAATTAATGTAGAGAATGCTTCTTATGGGCTTAGTAACTGTGCTGAAAGAAGTGCCTTATTTGCAGCATATTCAAATGGAGTAAGAAAAGAAGATATTAAAAGAATCTTAGTTTATACTGACAAAGACTATTTTGTATCACCATGTGGTGCATGTAGACAAGTAATTAGAGAACTTATGGAAGACGACGCTTCTGTTATTATGGCTAATAGCAAAGGCGAATTTAAGGAATTGCTAAATATAGAGTTATTACCGCATGGATTTACCGAAAAGGACTTATAATGTTTAAATCTGGATTTATATCTATAATTGGTGAACCTAATGTTGGAAAATCAACTCTATTAAATAAAATTCTTAAACAAAAAATAGCGATTGTTTCGAATAAACCACAAACGACCAGAAATGTTTTTTCTGGTATTTATAATGATGAAGATTCGCAACTGATTTTTATGGATACTCCAGGCATTCATAATGGAAAAACAAAACTTGGAAAGTACATGTCAAGCGCAGCCATTTCTACAGTGAAAAGTGTAGATTTAGTTTTGTTCTTAGTTAATGCCTATGATGATGTTCTAGAATATAATTTGGAAATTTTAAAGCAATTATCAACGGTTAGAACTCCAGTTTTTCTAATTATCAATAAAGTTGATACAATTAGTGATATTGATCGTTTAAAAGCTGCCATAGAACCTTATAAAAAAGCATTTAAATTTAAAGGGGTATTTGCTATTTCTGCTTTAAGAGGAGATAATGTAGATTTATTAATAGGTGATATTAAATCTGAGCTAGAAGAAGGACCACAATTTTATCCAGAAGGTGAAATATCAGATCGACCAGAAACGTTTTTGATTCAAGAATTTATAAGAGAAAAAATTCTTGAGCAAACTCATGAAGAAGTACCACATTCAGTCATGGTTTATTTAGAACAATTCAAAGAGAAAAAACAAATTGTTAAAATATTAGCAACGATCGTAGTAGAAAGAAAATCACAAAAAGGTATTGTTATAGGTAAGGGTGGTAAAATGCTTAAAACCATTGGTGTATCTGCTAGAAAAGATATTGAGGAACTCCTAAAAAAACAAGTGTATTTAGAACTTTTTGTAAAGGTTGAAGCCGATTGGCGAAACCGAGAATATTATCTAAAAAATTATGGTTATAAACCTACCAAAAACGAGTAATTATGGAACATTTTGAAGGTATAATACTAAAGAAAATAAATTATAAAGAGAGTTCTGAAATAATATATTTATACACAAGAGAAGGAATGAAGAGTGTATTGATTCATGGTAGTAATAAGATGAAAAGCCCATATTTATCATTTTCAAAAGTATTGAATGTTGTATCATTACATACCTCAGGAAAAGATTTAAAAACTCTAAGAGATGGAGATGTTTTAAAGAACTATCGGAATATATCTAATGATTTAGAAAAATATACTTATGTAACTCTAATTTTAGAGAAAATATACTTCTTTTCTACCCACAGTCATGATCATGAGAAATTATACAATTTCATTATCAAAATATTTGACATAGTTGAAGGAAATGTTGAATATATTCCGTATTTAAATATGATTGAATTGAAGCTTCTGTATCTATTAGGAGTAAATCCGCTTTTCGCTCATTGTGTAAGTTGTGTTAAGACCGAAAATCTAACGTTTTCTGTTAAAGCCGGTGGAATGTGCTGTGAAGAGCATTTGATTGGTAAATCCACTATTTCTCCACTTGGGACTTTGGCGATGCAACAGTTATATTATTATGATTTACAAAAAGAAGAAGAAATGAATATTAATGATCTATATTTAAAAGAAATCAGAATAGTTTTGGATAAATATTATGAATATCATTTAAACTTTAAAGGAAATTCGAGAAAAATGCTTGTAGGACTTATTGGATATTGATAAGTTCTTTTTTCTTGAAATATAATAAATTATATTTTGAAAACTTGACTTATGCTATGCATATATATATAATTATACTGGTGTAGTATGCAGAAAAAAACAGGAGGATGAGAAATTTGAAATATACATTAGATCAATTAAACGCTTATGCTAAGCGTTATGGTTTTATTTATCAGGGCTCAGAAATATATGGGGGACTCGCTAATACATGGGACTATGGACCACTTGGTGTAGCCCTGAAAAAGAATATTAAGAATCTTTGGTGGGAAGTGTTTGTATCAAAGAACCCTAATAATGTAGGTATCGATTCATCGATTCTTCTCAATCCGAAAACTTGGGAAGCTACTGGTCATGTTAGCGGGTTTAAAGACCCACTGATGGATTGTAAAATCTGTAAAGCCAGACATAGAGCTGATAACTTGATTGCAAGAGCTACTAAAGGAGCTGTAGATGCTGATGGTTGGGACTATCAAACTATGCAGGACTATATTACTGAACATAAAATAAATTGTCCTAATTGTGGTGGCTTTGATTACACTCCAATTAGAGAATTCAATATGATGTTTAAGACAAAACAAGGTGTTACAACAGAATCTACGAGTGATATTTACTTAAGACCTGAAACTGCGCAAGGCATATTTTTGAATTTCAAAAATGTTCAAAGAACTTCAAGAATGAAAGTACCATTCGGGATTGGTCAAATAGGTAAGTCATTTAGAAATGAGATAACTCCTGGAAATTTTATCTTTAGAACCCGAGAATTTGAGCAAATGGAACTGGAATTTTTCTGTAAACCAGGGACTGAATTAGAATGGTTTAAATACTGGAAGCAATTCTCACTTGACTTTCTTACTAAAGTTGGATTGAAGTCTGAGAGCATAAAACTCTATGATCATCCTGAAGAAAAATTATCTTTTTATTCAAATGCAACAACGGATGTTTTATTTAACTATCCATGGGGCTTTGATGAACTTTGGGGCATTGCATCAAGAACTGATTTTGATTTGAGAAGACATCAAGAATATTCTGGTCATGACCTTGAATATTTAGATCCTCAAACCAATGAATCATATTTGCCGTTTGTAATCGAACCAGCTCTGGGGGTAGAAAGATTATTACTTGCAATTATAATTGATTCTTTAGAAGAAGAACAAATTAATGAAAATGAAACTAGAACACTACTTAGAATTTCTAAGGAATTAGCACCTATTAAAATAGCTGTATTACCACTTGTTAAGAAATATCAGGGTGAGAAATCAAAAGCTGTTTATCAACAGTTAATAGAAGATTTTGAAGTTTCATATGATGACTCTGGTAATATTGGTAGAAGATATAGAAGAGCTGATGCTATTGGAACACCTTATTGTGTAACAATAGATCAACAGACTTTAGAAGATGACACAGTAACTGTAAGAGAAAGAGATAGCATGTTGCAAATCAGACTAAGTCTTACAAAACTAAATGAATATTTACGATTAGAATTAAAAAAATAGAAAATAGAAGAAGGTGAATCTATGGCAAAAATCAGCCAAAAAACAATTGACTTAATTAAAGATACGGCTGATATTGTGGATGTTGTCAGTGAGTTTGTTCCATTACAAGTTGCTGGGAAAAACATGAAAGGCTTATGTCCTTTTCACAATGAAAAAACACCTTCTTTTTTCGTAAGTAAAGAGCGCCAAATATTTAATTGTTTTGGTTGTGGAGAAAAAGGTAACGCAATAACTTTTATCCAAAAATACAAACACTTATCTTTTGTAGAATCATTGAATTATTTAGCAGATAAATATCATATATCTGTTGAATTAGATCAGTATAGGGAAGCACAAAATACTTCCAAAAATCTATATAAAGCTAATGATTTAGCATCGAAATTTTATACTTTGAATTTATTGAATTTGGAAAGTGGAAAACCAGCTTTAGAATATTTAAAAAACCGTGGGTTTGATGTTAATTTAATAGAGGAGTTTCAATTAGGGTTAGCTCCAAATAAGTATACAGGATTATTTAATCAATTAAAGACTGAATACCAACCTCTAGAGTTATTAAATGCAGGCTTAATAAATCGTAATGATTCAGGTGATTATTATGATTTATTTAGAAATCGCATTATGTTTCCTATTAAGGATGAATCAGGCAGAATAATTGCATTTAGTGGTAGAGTATTTGGCGATAATGAAAATCCAGCTAAATATGTTAATACACCTTATACAGAATTATTCCATAAGGGAACAATTCTTTACAATATTTCTAAAGCACTTCCTCATATAAAAGCTAATAATCGCGCTATTCTAATGGAAGGTTATTTTGATGTAATAAAAGCTGCTAAATTTGGTGTTAAAGAAGTAGTTTGTTCAATGGGAACACAATTAACCATTGATCAAGCGTTAAAAATTAGAGAATATACTGAAAATGTATTAATCATATATGATGGTGATAGAGCAGGAAGAGAAGCAACATTTAAAGCTTTGAAATTATTAGAAAGAGCTAAATTAAATGTTAAGATAGTCTTAATGCCTGAAGGTCTAGATCCTGATGATTATATGAATAAGCATAATGATTTCTTATATCAAGTTGATAATAATCAAATTGATCAGTATGATTTTGTTTATACAATGATTATTGATAACAAAGATTTAACAAAACCAGCTGAAATAGAAAGCTGTAAAAATCGCTTATTTGATTTTTTCACATCAACATCAGGAATGATTAGAGAAATCTACTTACAGAAATTCGCAGCCGATGCTTTAGTAAGCTTTGATACACTTACTAAAGATTACCAAAAATACTTGATTGATAACCGAATAATGCAAGATTATCAAAGAATAATCAAGCACCAAAAAGAAATAAGAATTGTCAAGCCTAAATATCGAGAAGCTGAACGAACAGTACTTAACTATTATCTTCAAGATGAAAGCTATCGAAAAAAAGTTGAAGATCGCTTCAAATTGATGGAAATACATGATAAAGATATTTTCTTCATCCTAGAAACAATAAGAGCATTGAAAGATCAAATTGGAGAAAAATCACCTTTAGTATTATTGCGTTCAGATTTATCAGAAGCGTTTAGAACCAAACTTGATGATTTATTGTTAAGAAAGAATTATGAGTATGATGTTGAAGATTTTGAATCATGTATTAAACAACTTGAAATTCAAAAACTAGAAGAAGAAATAAATAATTTAAATCAGAAAGCAAAACTATGTTTGAATGAGGATGATCAACCTGGATATATCAGATACACAACTGATGCGTTCGCTTTGAAATCTAAAATTCAAAAAATCGGGAAGGGATAAACCATGACAAAAAAACAAATAATTGATAAATTAAGTGAAATGTATGACTCAAAAGGATATTTGACAAATCAAGAAATATTTAAAATACTTGATACAAATTCTAAGAGTTTTGAATCCATTGTTGAATTAGGATCAAAGAAGGGGATTTTTCCTCAGGAGTTCTTTGATATGCTAGAAAATTCTAAATCAAAAAAAGATAATACAGTTAACTTAGACGATTTAGCTGGAAAAGTTAATGATAAGGAAATGGCATTTACAAAAGATTTTTCTAAAGAAATTGAAGAAGAATTAATGAAACAAAAACAATTTGATTCAATGGTTTCAATTAAAGTAGATGACCCAGTTAGAATGTATCTTAAGGAAATAGGTAGAGTTGAGTTATTAACAACTGACGAAGAGTATGAATTAGCGGTATTAGTTGATAGAGCAAAAAAAGCCAATGCTGAAGTAGAAGCTAAAAAAGATGGTGATATTCTTATTACAAAAGAAGATTCACTTGAATATGAAGAAATGCTGAAACGTGGAGAATTTGCAAGTCAAAAATTAGTTGAAGCAAATCTTAGGTTAGTTGTTTCTATTGCTAAAAGATACGTATCTAGAGGATTACAATTCTTAGATTTAATCCAAGAAGGAAATATGGGTTTAATTAAGGCTGTAGGTAAATTTGATTATACTAAGGGGTATAAATTCTCTACGTATGCAACTTGGTGGATTCGCCAAGCTATAACGAGAGCTATAGCTGATCAAGCCCGTACAATTAGAATTCCAGTTCATATGGTTGAAACTATTAACAAGATGGTAAGAACTCAAAGGACCTTAACTCAAAAACTAAAAAGAGAACCAACTCAAGAAGAAGTAGCTACTGAAATGGGTATTACTGTAGAAAGAGTTCAAGCAATTCAAAAAACTGCACAAGAACCAATTTCATTAGAATCACCTGTAGGTGAAGAAGAGGATTCTTCATTAGGTGATTTCATAGCTGACACTGATATTTTGACACCTTATGAATACACATCAAAAGAGATGCTTAAACGTGAGTTAGATGCTGCTTTAGGCACATTAACTGATCGTGAAGAAAAAGTTCTAAGAATGCGTTTTGGATTATTAGATGGTAAATCACGAACTCTAGAAGAAGTTGGAAAAGAGTTTAGTGTTACAAGAGAGAGAATTAGACAAATAGAAGCTAAAGCTATTAGGAAACTAAGAACTCCAACTAGATCTAAAAAATTAAAAGATTTTCATAATGGTTTCCATAAATAATGTTATCGAAACGATTACTTGAATCTGCTAAATATTTGAAAGGATTTAATTATTTAGCTGATTGTGGTACTGACCATGCGTATCTACCAATTTATGCGGTAAAACATGGTTATGTTACGCACGCAATAGCTTCAGACAATAAACAATTACCGCTTAATAATGCAAAAAAAAATATAGATTCAGAAAATCTAGATATTAAAACTGTTTTAGCTGATGGATTACCTTATCTTAATTCAGAGATTGATATTGTTTCCATACTTGGTATGGGGGGGAGACTAATTAAAGATATTATCAGTAAAGCTGATTTATATCATGTCAAAAGATTAGTATTATCGCCTAATTCTGAAGCAATAATTTTAAGAAGATATTTAGAGAATAACAACTTCAAAATTAAACATGAAGAGGTTATTAAAGATAAAAACAAGTTTTACCAAATTATTGTATGTGAACCAGGAATTATGAAGCTTACAGAAGTTGAATTAGAATTTGGTCCAATTATTATTAAAGATAATACAAAAACATTTAAAGAATATATTAATAAATTAATAGATAAATTAACTGTAGCGACAAAACAAGTGAAAGATTCAAAGAATCTTGAGATTTTAATGAATAGAATAAGCATTTTAAAGGAGATAATTTCATGAATTCAATTGAAATAATTAAATACTTTGAAACTAAATACCCACAAGACCTTGCATATGAATGGGATAATGTTGGCTTGCAAGTAGGAACGCTGAATTCAAAAGTAGAAAAAGTACTTGTCACTTTAGATATAACCAAAGCTGTTGTAAAAGAGGCGATTAAGAATAAAGTGAACTTAATTATTAGTCATCACCCTTTAATGTTTAAACCAATGCAAAAGCTAATTTATGATTCTCCAAGAGGATGGATTATTAAGAATCTTGTTCAACATAATATAGCCGTATATTCTGCACATACTAATTTTGATGTTGCTGATCAAGGAATGAATGATGTATTAGCTGCTAGAATCGGGATAATTGAGCCTGAGCTTTTAGATGAAGTAGATAATATTGGTCGATTTGGAAAAATAGAAAAAACGACTTTACAAGATTTAATTCAATCATTGAAAGTAAAATTCAATTTGAAGTCTGTTAAGGCAATAGGAAAAACTGATAAAATCATTGAGACAGTTGGTATTTCAGGTGGTAGTGGTAGTCATCATATGTACGCTGCTAAAAAACGCAACTGTGATGTCTATATTACTGGTGATGTTACTTATCATACCGCTTTAGATGCAGTACAACTAGGGATAACGGTAATAGATGTTGGACATCATATTGAAGTAATTTTTGTAGAACACATCTCAAAGATGTTGCATAACCAATTTAGTAATATAGAGTTTATTAAATCAGAAATT
>JAGLYJ010000034.1 GCA_023132365.1 Mycoplasmatota bacterium
GGCCTCACGCAGATATTAAAATTAAAATAACCGGACTTAGACCGGGTGAAAAACTCTTTGAAGAACTATTAGTAGATAAAGACAATGGAAATATCAAAACCGATAATGAAAAGATTTTTATTGAAGAAATAAATGAGAGTAAAGATTTAGAATGCGAAGTTGAAAAGATTTTAGAAAACTTTGAAGAATTAGATAATTTAGACGTTAAAGAATTGATTAAAAAACACGTACCATCATATACAATTAAAAAATAGGACAGTATAACTGTCCTTTTGTTTATAAAAATATATGATTATCTGTTATAATTATATCAGGTGGTAATATGAATTTAGTAATAGGCGATAATATAAAATTAGATATACGTAAACAAGGAATAAATGGAGAAGGCATAGGGTATTATAACAGGACTCTTGTTTTTGTGCCTGGAGCAATAAATAAAGAAAAAATATATTGCGAGATTGTAGAAGTAAGTAGAAATTTTGCGATTGGAAAAATTGTAGAACACATTAGAGTGTCTAAAAAAAGAGTAACTCCTCTTTGTAAATATTATGA
Organism: Mycoplasmatota bacterium; assembly: GCA_023132365.1. Taxonomy (GTDB): domain Bacteria; phylum Bacillota_I; class Bacilli_A; order Izemoplasmatales; family Hujiaoplasmataceae; genus 4572-104. The sequence goes on from JAGLYJ010000034.1 coordinate 553, forward strand.
AGATTGTGGCGGATGCCACATGCAACATATTGATTACAAAGAACAACTTAAGATTAAACAGAGTATTATTAAACAAGCATTAAAGAAATACACTACGATTAATGTTGATGAGCTAGATATATTTAAGACTAAAGGTATGGAATATTTCTATAAATATCGCAATAAATCGCAAATGCCGTTTAAAAATACTAATTTTGGTTTGGCTTTAGGCTTTTATAAACCTGAATCAAATCATTTTGTATTTGTTGATGAGTGCATTAACCATCACGACATGATTAATAAAATAAATAAGCTAACTTTAAGGCTGTTAAGAAAATATAAACTATCAGCTAATGATGCTGAAAATACTAGTGGTAATTTATTGTTCTTAGTGACTAGATATTTGGAAAAAACAAATAGTGCTAGTGTAACTTTTGTTGTTACAAAATACAAAGAAAGTTTAAAGAAAGTTGCTGCAGAATTGATGAAGGAAGAACCAGCTATTAAATCTGTATCATTTACTATTAGTGATAAGTTTAGTAACTTGATTGTTTCTAATGATGTAAATATTATAGCTGGTCAAAAGTGGATTAATGAAAAATTTGATGATTTAGATATCAAGTTATCTCCAAATGCATTTCATCAGTTAAACTCTAAACAAATGGAAGTTCTATATGATTTGATGTTGAAAACAGTAAAATTAACTGATAAAACTATAGTTTTTGACCTATATTCAGGGATAGGAATTACTTCTATCTTACTAGCACAACATGTTAGAAAGGTTTATGGAATTGATTCTTCAAAAGCATCAGTAAGTGATGCAAGAGAGAATGCAAAGGCTAATAACATTGATAATATTGAGTTTATTACGGGTAATGTTGAAGCAGAAATGCCTAAACTAATAAAATCTGGAGTTAAACCACATGTTGTAGTTTTAGATCCACCAAGAAAAGGGCTAGCAAAACCAGTAGTTGATGCAATAATTAAATCAAAACCAAAACAAATAATATATATATCTTGTAACCCTTCTACATTAGCTAAAAATATAGCTGAGATAAATCACTTATATGATGTAGTTTCTATACAGCCCATAGATATGTTCCCAAATACAGCATCTGTTGAGTCAATAACATTACTGAAAAAGAGGTAATTATATAATTTATGAAAAACTATAAAACTAATTTAATTGCGATTATTAGAGATTCAGATGTTGGATACGTAGATAATAAAATGACTAATCCATTGATAAGACATGCATCTAGAGGTATAGTCTTTAATGATTTTAGTGAAATAGCTGTATTTAATAAACGTAACAAAAATGAGTATAAACTACCAGGTGGTGGACGCGAATCAAATGAGACACCGACCGAGACATTTACACGTGAAATTTTAGAGGAAACCGGGTGTGAAGTCAAAGATGTTACTGAACTTGGTATTATTGAAGAATACAAAACACAGAACAACTTTAAGCAGATAAGTTCAGTTTTTATAGCTAAATGTAAAAATGACACAAATCAATTGAATCTCACTGAAAAGGAAAAGGATGAAGGTGGGCAACTTCTATGGATGCCTTTGGAAGAAGCGTTACAAAAAATGAGAGATTGTTTAAATTTTATAATTCCTAGCAAATATGAAAGTGTCTATATTACAAAATTTATAGTTTACCGAGATATAAAAATAATAGAATATTATCTAAAACACCAGAAACAAATTCTTAAATAACAGTTAAAATTTAGATATTATTTCATTATTAGAATTGTTAGATTGAAATTGCAATAATTATATGAAAGGATAAATTTATTATGACGCAAAAAAGAGATTTTTCTACTGTTTTAAAAGATTTAGGTATTGAAGTTTATAATGCTGCTAAGAAAGAATACGATGTAGCTGTAAGTGGTGCAAAAAAACAATTTAAGAAAGAAAAATTACGCAGAAGATTCAATTTGGAGAATCCTTTTAAATTTGTTTTTTTAGATAGCAAGATGAGGATTTCTTTTCTAGATTCATTACTTGCTAGACATGGAAAAAGATATGATGAAGATGATATCTTAGTATTTTTCGGAAAAAAAGAAGAAAACAATATCGAACCAAAACAGCGAATTAAAGATTTAAGCAATAATTCAGTATATGAAATTATTGAATTAGTTGAGGTAACAATTCCTGTGACTATGGGCGAAACTGTTATTGAAGTACCTTGTACCGCTGTATATGGTAAGGTGTTATAAATGAAACAAGAATTTATTGAGATATACAATAGGTATATCAAAAGAGACGGAGCAAAAGAATTATTGGATTATTTATTATCAAATAAATCTGATTTTTTTGAAGCGCCAGCCTCAACAAGATTTCATTTATCAAGAGATGGTGGTCTTTTAGAGCATTCTATAAATGTTTATAAATGTTTAAAAGATTATCTTTCAAGATCTAGAGTAAAAGAGACATATAAATTAAATGTAAGTGATGAAACTATAGCAATTGTTGCATTATTACATGATTTATGCAAAGTTAATGTTTATAAAAAATCTATGAGAAACAAAAAAGATTCATCAGGCAAATGGATTCAAGTGCCTAGCTATGATTATCAAGATGAATTACCTTATGGGCATGGAGAAAAATCAGTATACATTATATCTGGATTTATGAAACTTTCTAGAGAAGAAGCTTTCTCTATTAGATATCATATGGGATTCTCTGACACCCAGAATATCAGAAATGTTAGCGAAGCATTCTCAAAGTTTCCTCTAGCATTTGCTTTATCTACAGCTGATATGGAGGCAACTTATTTCTTAGAAGAATAATAAAATAGTACCTATAAAAAGGTTTATGTAAGGATTCACAATGAAGAAAATATACAACTTGACAGAAGGATCTATATTAAAAAAACTATTGCTGGTAGCTTTACCAGTTCTTTTAACGTCAGTTGCTCAAATTGTATATAATTTAACTGATATGTTCTGGATTGGTAGGGTTGATGGAATCGGATTAGATGAATCAGCTGCTATTTCAGCTATTGGAACATCCAGTTATTTTCCTTGGTTAGCATTTGGATTCATTATGATTGCTAAAATAGGTACTAGTGTTAAAATTGGTCACTCTGTTGGCGAGAATAAGCCGCACGATATAGATGTTTATGCTAGTAGTGGATTATCTTTACAATTAGTTTTGGGGATATCACTTTCAGTTCTTATTCTTTTATTTAACAAGCAGTTTTTAGGAATATTCAATATACAAGATCAATTGATTGTTACCTATGCATTGACTTATCTACCTATTATTGGTGGGTTTATATTTATTCAGTTTTTAAATAATGGATTCATGTCCATTAACGAAGGGTTAGGACAAACCAAACATAATTTGATTATTCTAGCAATTGGGTTATCATTAAATATCGCTTTAGACCCAATCCTGATTTTAGTTTTCAAGTGGGGCATGACTGGTGCAGCGATTGCGACTGTTTTTGCACAAGGAGTCACACTAATATTGTTTTATGTGTTTTATAAAAGAAACAATCCAGATATCAAATTATTTAATCTTAAGAATTTGAATTTTAAAGCTATTAAAAATATCTTGAGGATAGGTATTCCAGTAGGTATTCACTCATTATTATTTACTTGTATATCAATATATATAGCCACAAAAGTTTATCTGTTTGGTGGAGATGTTGTGTCCGCTCATCGAATCGGAACTCAGGCCGAACAGCTAACTTGGATGATTGGTGGAGGCTTCCAAACTGCTATTACTGTGTTTGTTGGTCAAAATTTTGGAGCTAGACAGTTTAAACGAATTAGAAAAGGTATATTATATATTTCATTAATCCTAATACCATATTCAATTTCAGTTGCGGCTTTATTATTTTTTAACTCAGAGTGGTTAATGAGAGTTTTTGTAGATGATCCTTTGGTTATAAATCCAGGTATTATCTACCTAAAAATCATTAGTTTGTCTCAAATTTTTATGATGTTTGAAGCCGTTGGAGCTGGTTTATTCAATGGGTTAGGAAAAAGTTATATTCCTTCTATAAATGGAGTATTCGGTAATCTTTTAAGAATTCCATTAGTGTTGGTATTAATAAATACAATGGATGAGTTAGGTATTTGGTGGTCTGTAAATATTAGCAGTATATTTAAAGGCACAATTTTAATCTTAGCTTCAGTAATTATACTGTTTAGGTTGAATAAATTAGAATTTAAAAATTTAGAAATGCAGAAGAGCATGGGGTGACAAGATGTTAAAAACATTTATTAGTTATTATGGTAATCATAAAAAAGTATTCTACCTTGATATGCTTTCAGCATTCATGATGTCAGCGATAGATTTATTGTTTCCAATAGCTGTCAGAATGATTTTAGATGATTTTATACCAAATAAAGCTTTAGAGATGATTATCTATTTTGGAATTGGATTACTATTTATATATATGGTTAGAGCTAGATTATCTTTTTATGTTACTTATAATGGGCACATTATGGGAGCTTATATTCAAAGAGATATGAGAAAAGATTTATTTAGGAAATATGAAGAATTAGATTATGAGTTTTATGATGATTTCCAAACTGGTGTTTTAATGAGCTATATTACAAGTCATCTTAGAGATATTTCAGAAATGGCTCATCATGTTCCAGAAGATTTATTTATTTCTGGCATTATGTTTATTGGAGCGTTTATCTATCTATGCACAATTAACGTTTTGTTAACGGTGATTATTTTCTCATTTGTTATTGTAATAGTTATTTTCTCTTGGTGGAGAAGAAAAAAACTATTAGTAGCGCAAAGAAGCGTAAGGAAAGTGCATGGAGAATTGAATTCTAAGATTGAGAATTCAATATCTGGGATTCGCCTTACAAAAGCTTATAATAATGAAGAGTTTGAGGTTGAACGTTTTCAAGAAGTAAATGAATCATATGCTGATTCTACAAAAGAAGCATATCGACAAATGGGAATATTTCATGTTGGAAATGAGTTTTTCTTAAAGATGCTGACCTTATTGTTGGTTATAGTTGGTGGTATATTTGTTTATTATCAAGTTATTACCGCGATTGATTTATTCACGTATTATATATACATAACATTTTTAACTAGACCGATTAATCGTTTAATTTACATGATGCAACAAATTCAACAAGGGATGTCTGGCTTTGAGAAATTTTATCAAGTTATGCATATCGAGCCTAAAATCAGATCAGAAGAAGATTCTATAGATTTAATTAATCCAAGTGGTAAAATTGTATTTAAAGATGTGAATTTCGCATATAATAATGGCGAATCACAGGTTCTTAGAAATTTCAACCTTGAAATAAAACCAGGTGAAAAAATTGGTTTAATAGGTGAAACTGGTGTAGGTAAATCAACAATCTCGAAATTAATACCTCGTTTCTATGATGTGAATACGGGGTCAATACAAATCGATGGTATAGATATAAGGAATTATGATGTTTATTCACTTAGAAGAGCTATAGGGCACGTTCAACAAGATGTATTCATCTTCTATGGTACATTGAAAGATAATATCTTATATGGCAATCCTGATGCGACTGATGCTGAAATAGTAGAAGCAGCTAAACGTGCAAACATACATAAGTTTATTGAATCGCTACCTCAAGGGTATTTAACATATACTGGTGAAAAAGGTGTCAAGCTTTCTGGCGGTCAAAAACAGCGCATTGCTATTGCAAGACTGTTTTTGAAGAAACCTAAAATTGTTGTTTTAGATGAAGCAACAAGTGCTTTAGACAATGTAACAGAAAGATTAATACAATCAGCATTTGATGATTTGATTAAAGGTAAAACTGCAATCGTAATTGCCCATAGGTTATCAACTATAATCAATTCAGATAGAATAATTGTACTTGGTAAAGATGGTATATCTGAAATGGGTAATCATCAAGAGCTTATGAATTTAAAAGGAATATATTATAATTTATTACAAGAATAATATGAAGGAGAGATTAATATGCCGTGGTTAATACCAATTAGCGTTGTCATTGTTTTAGTGCTTTTTGTGGGTGGGTTATATATTGCTTTTAGAACCGCTAAACCTCCAAGAAGATCATTACTAGAAACGAGTGTTCTTGAGGAAGAATACTTGAATGGTATTATGGATTTTTATCGAGATAATACTACTAGTGAATACATAGTTAAAACTAGAGATGGATTAAGTTTACAAGCATATTTTTTAAAGAATAATCTAGAGACAAATAAATATATTGTTATGTCTCATGGACATACGTATACTCATCACGGATGTTTGAAGTACGCAAGAATGATGATGAAATATGGGTATAATATTGTCATGTATGATCACAGATATCATGGTAATTCAGAAGGAAATTATACTTCGTTAGGGCATAAAGAGAAGGATGATTTGAATGAAGTTATCACTGATACATTTAATAAATATGGCAGTGAAATTTATCTTGGGACTTATGGTGAATCTATGGGGTCAGCCACAGTTTTATTAGAAGCTGAAAACGATCATAGAGTCAAGTTTGTTTTTAGTGATTGTGGGTTTACTAACCTAAGTGTTTTAGTTGAAGAATTCATAAAAAAGACTAAGTACATTCCCAAGTGGCCATTTATGTATATAGGCAGTTTTTTCTTTAAACTAATTGTAGGCAGTTATTTCAATGGAATTTCGCCTATTAAAGCGCTTAACAGAATAACTGTACCAGTGTTCTTTGCACATGGAGAAGCAGATAAATACATTAATTATCACCATACAATTGAGCTACATGAGAACTATCAAGGGCCTAAGCAATTATTCATTGGTAAAAATGAGGCGTTTCATGCAGGGTCATATGTTACTGATACTAAGAATTATGAGGTATCTGTAGAGAAATTCGTTAAGAAATACTTGAATAATTAAAAATAAACAATAAAACATATTCAATGCTAAGTTTAATGAATAACTTAATTTGGGTAACTGAAAAGCAGGTGAAAAGTCAAAAATGGAAAAGTATACATTTGCTAGTAAAATAGGGACAATTACCTTATTTTATAATAACAAAAATGTTGAAAGAGTTTTTGTTGATAAGCACCAAATATCTAAAGATAAACCTAGTTCAGATATTTTGAATATGAAGAGACAATTTGATGATTATCTTGAAGGAAAGAGATCAAAGTTCAATTTGCCAATCAACATAATTGGATCTACTTTTAATATAGACATTCTAAATGGGATATTGGGTATTCCAATAGGTAAAACTATGTCATATAAGGTATTAGCAAATATGTGTGGTTACCCTAATGCTTATAGAGCGGTTGGGACTGTTTGCAAGAATAACAAATTGCCAATAGTCATTCCCTGTCACAGAGTAATAAAAAGTAATGGTGATATTGGTGAATATGTGTTTGGCAAGAAGGTAAAAAAACAACTTCTAGATTTAGAAAGAAGTTATATATTTTATTGACTTTTATAATATATAAAGTTATAATGTTAACACAAGCTAACATTACAGCTTTATATTTTTATTTTGATAGTTAGCTCAATCTAACAATAGGAGGTTCCATTATGACATTAAAAGAAATATTGCCAGGCGAATATTGTATAGTAAAACAAGTATATGCTAACAATTTAAGAAAACGAATTATTGATATGGGACTTATCTCAGGGACTAAAATATTTGTAAAAAAAACTGCTCCACTAGGAGACCCCATGGAGATCATTGTTAGAGGGTATTCTTTAACGCTAAGAAAGTCAGAAGCGAGAACAATTATTGTAGATAGAATCGAGGAGTAATATGCGAAGTATTGCACTAATTGGAAATCCTAATTCTGGTAAGACTACTTTGTACAATGAGTTGACAGGTAGTAATCAATCAGTAGGAAATTGGCCAGGTGTTACAGTAGAGAAAAAAACAGGCAAACTTAAATCAAACAATATTGATGTGAATATTGTGGATTTACCAGGTATATATTCATTATCAACTATTTCATTAGAAGAAGAAATCACGGCTAATTATGTTGTTGATAAAAATATGGATTTAATAATTAACATTGTAGATGCCTCTAACCTTGAGAGGAATCTTTTTTTGAGTTTACAGTTAATCGAAGCTGGAATTCCAATGATTATTGCTTTGAATGCAATGGATATTGTTGAAAAGAAAAAAGAGGAAATCGATTATTTTGAATTATCAAATTTACTAGGAGTTAAGATTGTTCCAATATCAGCAAGAAAGAAAATCGGTATTGAAGCATTGATTAGGACTGTAGAAGAATTTGATTTTAATGATGAAGTTGCCAAAATTAAATATAGTGATGATATAGAAGAAACTATTGACTTATTCGCATCATATATAAAAGATAGATTCATCGCTCACAGATTCTTTGAGGATGGTATAAAAGCAATTGTTAATATAAAAATAGAAAAATCAGATCTTGCTAAACTTTTACAAGCGCATTATGATGAGAAACGCAAGTACACTTTAGACTTTGATATGATATTGCCAAATGCAAGATATAATAGGATTTTTGATTTTGTTAAAAAGACTCATATGAAAAGTGATATTTACGAAGAATCTGAAACGGATAAGATAGATAAGATATTGACACACAAATATCTAGGGTTACCATTATTTGGATTAATAATGTTTTCTATATTCTTTTTAGCATTTGGACCGATTGGTATTTTTATTACAAATCAGTTTATCTGGCTTATCAATCAGTTCTTCTCATTAATCATTAATGGAGTAGACTCAATAGGGATGGCGCCATTTGTATCATCGTTAATAACGAATGGTGTATTTGGAGGATTAGCAGCTGTTATTGGGTTTTTACCTCAACTTGCTATTTTATTCTTCTCACTAGCAATACTTGAAGACTCTGGTTATATGGCAAGAGCTGCATTTATAATGGATAGAGCGCTGAAGAGATTTGGTCTATCCGGAAAATCATTTATTCCAATGCTAATTGGATTTGGTTGTTCCGTACCAGCTATGGCAAATACTAGAACTCTTGATTCAGACGAAGATAGAAAAATTACAACAATGATTATTCCCTTTATATCGTGTGGGGCAAAAGCACCAATTTACGGTGTGTTTGCAGGAGCGTTATTTGGTGGAGGATCATTTATAGTAGTTTTCTCAATGTATATATTAGGAATGCTAGTTGCTATTTTCTCAGCAGTACTATTTAAAAAGATGTTATTTAGAGGGGCAAAAGCTAACTATATAATGGAACTTCCAGAATACCGAATGCCAACAGTTAAAAATACCTTAATGCATACTTGGGAAAGATGCAAAGATTTTTTAGTAAAAGCAGGAACAATATTATTAGCTGCATTTATGATTATTTGGTTCTTTAGTTATTTTGGTGTTGTTGATGGACAATTTAGATTATTAGCTGAATCTGAAATTAGTAATAGTTTACTGGGGTCAATCGGTAGATTCGTTTTACCAATATTCAAACCGATCGGTTTTACTGATTGGCAAGCAACGGTAGCAATGCTTACTGGAATTGTTGCTAAAGAGTCAGTGGTTGGTACCTTAGGTATCTTATATGGTGTAAATGGAGACGTTGTAACAAATGGAACTTTACTATATTCTTCTATTCAAGCTAACTTCACAGCAGCACAAGCCTACTCATTTATGGTCTTTGCTTTACTAAGTACTCCATGTATTGCAGCTGTGGCTGCAATGAAAAGGGAACTCAATTCTTGGAAATGGTTTACATTTATTATTTTCTATGAAGTATTTATTGCATATTTAATTGCTCTTGGGGTATTTCAACTTGCAAGTATACCAATAGGTGATTCGCTTACCTATGTATTCAGCGGGTTAGCACTTGTGTTTGTTGGATTTATGATTAGAAAGTTCATTAGAAATAAGGGCAGTATTTGTGGTGATTGTTCATCTTGTAATAAAACTTCGGGGTGTCATTTACCTAAATACATAAATTTTAAAGAAGATATCACAAATAAGGAAAGGAACCAAGAAGATGAATAATAAAAAGTATTCAGAATCATTAGAAAATTACTTGGAAACTATTTGCTTGTTTGGTGGAGATAATGTTAAATCAATTGACTTAGCAAATCATTTAAAAGTATCAAGAGCTAGCGTTAACAAAGCTGTTAATACTCTAATTGATGAGGGTTTAGTTGAAAAAGAACTTTATGGTAATATTTCTTTAACAGAAGAAGGTAAAAGAATATCAAAGAATGTTTTATGGAAACATAATATGTTGAAAGAATTCTTGATAGATATTTTGGGAATTAACGAAGAACTGGCAACTAAGGAAGCTTGTTGTATTGAGCATGTGATTTCTGATGATACTGCTAAAAAAATTGAAAACTTAATGATCAAAATAAAAACAGAGGAATAAATTTCCTCTGTTATTTTGTTGTGTCTCTTTCAATTAATTTAACATCCACATTTCTATGAAATGGATCTAATTTTTCTTTGTTAATTAACTTTATCAATGCATTTACAGCGTATTCGCTGATTAATTTTCTTGGCTGAGATATAGTTGTTAGTTTTGGAGTTAAGACACTAGCTATTTCAATATCATCAAAACCGATAACACTAACATCCTCTGGAATTCTTCTTCCAGAACTTTTTAATGCTTGAATTGCGAGGATTGCAATATAATCTGAATCACAGAAGATGCCATCACAATCCGGATTTGATTTTACTACATTTGCAATATCAGTTGGACTTGGCGCTCTAAAGTCTAAATCATATGAAAAGTTAATTATGTTGTTTTCTTTTAGAACTGAATTGAAACCATTTGATCTCTCTCTTACTATAACTAAATCAGAAGGACCTCTTAAATGAATTATTTTTCTACAGCCAATGCTAACAAGTTTGTTAGCGGCTAATTTTCCGCCTTGATAATTATTTGATTGTATTGAAGGTATGTCTTCTCCTAATTTATGATCAATTTCAACAATAGGTATTCCTAGTTTCTTGTAATCATCAATTCTGTGCGTATTGGAAATCAATATAATACCATCAATATTATATTGATCAAATATCCTTAAGTATTTTGATTCTTTTTCAGGATCATCTTGCGAGTTGCAAACCATCAAGCGATAATTTTGATCTATTGTATAAGTTTCAATATATTCTAATAACTCTGCGAAATAATAAGCTGTTAGATGTGGTAACATAACCGCTATAATTCTAGATTTTTTTTGAAACAATGATCTAGCTAGTTCATTAGGTACGTAATTAAGTTTTTCTATAGCATCCAAAACTAATTGTCTTGTCTCTATATTTACATAGCCTTTTTGATTGATAACTCTAGAAACTGTAGCTACACTTACATGAGCAAGTTTTGCGACATCTTTTATAGTTGACATAGTATCACCCCTATGTGTAACATTATACATAAATTACCGGATTTAACCTGCTAATATCTATTTATTTATGTAAATAGTTACATAAACACTAAGATTTTAAGTGATTTATGTCGATTTCTATGTAAAAACATGTAAACTATTCCATAAAGCAAGTTATGGATATCAGCTTTTAATTGCTGGATTATTATAGTAAACTATAAATAATTATTACAATTTAATAGGAGGAATTATGAAAAACACTAATATTAAGTTAAGAAA
>JAGLYJ010000035.1 GCA_023132365.1 Mycoplasmatota bacterium
GAAAACTAATTTGTTCAGACAATAAATATGTTTCTATCATAGCTTGAAATTCAAGAATCATTTTCTTACTTACTCTTGCATAACCATAACCAGGAATATCTACAAAATAGAACCCATCATTTATTAAGAAGAAATTAATTAAACGAGTTTTTCCAGGGGTTTGACTTACTCTTGCCATATTTTTGCGGTTGAGTAAAGCATTAATAAATGAAGATTTACCAACATTAGAACGTCCTGAAAATACAATCTGAGCTAGATTGTTATCAGGAAATTGAGATTTAGTTACTGCCGAACCGACAAACTCTACTTTTTTTAAAATCATTATTACCCTCGCTTAAATATATTATAACACTTTTTATAATTTATTTTAGACCTTTTAAATATCTTACAACAAAGATGTTTTCTTTAACAAATATCTTCTTTATTGGCTCTAAATCTTCTAACTTTAATTCCATAACTTTCTTTAAATAATTCTCGATATCGATATTCTCAATAATACAGCTGCTTATAAAATCGTGAATCCTAGGTAATGAATCAAATACCGTAATGAAATTACCCAATATCATTTTCTTGTCAATTTCAAATAGCACATCGTCTAAAGGTAATGCATTTATATCTTTAATCATCTTTAAGATAGTATTGTAGTATTTTTCTTGTTTATCTGTTTGCATATATATATTGATATAACCATAATCTCTTTCAATATTGGAATTGGTTGAGAAAGAAACATTCATTAAGTTTTGTTTTTTAAGAATGTCAAAGTTTTTAGAAGCTAACCCAAATATATTGCTTAGAATAGATCCGATTGAGATATGAAGATAATCTTTTGAATAAATATCAAATAATTCACTTGGTATTTTGATACCAATGCTTATCATATTAGCATTATTATTATCAATAACTTTTTTATGTGAATGAATTTTTCGAGGTAGATTATTTTTCACCCTAGTAATTTTTTTAAACTCCGACCAATGATGCATGTTATATGGATGGGCTTTTAAAAAACTTATAATCTCTAAAGGATCAACATTCCCACTAATAATCAAAGACATATTCTTTGGATGATAAAACGTATTGAATACTTCATCCAGCATAGATTTGTCTATAGACTTAATATCCTTAATAGTTCCCCCAACATCTTCAGTGATTGCTTCATCACTATACATCATTCTCTTTAACTTCTGATAAATTTTATGATGCAAACTATCCATTGACATGTTTAATTCATGCTCTATAATTTTCTTTTCTTTAACTATAGACTGTTCACCAGAATTAGAGCTTATAAAAGATCTCAATAAATAATCTAAGAGGTAATCAAAATTATCAATACAATCAAAACGATAATTAGTAATACTCTTAGAGGTATATGCATTAATATTTGCCCCGTATTTTGAAAATTCTTCGGCAATGTTTCTTCCATCATTTGAAAATAACATATGCTCTAAGAAATGAGCAAAGCCAGATGGAATTACTTTGTCCTTCTCACCTATTTTATATTGAACATCTATTCCACCAAATGCAACTTGTAAAGTAACAATCGTTTTTTTAAAGTTTGGAGTTGGATGAATCGCTACTTTTAGACCTGAACTCAAAGTTTCTAAATAAATATACTCATCAGATAAAGCATTAATTTTATGCATCTAAATCACCTCTTTTTGTATAGAGATAAACTGTATCAAGAACAAGTGAATTAGCTGCTTTGACTACATCTTCTTGTGTGATACTCCTGTACAAACTAATGCGATGTTGCAAGTCATATTTTTCACCAGTTAAATGATAGGATTTGATATGTTGCAATAAATAACGGCTTTGTGAATCCACTAAACTTTCTAAAGAATTCATACAGTTTTCTTTTGCTTGTTTAAATAAATCATCTGAAAACTCACCAGCTTTTATTTCATCTAAAATTTCAGTTACCTTTTGAATAACAATATCTTCATTAGCTTTAGAAGTGCTAAGGGATACAGTTACTAAATTTTCTTCTGGTTGATAATTTGAATCAACATAGTATGATAGATTGTGTTTTTCCCTAATTTCTATAAATAGTTTTGATTGATCAAATCCGCCAAAAATATTATTCATAATAGAAAGCGCAGCATGATCTCTAGTAAAATACTTAATATTAGTAGTGTAGCCAATAAATATTCTTGATTGACTTACATTATCATATTCTTTCTTTATCTTCGGCTTCGCATCTTTATTATACGAGAAATTTCTATCTATACTTTTCACTTGATGATTAACTATTCTTGGGCTTAATGTTTCTTTAATAATTTCATCAAACTTGTTTTCATCAATATCTCCAGTAACAAAAATAGATACTGAATCCTTATTAAACATGTCATTGTATGCATTTGTAAAAGTATCTAATGTAACATCAGATAACCTATCATTTTCAGGGAAATTAAACTGAAGATCTAATTTATCCTTATAAAATAATTTTGTGAAATTATAGTATGCATACATATCTTTAACAGATTTCAATAACTCATGAAGCTCTTTTGCTTCTTTTACATTATCATTCAAAACTTTTTTAGTAAATTTACCTTTTCTTAAGCTTGGATTAGTAATTATTTCATTTAAGAATATAAATGCTTTTTTAGATAAATCTGGTTCTTGTTCCAAATATAATTCATTTGGATAAGTAATCACAAAGTGATTTACAATATTATTACCTATTGAGGTTGCGCTACCAAAAGCATCAAGCCCATAAAGAGATGATTGATATCTATATTTTAAAACATTGCTTGGATATTTTTTCATATTATCAACTAGAGCATTACTTAAAAAGTAATACTCATTTATTAAATCTATTCCTTGCTCATGGGTAAACACCATTGAACATGTAATAGTTTTAAATTTCTTAGATTTAATATAATAGACATCAATTCCATTGATGGTTCTTTTAATTGGCTCTTTCATATGTACCTCACGTAAAAAAAGGGAATATATTCCCTTTTATTCTGCTAATTCTAATGCTATTTTCATCATGTTTGTAAAAGCGGATTGTCTCTCTTCTGCACTTGTTACTTGTTTTGTTACAAGTGAATCAGATACAGTTAACAAGCAAGCAGCTTGTTTACCTAACACCTTCGCATTATTAAATAAAGCAAATGATTCCATTTCTACTCCAAGACATTTATAATCTTCATATAATGCCTTAAAATCTGGGTTTTCTCGATAGAACACATCTGATGAATGGATTCTTCCAATGTGTAGTGGGATTTTCAAATCTTCTGCGATTTTTTCTAACAAATTATCAAGTTCCATAGACGATTCCAATATATGACTGTTTTCACCGCTTTGAACTTGTGCATATGTAGATTCTGAATATGCTTCTTTAACTAAAACCGTATCATATAGTTTTAATTCTGGAGAATATGCACCACATGAACCAATTCTAATAATTCTTTCAACATCGAAGAATTTATATAGTTCATATGAATATATTCCGATTGAAGGCATACCCATACCACTCCCCATTACAGAGATTTTTTTGCCTTTATAATATCCTGTATAACCAAACATATTTCTAACTTCATTAAATTTAACTACATCAGTTAAAAATGTATCAGCTATATATTTAGCTCTTAACGGATCTCCAGGCATAAGTACTGTCTTAGCTATTAAATTATCTTTTACTGGACTTATGTGTGGTGTTTTTATCATATTTTTCTCCTTTGTTTTTTTCGATTAAATCAATTACTTCTTTAATATTAATTACAGAAAAACTATAATCTTCATACATCAAATTAGCTTCATAAGTTATATATTTTTGATTTTTACTTTCTACAGAATCACCTATTAGCAACTCTCTACCAAGTTTAATTGTAACACTTTCTAAAATGTCTTTCTTTAACCTAAGTTGTTTATATGCTTCCATATATATATTGTCGTTAATAAAAAACAGAGTAGCATTTTTTAATACTAATCTCATACCTAATTTTCTAAAAACCGGAATATACAGTGTTATATTAGGATTTTTATTGATTAAATAATTATGTTGTTTCTCTATTTGTCTATCAGTTCTTTGGTAGTTAAGATATTCTTTAAATACAGTCCATCCCAACGCAATAGCAGCGGAAATTAAAATAACAAATATTGTTATTTCAATATTAAATAGGTAGGCTGTAGCTACAATAAGAATGCCAGTAAACAAGGTATATATAATGATATATACGAACGAAAATTTATATAATAAGTATTTAGTATATTGTAATACTCTATCTTGTAGGTCACTCATCAATATTCATTACCTTCATCTTCTTTACCTTGCATCAATTTGACACCACCACTAGTACCAATTCTAGTAGCACCACTTTTTAGCATATTATCTAAATCATCAAGATTTCTAACTCCACCAGCTGCTTTTACTTCTTTATTCCCAACGTTATCTTTCATAAGTTTAACTGCTTCTTTAGTTGCTCCACCAGTACCAAAACCGGTTGAGGTTTTAATAAATGTAGCGTCTGTCTTTGCTATTATTTCTGATACCTTAATAATTTCTTCATTAGTTAAATAACAGATTTCAACAATAACTTTAACCGATTTATTTAGAGCTGCTTTACATACTTGATTTATTTCATCTTCGATGTAATTATAATCACCATCTTTAAATCTACCTATATTCATAACCATATCAATTTCATCTGCACCATTAGCAATAGCGTTTAAAGTTTCAAATACCTTTGTTTCTATAGTATTAGCTCCTAAAGGAAATCCAATTACCGTACAAACTAATACATCTGAGTCTTTTAATGCTTCATTACAATATTTTACACGTGTAGGTTTAACACACACAGATTTAAAATTATGAGTTTTAGCTTCATCTATAAGTTTATCCATATCAGCTTTTGTTGCGTAAGCTTTAAGATAGGTATGATCAATTAATTTATTTATTTTCATTTTTTCCTTCATATTTTCCTCCTATGTTTCATTTTCTTAATTTATTGCATATAAATTATACCTTTTTTTATCCCATTTTGCAAATAATAAAGCTGTAATAAAAGCCGATATCAAATGCAATATCGGCCCTAAAAATTATTCTAAAACTTTCTCGCAACGAGGACATACTCCATCTTCATTAACTACTGGGACTACTTGCCAACATCTATCACAAGTAATTCCCTCAGCTTTATAGACATCAATTGATACATCGTTGCCTTTATAAGCTCCAAATCCATCCTTTTTGATTTCAAGTTCTGAAACGATAAATACTTGAGCTAAGTTCACTCCAAGCTTTCCAAGCAAATCAAGAATTCTAGGTTTTGGATATAATACAAGTTTAGCATTTAAACTTTTACCTATAATCTTTTCATTTCTTGCATTTTCTAAAGCTTTTAAAACATCTTCTCTTAAATCCATAAATTCATCAAATATAGATTCTATTTTTGTATCTAAATCTAACACTTCAGGCATATCAAGTAAATATGCATCTAACACTTCAGTGTTTGGAATATGTGAATAACTTTCACTTGTAGTATGTGGAATGAGTGGTGTCATTAGTTTTAATAAATTATCTAAAATTCTGTAAATTACAGTTTGAATTTGTCTTCTATCTAAAGAATCCGCCTTTTCAATATATAAAACATCTTTAGCAGGATCTAAATAGAATGATGAAACAAATGTAACAAAATTAGTAACTTTACGATAAACCACATCAAATCTGAAGTCATCATACGCAGCTCTTACTTCTTTAACTAGATTATTTGTTTTAATCATCATATATTTATCTAAATTACCTAGTTTTTCATATGGAACTTTATCCTTTTTATCATCATAATCATAGATATTTCCTAGGAAAAACTTGATTGTATTTCTAATCTTACGATAAGATTCTGAAACTTGCTTGATAAGATTATCACTCAATCTAACATCAGCTTGATAATCAACTGAAGCAACCCATAATCTTAAGATATCTGCGCCTAATGTATTAGTTACTCTATTAGGATCTACAACATTCCCCATAGACTTAGACATTTTTTTACCTTCACCATCAAGTACAAAACCATGAGATACAATAGTTTTATAAGGACTTATACCCTTTGTAGCAACACCTGTAATAAGGCTTGAATTAAACCAACCTCGGTATTGATCACTACCCTCTAAGTATAAGTCAGCTGGATAAGGTTGTCCTAGTTCTAACATAGCTCCGTGATGACTTGATCCTGAATCAAACCATACATCCATGATATCTGTTTCTTTTCTGAAGATTCCATTAGGTGAATCTGGATGTGTATATCCTTCAGGCAGTAATTCTTCAGCCGTCAATTTGAACCAAATATTTGATCCCTCTTTAGCAAATAAGTTAGCAATATGCTCAATTACAACTGGATCTAAAATAGCTGTATCATTTTCAGTATAAAATGCAGGAATTGGCACACCCCAAACTCTTTGTCTTGAAATACACCAAGAGCCTCTGTCTTTAATCATATTTGATAATCTAAGATCACCCCAAGAAGGGTACCATTTAACAGTTTGAATTGCTTTTAAAATATCTTCTTTAATATCTTCTATACTAGCAAACCATTGACTTGTAGCTCTAAATATAACTGGTTTTTTAGTACGCCAATCATGAGGATAAGAATGGACGATATCAAATCTTCCAAGTAATACTCCTAATTCATCTAAAGCATTGATTACTTCTGGGTTACATTTATCTACATATAGCCCTTCAAATCTACTACCTGCTTCAGCCGTCATTATTCCTCTTCCATCAACAGGACAGAAAACATCTAACCCATATTTATTTCCTACTATAAAATCATCTTCACCATGTCCTGGTGCTGTATGAACTAAACCAGTACCGTCTTCAGTAGTAACGTGATCACCGATTATAATTGGAGATACTCTTTCATATAATGGGTGTTTGTATTGCATATTTTCTAATTCCCACCCAAAAATATTTTGAATTACTTTTGGATTTTTCCAATTAAGCTTTTCAGTTAGAGTTTCTATTAAATTCCTACCAACTAAAAAATTCTTTTTATTAACTTCTATAAGCGTATACTCAATTTCACTACCAACAGTAATCGCAAGATTCGCAGGAATTGTCCAAGGTGTAGTTGTCCAAATTAAGAAATGTGTGTTCTTTGGTAGCTTACCTAAAGTGTTAACTGCAGGCATTGCTACGTAGATAGATGGTGAAGTAATATCATGATATTCGATTTCTGCTTCAGCCAAAGCAGTTTCACTTGATGGTGACCAATAAACAGGTTTTAATCCTTTATAGATTAATCCTTTTTCTACCATCTTTGAAAATACTCTTACTTGAGCTGCTTCAAATGACTTATTTAAAGTAATATATGGTTTACTCCATTCACCTAGAATACCAAGTCTTTTAAATTGTTGTTTTTGGATTTGAACTTGTTCAAGAGCATATTTCTTACATAACTCTCTAAAATCAGCCGTAGACATTTCTTTACGATTGACTTTTTTCTTCTTAGTAAGTTCATTCTCAATTGGCAATCCATGTGTATCCCATCCAGGAATATATGGAGTTCTAAATCCAGACATGTTTTTATATCTAACAACAAAATCTTTTAATATTTTATTCAATGCATGACCAGCATGAATAGCACCATTAGCATATGGTGGTCCATCATGTAAAATATATAATGGTCTTCCTTCATTCTTATTCAAAACAAGATTGTAAAGATCCATTTCCTTCCATTGTTTTTGTATGATTGGTTCTTTTTGCCCTAAATTCCCTCTCATTGGAAATCCAGTTTTTGGCATGCATAAGGTATCTTTGTAGTTTTTCTTATCCATTTTGTTCCTCCTTAAAAAATAAAAAAATCGGCCTAAAAAAGGACGATTTATCGCGGTACCACCTTTGTTCTAGTTAAAAAACTAGCACTCTATAACCTTTAACGCAGGAATACGGATTGACTTACATATCAGTCAATCACTCAAAGGTGATAATAACTTAGTAATATTTCTTGCTTTCACCAACCGCAAGCTCTCTTTCAAATATTAATTAAATTATGTTATCCTCATCATAGATTTTATACTCATAAATTATACACAAAAAATACTTTTTTTGCAAGCACTAATATACGTTTAAGCTTATATAAGTGAATTACCTATAAAATATACTAAAACTTGTAAAATAATAATACCAAACAAGGTTCCAAAATCCATATTACTAAAGATCAGTTTACCTTTAAAAAGGTTTAGGTATGGATCACAAATCATTCTTAAATATCCATAAAACTTTGAATTAACTAACGGTGTCCAGCTTAATAGAATAAATATGAATAATATATACACATATATTCTTAAAACTTGATATACACCAAATAAAAAAGCTCCTAAGACATCGGTTGTCGATAAAAATTCTAACAATTAATTCACCTATTTCTTTCTATAATCATTGATAAACTTTGTAAGAGTCGGACCTAAAATATCCGATTTTTGTGCCATTAAATAGATTTTGTCTTGAATCTTAACAATTTCACCATCACAGGCATATAATACGCCAGATAAAAACATTAAAACTTCATTAGCTTCTGAGATTAAACAATCAGTGAAATTTAAAACAATTGGAACTCTATGCATTAACTCTTCAGCGTATTCATAAATACCCTTTGAATCAGTAACGCGATAGAACTTTAATTCTTCAAAATCTACATCGGTAGCTTCAATTTTTTGTTTTTTTGAAAATAACCCCATATTTAATCCTCTTTTCCAAAAAGAATAGATCCTAATCTAAGATGTGTAGACCCTTCTTTAATAGCGATTTTATAGTCATTAGACATTCCCATTGAGAGAAAATCAATATTCAAACTTAATCTTTTATTTAACTCTTCTTTTATTTCTCTTAATTTACCAAATTCATTACTTATTTCTGTTTCATCATCAGTAAGTTTTGCCATTCCCATTAAACCTACTATAAGTATTTTATCATAACTTTCTAGTTTTTCACAAAAACTATACACATCATTCACATTAAGACCATATTTCGATTGCTCATCAGAAATATTTATTTCAATGAAACACTTCAAAGGCAAGGTTCTATGTTTCTGAATTTCATCAGCTAAACTAATGCGATCTAATGAATGAAGATAATCTACTTTGTTAATAACTTTTTTTACTTTTTTAGATTGTAAATGTCCTATAAAGTGCCATACAATATTGTAATCATGTAAAACATTGTACTTCTCTAAAAAAGCATCAACTCGGTTTTCACCAATATTATTTATTCCAAGTTTAACCAAATCTTCGATTGCTGATGCATCAACATACTTAGTAGCGGCTATAATCGTTTGGTCATTTATTTCATCTTGAATATTCTTAATATTTTGTTTGTTTACCATATAAAATGCTCCTAATTCTTCTTACGATTAATATAATAAAATGTTGAAGCGTAAATCATCATATATATAGCTAATAGAATATTTACAAAAGCATTATCTGAAATAAAGATAATAATTGTAAAAACAGCTATTAAATTGACAATAAAGAAAATTAAAGGTAATTTCCTATTCACTTCTAGCCACCTTATTTCTTAATTCTCTTAAACCATAATCTGTTTGGCTTCCGAACTTCAATGGAGTAATAGAGATATATCCATTTCTTATGGCACACAAATCTGTACCTTCTTCTGGTTCGTAATTTAGTATATTTCTTTTTGCTAAATAATGATTGTCTTCTTTTTCATAATAATGTTCTAAAGGTCTATGACCTAAATCAGTAATTTTAATTCCTTTAGTTTTTTTAACTGAGTTCTTTGTAAAATTCACATTTAATAGATAGTTCTTTGATAATAAATCATTATTAAAGATGAAATTTAAAACATAATCTAAATCTTTTTTAGCATTACCAAAATCTCTATAGTCAGATGAAAGAGCAATTGCTGGAATACCAACTTTTATGCCTTCCATAGCAGCTCCAATAGTTCCTGAATAAGCTGTATCAGATGAAAGATTAAATCCATTGTTAATTCCTGATATTATCACATCAGGTCTGATTCTTAATCCGTGAAGTGCAATTGTTACTGCATCTGCAGGAGTTCCAGCAACTGAAAACACATTTTCTTCGTGCTCAGTTACTTCAATCTTATTCCAGAATGCTCGTGACATACTAGAACCTGACATATGATCTCTAGGTGCAACTAAGATAACTTCACCATACTTCTTTAATTCATCTAACAAAATTCTTATTCCTTTTGCTTTAAAGCCATCATCATTAGTAAGTAAAATCTTCATTATAATATAATCCTATCCTTTAAATTTTTATTTTCTCTATAAAGCAAAATAACTCTACCAATTTTGCTGATAGGATAAATACTTAATTCATTTAATTCTTCCATAATTTCATCAATAGATTTAGGAGAAGATTTCAATACTGAAATTCTACCTACTTCATATTTTCTTAAATAATCAAATATATTGTCAATAACATTATCTGTTAAGCCCTTTTGACCTATTTGAAACATAACCTTGTGTTTATTAGCTAAACTCTTAAGTTTGGCATTTTGTTTTCCTGTTAAATTCATATCTTTTCTCCTTAGATAAATAGTGGTAACAATATCGCTAAACTAACTGAATAATATATCGACAATGTTATTATATCAGAAACAGTAGTAATAAATGGTCCAGATGCAACTGCAGGATCAATTTTCATTGTATTCATTAGAAGCGGTATTAAAGCTCCTAAGATAGTTGCTACTGATAAAGCAATAAATATAGAAGCTGCAGTAACCAAAGCATAGATTAAATTTATATTATTTAATATATCGCCTCTAATAAATGTAGTCATGTTAATCATTACAAATATTAACACACCAATAATTAACCCTTGTAATACTCCTGTTTTTAATTCTCTAAATAAATGTGCTCTCATTTTTGGTCTATCAATTTCTTCGTTTTTAGTTAAATACCTTATCATAACCGCTAAACTCTGAGTACCTGTATTACCAGCCATACCTAAAATTAATGGTAAATAAATCGCTAATTTTGAAGCTAACAATATAGCTCCACCTGAATTTGATAGTCTTTGTTCAAAGAAGCCGAGTATTACTGATGTTACCATCGATAACAACAGTAATATAGATAACCAAGGTAATCTAGCTTTAATAGAATTCCTTAGACTGCTTGACTCTAAACTAATTTCACTATCTGAGATAGCTGCAAATTTAGTATAATCTTCTTCTTCAATTAATTCAACAATATCCATTAAATCATCATGAGTTATAATTCCAATAATTTTATCAGTTTCATCAACAATTGGAATAGATGACTCACTAGTGTCTTGCATTATAGCTGAAACTTCTTCATGATCATCTGTAGGAAATGCTTTTTCAAAACGAGTTTCCATAATATCTTTTATAAGTTCAGTTGCTCTAGCTACAATCAAATCCTTAAGTCTAAGATAACCTGTTAATTTACTGTTCTCTGTAATATAAATAATCGATATATAATCAACGCTATGAGCTTCCTTCGTTACATAAACCATTGCTTCTTTAACTGTTAAACTCTTATCAATAGTTAAGAAACTATTGGACATAAAGGCTCCGATTTGATCTTCTTGATAAGCCATAATACGTTCAAACTCTTTACGCTTATCTGGATTAATTTTATTTAATAAATTTAATCCTTTTTTTCTAAGATATTTAAGTAAATCAACCGCTTCATCAATTTCCATATTCTCGATAATACGGACAATTTTAGATTCAGATAGATACTCAATTACATCTTCAGCTTCATCTGTTTCTAAATACTCAAATATCTCTGCGGAAAAATCAGCATTTATATGACTAAAAAAATCAGATAATTGATTAGGTTTTAATTCAATTACAACTCGAGAAATATCAAATAAATGATATTCTTCTAGTAATTCTTCTAAGTTTTCTTTGTTGTTAAGAATTACTTCAGAAATCTCACTTTGATAATCTTTAACTTCATCATATAAGTTTTCCATGATTTTTCCTCCCTTCAAGTTATGTAAGAGTATTAATAAGTAATGTTGCTAGTCCAAAATAGATTAGCAGTGATAATATATCGTTTATTGTGGTAATAAATGGTCCAGATGCAACTG
>JAGLYJ010000036.1 GCA_023132365.1 Mycoplasmatota bacterium
TGTCCGTTTTAAGGAAACTAACTCTGAAGTGCTTTTTTTTAATACTCATCAAGGAAGCTTATTTTGCCTTCTTTATTAAAATATCCTAAAACTGAGTCTAAATTAATGTTTTGTGCTGATCGAAAAATGTTAATGTCTATATTTTCATAAACACCCCTTAATTCCGTAATCATTGTTTTCATTTCTTTTCTTTTAGAATCGTCATTTCGATTTTGAAATTCACATCCTTTTGAAACAAAATTAATATTGTGATATTTAATAAAATTAAGCACTTCGCGTTCTTTTATTAAATACATTGGCCTAATTAATTCTAATCCTTCGAAATTTTTAGATCTCGCTTTCGGCAACATTGTTTTAAATGTTCCGGAATAAAAGATATTCATTAAGGTTGTTTCAATAACATCATCAAAATGATGTCCCAAAGCCAATTTGTTACAACCTAAATCTTTGGCTTTTTGATACAAAAATCCCCTTCTCATTCTAGCGCATAGAAAGCAAGGAGATTTGGGATCCAATGTATTAGCAATTTCATATATTTCCGAATCAAAAACCTCTGTGTTTATTCCTATTTTTTCACAATTGCTTATATGGTTTTGTAAAAACTCATCTGTAAATCCAGAGTTCATAGTTAAATATACAACTTCTATGTTATTATTGAAATGGAGTTTATATTCTTCAAATAAAGCAGCTAAAAGAAGGGAATCTTTCCCGCCGCTCAAAGCTACACATATTTTATCACCTTTTTGAATTAATTTATATTCATCTATCCCTTTCAAAAATTTAGCCAGTAAAGGGCTTTTAAATCTTTTGTTTAGAGATTTAGAGATAGTTACAGCATATTTATTATCATTCATTTTATCACCTAACATCTATTATACACAAGTTGTATCGTTTTGAAAATAACTATAAATAATTTATAATAATTAGTGGTAATTATTGATAATTAACTAATAATGTGTTATAATGTTAAATATCTAAAATTTGTATTATAATGGAGGTTGAGATATGAATAATTTCATTTGGGCATCCAAAAAACCATTAGATGAGTTAGCTACTTTATATGAAGCTAATATTACTTTAAATAAATCCGCAACGGTTTATTTTGAAAATGCCTATGTAGTCTTGTTAGGTCTTGACAGGGATAAAAAATTGATCGCTGTGAAACCAATAACAAAAGAAGAAATAAGTATGGGTTTTATCCCAAAAGAGCAACAACACAACATTACAGTGAAATCTAGTTATTCTAGAATCTGTAATAAATTATTCCTTAAAGAAGCAGCTAGTTTAATGGGATTGAAGTATGAGGAACATCACCAATCTTATAAATTTAAAGTTTCTTGGGATAAAATAGAAAAAGTTTTAGTAATTGATTTAAATAAGAGAGAGGTGTAATATTATGTTTCTGAGCGCAATTCCAATAGGGACATTAATGGTGTTAATCTGGTTTGCAGTAATTATCGTGGCCGCTGTAATTGAAGCAGGCACTATGGACTTATCAAGTGTTTGGTTTTCAGCAGGTGCATTATTTGCGTTAATTGTAGCCTTAATCTTCCCGGACTATATCGCAGTTCAAGTAGTAGTATTCCTGGTAGTTTCAATTTTACTATTAGTTATCTTACGCCCTATATTCAAAGAACACATGAGCAAGAACAAAATTAAAACTAATGCCGATAGTTTAATCGGTAAAATTGCTGTGTGTACAAAAGAAATAAAAAATGGCGATAGAGGCGAAGTCAAAATCGAAGGTAAAATTTGGACAGCAATATCAAACGAAGATATTGTATCAGAAGAAAAAGTTACTGTTCTTGCTATTAAGGGCGTTAAGTTAGTAGTAAGGAAAAACTAATGTCTGCATCTTTTTTTAAAAGGCTATTTTCATCGGTAATAGATATAGTGTTAGTCTTTTTGGTTGTTTACTTAGCTTTTGTTGCTGGTGGTAGAACAATATTAAGAAATCGCGTAGAAAATTTTGATGAAATTTATAGTTCGTATAATGAAGTTTTAGCGGTATATAATAGTGATTTACAAGATTTGCAAACGGAATACGATGTAAGTATTGAAATTGCAGATGGTGATGAAACACTAGAAGACATTGCAACTGCTGAATATAACTACAAAATTCAATTAGTAAATGATCAAAATGCAATAGATATCGAACCATTTAACGAACCTTTAACTCATTACTTTCTAGAAACAATATATTTCTATGCAATTGGGTTTTTGGTTATTATGACAATTATATCTCTTGCGACCTTGGGGAGAACCCCGGGTAGAAGATTGATGTTTGTTAAACTAGCATCGCAAAAAGGACCAGGCGAGTTTGAAAAGCCAAATCCAATTTTAGTATTTTTTCATGATATAGTTTTAAAATATTTCTTTCTAATAATAACATTTATTATTAGCATGTATTATGGATTAATTTTAGTGCTCATAGCGTTTTCAGTTGATTTAATTTTAATCATGTTCACAAGAAATAATACAACTCTAAGAGATATATTATTAAAAATTAGAGTGTTAAAAGCCAGTAATGGCAGAAAATAGAATACAAATATTATAGGAGGAAAATAATATGTTTATGCCCGTATTTTTAGCAGTTGATCCTTTTGTTTGGATCATCATTGCAGCTTTAGTAATTATTATTGTTGCATATTTAGGAAGTAGAATTAAGATTGTTCCACAAGCTACAGAGTATATTGTAGAAAGATTAGGTCAATATGACAAAACGTGGTCAGCTGGTATTCATTTCTTAGTGCCTTTCTTTGAAAGAACAAGAAGAACTTATAATGCAAGAGGTAGAATGGTTGACTCAATTACTTTAAAAGAACAAGTATTGGACTTCCCGCCTCAAGCAGTTATTACAAAAGATAATGTAACTATGCAAATAGATACTGTAGTTTTCTTACAAATAACTGATGCAAGACAATATGTTTATGGAGCTGATAATCCTGGATTCTTAATTGAACAATTAACAGCTACTACTCTTCGTAACATTATCGGGGAATTAGAGTTAGACCAAACTTTAACTTCAAGAGATTTGATTAACGAGAGAATGAGAGTTATCTTAGACGAAGCTACTGACCCTTGGGGAATTAAGATTAACCGTGTTGAACTTAAAAACATTATTCCACCAAAAGAAATCCGTGAAGCAATGGAAAAACAAATGCGTGCTGAACGTGAACGTAGAGAAGCGATTATTATCGCCGAAGGTAACAAAGCAGCTAACATCTTAAATGCTGAAGGTTATAAACAAGCAGCTATTAGAGAAGCTGAAGGTAAAAAAGAAGCAGCTATTAGAGAAGCTGAAGGTCGCGCACAAGCAATTTTAAATGTGCAAAAAGCTACTGCTACAGGTATTGAACTTATAAAAGCTGCAAAAGCAGATCATGCTGTTCTTACTTTAGAAGCTTATAAAGCAATGGAGAAAGTTGCTGCTGGTCAAGCTACAACAATCATTATCCCAAGCGAACTGCAAAGTGTTGTTGGTTTAGCAACAGGCTTAGCTGAAGCTTTAAAGGCTCCAAAGAAATAATTTAATAATACAAACAAATATCGGACTCATAATTGAGCCCGATATTTTTTTATTGTAATATATTAAAAATCGCAATTTTTTGGCGTTCTAGGAAATGGAATTACATCTCTAATGTTGTCAACTCCAGTAACATACATTAACATACGCTCTAATCCAAGGCCAAACCCAGAATGTTTACATCCACCATATTTTCTTAAGTCTTTATACCACCAAAGATCTTCGTCCACAATACCAAATTCTTTGATTCTCTTTTCTAATACATCTAATCTTTCTTCTCTTTGAGAGCCGCCAAGAAGTTCCCCAGCTTTAGGAACTAATAAATCCATTGCAGCAACGGTTTCGCCGTCTTCATTTAATCTCATATAAAAGGCTTTAATATCTTTTGGCCAATCAATAACAAATACTGGTCCGCTGAAATGACTTGTTAAAAATTTTTCGTGTTCCGTTGCTAAATCATGTCCTTGTTTTGGCTTAACTTCAAATTGTTTTTCGTGTTTAATCAATGTTTCTATAGCTTCTTTATGTGTAACAACTTTAAATTTGCTATTTAATACTTTTTCTAATTTTTGTTTTAATCCTTTTTCAACAAAACGATCAAAGAAATTCATTTCTGAAGGACATCTTTTAAATACATCCCTAATTATGTACTTCAACATTTCTTCGGCTAGATTCATGTCATCATTTAAATCAGCAAAAGCAATTTCAGGCTCTATCATCCAAAACTCAGATGCGTGTATTTTTGTGTTTGAATTTTCAGCTCTAAATGTTGGTGCGAAAGTATAAACATTTTTAAATGCTAATGCGTATGCCTCAGCTTGTAATTGCCCACTTACGCTTAAGTTAGCTTTTTTACCAAAAAAGTCTTTTGAATAATCTATTTCCTCATCAATATCTAATGTTGTAATTTGGAACATTTCTCCCGCTCCCTCTGCGTCCGAGGTAGTAATTATTGGTGCGTGAACATAAATGAAGTCTTTATCTTGAAAGAACTTATGAATTGCATGAGATACTACAGATCTAACTCTAAAAACTGAATTATATAAGTTAGTTCGTATTCTCAAATGAGCATTTTCTCTTAAAAATTCTCTCGTGTGTCTTTTGGGTTGGATTGGATAATCTTCTAAACTATCACCTAGTAGTACTGTTTCTGTTGCTTTTACTTCAAATGGTTGTTTAGCGTTTGGAGTTAACACTATAACGCCTGTAACTTTTATTGAAGATCCAACACGAAATTTAGCTACTGCTTTATAATTTTCTAAAATTTGACTTTCATAAACTATTTGTAAGGTTTCAAAGCACGTTCCATCGTTTAAATCTATAAATCCAAATGATTTTTGATCTCTATTGTTCCTAATCCACCCCATTATTGTAACTGTTTTTCCTTCTAGCTTTTTTTGTGAAGCTATTAAATCTCTAATTGTTATTTCCATGAAAAATCCCCCTTTAATATTGATTTTCTTTCTTTTTCTGGATAATGTTCTATTGCATATCTTAATGTAGTTCTTGGCATGTCATTATAATTTGTATATATATATTCTGTAAGCATACTAATATCTTTATCTCCGACGTTTCTTAGCATCCATCCGTTTGCTTTATGAATCAAGTCGTGATCATCACTTAATAAATTGTCCACTATATCTAGTGTAACTCCCAAAATGTTGTTTCTAATTAAGTGATTGGTTGAAACTATACTTATTCTTTTAATCCATAAATCATCTGAATGTGAAAATTCATATAATAAACTGTAATCATCAATATTATATAAATATTTCCCTAGAAGTTGATAACAAGAGGCATCTACTAAATCCCAATTATTAATATATTTAATATATTCCAAATAAAATTCGACGATTTCCTTTTGTTGTTGCAAGCTTTTAGATTTCAACATTCTAAGTCCTAAAATATATACAGCCAAAAGTCTATATTCGTGAATTTTGTACGTAATCAACTCAATCAATTCAACCTTGCTAATAGTATTGTAATTTTCTTTAGCAATTTTTCTTAATGTTGGCACTGATATTCCAACATAATAATGTTGTTGTCCTTTAACATATTCTTTATGGTATTTTGATGAAGTTATTAATTCTTTATATCTATGATGCGTTTTTAAAGATTCAATCATACAATCACCTCTTATAAATAAAAAAATCGCCCTAAAAAGGACGATTGATATCGCGGTACCACCTTTATTCCGTCATTGACGGCTCTCATATCCTTAACGCAGATATACGTACAGTTCTACTTAATTCTTCTGTCTCTTACGGTGTTATTCAAATAGTTTTTGTATAAGGCTTTCACCATCCCTTAATCGCTTGAACAAAAGCTCTACTTTACTTGTCCGGTCTTAGATTTACTTTATTATATCATAATAAGCTAGTTTGTAAAGTTGTTATCTAAATAGAGTTGAAACTCCTTGGTCATCTATAATGTTAATTATTCCTTGTCCTAATAATTCGGCAATTGATAGTTGTATGATCTTAGGGCTAGTTTTTTCTTTTGCTAGAGCGATTGTGTTTGTACATACTATTTTTTCAATTGGAGCAGCTTCTAATTTCTGAACTGCGTCATTCGAAAATAATGGGTGTGTGCAAGAAACATAGATTTTTTTTGCTCCCGCTTCTATTAACGCAACAGCAGCAGTGGCAATAGAACCTCCTGTATCTATCATATCATCTACAATAATACAGTTTTTCCCTCTAACCTTACCAATAATATTCTTTACCGATGATACATTTGGTTCAGGCCTAAATTTATCTATAATTGCAATTGGAGAACCTAAAACATCAGCCATGTCTCTAGCTCTAGCGGCTCCACCATGATCTGGCGAAACAACGCAAATATTATCTAGGTGCATGTCTTTGAAATATCTCCCTAAAATAGGCATTGCTCTGAAATTATCAATAGGTATATTGAAGAATCCTTGTATTTGGCCAGCATGCAAATCCATAGCAATAACTCTTGTTGCCCCAGCGATTTGTAATAAATCAGCAACAAGTTTAGCTGAAATCGGTTGTCTTGCTTTCGCTTTTCTGTCTTGTCTAGAGTAACCGTAATATGGAATAACTACGTTCACTTCTCTAGCTGACGCTCTTTTTAGTGCGTCTATCATGATTAATAATTCCATGATATTTTCATTTACAGGGTTGCAAGTTGATTGAATAACAAACACTTTGTGCCCTCTTACTGTTTCGGGTATATTAACGTTTATTTCACCGTCAGCAAACCTTAGCATTTCACTATCTGTAAGGGGAATTCCAATATAATTAGCGATTTCTTCTGCTAATTCCGGGTTAGAGCTCAATGAAAATATCTTAACTTTTGAGCCGTGAAAAACAGCCATTTTAGTACCTACTATAATAAATTTTTATTTATTATACCCTTTCCTATTCGGTTTTAATTTTGCTCATAATTATTATACACTAAATAGCGCAAATTAAAAAGCACTAACTTTAATGGTTAGCACTTAATTTTTTACATATCTCAAACTTTAACATTCTATCTATTATGATTGAACTTTAACTATTTCTGGAAGTTCGTTAAAGGTATTTAAAACTTCTTTTTCTATCATAGCTCGAGTTTCGCTATTGATTGGGTGTGCTACGTCTTTATAATCACCATTAGGCATCTTTCTACTTGGCATAGCAACAAATAAACCATTTTTTCCTTCAATGATTCTTAGTTCATGAACTACAAAACAATTATCAATTGTTATGGCAGCAATTCCAACTAAACGATTATCTCCGTCTATTCTTTTTGCTCTTACTTCAGTAACGTTCACAATACCACCTCTTTAAGTGATTATATCACGAATATTTTTATTTTTTCAATGGGTTTCGCTAAAATACTATAAAAAATTGTAGATGTCAATGAAATATTTAGATTTATTTTCCTTAACAAAAGCGTTGATCTTTTCGTTATCACCCTTAAAAACTTTAATAAGTGTCGATCCAGACCCGGTCATCGCTAACCCTTCATCGCCAAGTTTTTCAACAATGTGTTCGTACGCATCTTTTACTTTTTTATTGTTATCTATTGCTAAATGTTGCAATGAATTATGAATATTTTTTATAAAACTATCAATATCTTTTTTTTGAATCGCTTTTTTAATTGGTTTAACATCTACGTTATTAAAGCCAAAACGATCTCCTAACGTGAAAACGTCTTCTGTCGATGTGTATTCTCTTGGGTTAACCAATAATACCTTACATTCAGATAAATCAATATCCAACGGAGTTACTTTATTTCCAATTCCTTCAACTAAAGCTGGTTTATCAATCAAGCAATATGGGATATCTGCACCAAATTTAATCCCTAGTCTTTGCATTTCTTCTAAAGATAAGTTCAACTTATATAACTTATCAATTCCTCTAATAATAGCCGCTGCGTCAACAGAGTTTCCTGCTAAGCCCGCTCCGAACGGTATTATCTTATCTATTGTAACCGTTACTCCTTTATCCGGAGCATATTGTTTAATCATATATCTCGCCGATTCTATAACCAAGTTATTTTGGTTTGATAAAAACAGGTCATTTGATTTAATGATAACTATCCCTGGGTGATCTAGATTTTCAATTTTAACTGTATCGTATAAATCTACTTTTGCATTAATCATTTCTAAATCGTGATAGCCATCTCTTCTCGCCCCCACTACGTTAATAAATAAATTTACTTTTGCATAAGCTTTTTCTATTATCATTAAACTGCCCCTTTGCTTTAATTTATCTAGTAATTTTGAATCCTATATATCTATTTTAGCATATTTACTGATATTTTGATATTTACGCAATATCAATTTGCAAAACATCAAAAGCGTTAATTCGCTCTTTTGTGGTTAAAATAATCTTTTTTTCATTAAAATCCAATTTGTCTACTTTACCAAAGGTTGTTTTTGAATAACCATTTTCATAATATTTGATTGCAATTTCAGCTTCTTCAAATAAAGCTTCTTTTAAAACTAAATTGAATTTTTCAAAGTCATCAGAACTTAAAATTGGCTTATTTATTTTTCCCAATCTATATTTCATTTCTTTTAACATTGAATTGAATCCATTCAAAGCGTCAAAAGCAGACCATTTAACAATCCCTCTGTCTTGATAGGTTCTAAGCATTGTGCCCACCTATCATATCATTTCTGGCTTTTATTGTAGAGTGTCTCAGTTCACTCGATGCTCTATTGACACTGTTTTTACCGAATTTTTCTTTGATTTCATCCATCGCAGAAAAGACCGCATTTTCTTTAACCACAGCATTTACATCTTCAAATAAGCTTACTTGATATCCTTTCTTATCCACTAGATTGGTTGCTGATATTTTCACAACCCTTATTGGGGAGTTGTCATAAAATTTATTCATTAAAATTAAACAAGCTCTGAATATATGCGATTCGTTCTGTGATGGCTGATCCAATTTCATCTGTCTTGCAAATCCGCCTCCAATTTCCTTGCTGTATGCAAGTCCAAAATGAACCGTTTTTGCTAATTTTTTGCTTAACCTTAACCTTCTGCAAACATCATCGACCATTTCTCTGATAATTTGATATATCTCCGGTTTATAGTAATCTTGAAATAAAGTTTGTCCTATTCCATAGCTCTTGCTAACCGGTTTAATATTCATTTTTTGTTGAAGTAAACTCATGTCAATTCCATGTGTGTGGTAATATAATTCCTCTCCAATAATTCCGAATTTCTTCTTTAATTTTTTAACATCATATTTGGCTAAATCTTCAATTTTAAAAATACCTAATTTATTTAAATTTCTTTCCATATTCCTGCCAATACCCCACATTTTAGATAGTGGTGAAACTGTCCAAAGTTTCGTTGGTAAATCAGCGTAATCCCATTTTGCTATAAAATCAGGAGAGTGTTTTGATTCGATATCTAGCGCCAGCTTTGCTATTAACATATTAGGGCCAATCCCACATGTTCCATAAATTTTAGTTTCATTATATATAGTTTTAAGAACCATGCTAGCAAATTCATAATCAGTCATTTTATAATAATTTAAATATTCTGTTAAATCAATAAAGACTTCATCTACTGAATAAACATAAATATCTTCTTCAGAAACAAATCTTAAATATATTTCAACTATTTTAGTTGAATACTCTAAGTATCGCTCCATTTTTGGTTTTCTATAGATTATATCGATGTTTTTAGGTAGTTCATAAACTCGGCATCGATTGGGAACTCCAAATGTTTTTAAATAAGGCGAAACAGCTAAAACTATAGACCCGCCCCCTCTTTCCTTATCCGCCACTACTAAAGGGGTTTTAAATGGGTCTAAACCAGATATAGCACATTCTACCGATGCGTAAAAGCTTTTTAAATCAATACATATTATATTTTTATGCAATTTATATTCTTCCATATCTATCCCCCCTTTTAAAATATTATACTCTCATTTCTCTGAAAAAACTATTAGTTATTTCTAAAAAACTGTATAAAAAAATATCAATACTTTTGTTTAGAAAACCACCAACATAATTAATTTTATCTATCTATTATTTTATTATAAGTAATAAAACCTTAAAATTAAATGCCTTTATATTGAATTGTTAATTATATATTGTTTATTATATGTTTTATTCACATATTTGCATATGTTTAAGAAAATTTTGACTCTTATTATTTTCCAACAACAATCTCCCAAAATTAAATGAATTAAAACCTTGCCCAATTTAAAAAGCCACTCTCACAAGTGACTTAATTAATTTCATATAAGTTATTAAAATATATTATTTATCATACTTAGAAAAAGGATCATCATTATCTTCTTCTACAACTGTCCCTTGTTCTTTTTGCATTCTTTTTAATACTACGCTTTTTGGTTCAACAACCAAAGCCAAAATAATATATGCTAACAATCCAGATCCCGCACAAAACAAAAGAATCAACCAAACCACCCTGATTATTGTTACGTCCGTATCAAAGTAGTCCGCTAATCCAGCACACACACCTGAAACTTTTCCATTTTCAACATCCCTATATAATTTTTTTTGTGTCGTCATATATTCCCTCCTTATAAAAATATTATAACATAAATGTGTTTTATTATTTGCGTTTTTTTAAGATTTTTTTGAATGGTTTCGCTACGCTTTTCCATGAATCTTTTTTAACATATATCATACACATAGCAATACTTGCACTTGCTACCGGTATTGAAAAAGTCAAAACATAAACAGCTGTTTTCGGTTTTGCTTTAACATAAACGGTAATACTTTCAATGGCTCCATTTTCTAAATATATTAATACATTAGTTTCTCCATAATTTTTAGCGGTAACTATCCCTGCGTTATCAACACTAAGAATTGTCCCGTCATGAGATACATAGTATATTATATTTGTTGATCCCAAAGTAACATATTGATTGATATCTACACTTTCGCCTTCCATAATGTACAGTTTTTCAATTTTTTGTTGCAAATTACTTACAGATTCTAACAAGGTTGTTTCCATATTATCTACATCTTGTTGAGAAGTATTTGGATTAGATAATGTGTACAATGCATCCTGTTGCGCATCAGTTAGCGCTTGGAAAGAGG
>JAGLYJ010000037.1 GCA_023132365.1 Mycoplasmatota bacterium
TAATCCTGATATTTATGATGCTATTAGCAGTATTGAACCTATCATCAAGTTACTTGAAAAATATGAGATGGGATTATTTATTGAAACTACATCTCAGAAAATAATTGATGATTTACCTCTTTTAATGAATTTTTCACTTAAATTACCATTACTTGTAGCTGTAACATCTTGTAATATAGATACGAAATCAAAATTGTTGAATAAGCAATTAAACATTGATAAAGCTGTAAAACTAATAAAGAAGATTAGACAACAAGATATAAATTGTGGAATTATGATTAAGCCAATTATACCTTTGATAAATGATAGTTTAAATAGCTTCCAAAAAATGATTGAATTGGCTATAAATAATGATACAACATTTGTTTATCCTACCTTTACTATCAAATTTGATTCAAAGAAAATTAGACAATTTTATGATATAATAGATTTAGAATTTCCAGAACTAATGAATGTATTTCATGATAAATATGGATATAAAACAAGCTGGGAAAGTGATGAAGCCGAAAATCTTAAGAAGAATTATGTAATTTATTGCAGAAAACATAAAATATTATATGCAATGAAGGACATAATTAATCTTTATAAACCGGATCTGAATATACAGTTGAAACTATTTTAATAGGAGTGGTGTTGATGTTTTTAAATTTTATAGATCAATATGGTATATTCTTCGGATTGCTTCTTGGAGTTATTCTAGGACTTGTAATTGCATATTTACTGTTTTCGAGACCAAAAAAAATAACATCTCAGGACAATTTAAATAAGGAAGTAGAATTGAAGAAAACTGAACCAGAACTTCAAAGTATTTCAATTGAAAAGCAAGCAAATCCAGAAACTATTGAATTAGTTTCTGAAGATAATTTGACTGAATCAATAGATTCTGAAATATCCTCTTCAGATATAAAGAGCAATGAAATAAAGATTATTACAGATAAAACAAGTGGAGAAGATATAGAAGTAGAGACTGTAGAAGCAATAAATCTTGCTGAGGATGTTGTCCCCGCTGAAGTAAAAACAATTATTACAGATACAGTAAGACAACCACAAATAATTGAAACTAAAGAAGTAGTTACACCACCTAAACCTAAGAAAAAAACCACTAAAACTCCACCTAAAGTAAAGAAGGACTTAGGAAAATATCATGTACTTTTCCGTAAAGTGGATAGTCAATGGTATGTTAAAAGGGAGGGTAGTGATAGAATTGTAAAAGTATTGCATACTCAAAAAGAAGCTATTGCTTTTGCAACAATAAAATCAATTACTCAAAAGACTTCAATCGTAATTCATAAGCGAGATGGAAAAATAAGAAAGCAAATGTATTAGACAAAATTAATTTTTTGTCTTTTTTTTCCAATAAAATTGAGGTTTGAACTGTTTATATTAATGAAATAGTTGTAAAACACCTCTAAAATGTTAAAATACTATAAAAGGGGTGAGTATCTTGGATTTAAATCTAGAAGGATATATAAGACAACTTAAATCCGGCGATCAAAAAGCTTTCGATATGATATATGAATTAACTTATCGAAAAATATATTTTATTGCATTGCCAATATTAAGAGATAAAGCATTAGCTGAAGATATAATACAAGATACGTATCTTAAGTTTTTGGAGAAATTATATCAGTATAAAACAAAAAACTCTCTAGCATATATACTTACAATAGCTAGAAACCTAGCCATCAATGAGTATAACAAGCGAAAAAGAGAGTTTAGAGTACTTGATATAGAAACATATAATTTCAAATATGATGAATATATTGAAGTTTCTGCTGAAAATGAAGAGCTTATCAAATCAGCTTTGAGTATCTTAAAAGATTTTGAAAAAAATGTATTCTTATTACATGTTTTAGAAAATCTAAAACACAGAGAAATAGCACTTATCTTGCAAAAACCGATCGGAACAATTACTTGGACTTACCAACAAGCAATTAAAAAAATGCGTAAGCACCTAAAGGATATGGAAAAATGAAACTAAAAGAATTTAATGAAGAACTAAGAAAATCAACTAAATTCAATATTAATTCAAACAGTAATGTCATAAATTTAGATGACTATTTAATCCAAGAAGATTATAGAAGTCCATTCAGATTTAGAAAGATTGCTTTTTCCGCTATGTCTATAGTTCTTATATTTGTTTTGTCACTTTATTTATATGTTAGAGAAACACCTACTACTCAACTTACAATCGATATAAATCCAACTATTGAAGTTGGTATAAATAGATTTAACCGAGTAGTTGATATTGCAGGAACTAATCAAGAGTCAATTGACTTCATTGAAGACATTGATTCTAACAATTTAAAAATAGAAGATTTTATGGCACTGATATATGAAAA
Organism: Mycoplasmatota bacterium; assembly: GCA_023132365.1. Lineage (GTDB taxonomy): Bacteria > Bacillota_I > Bacilli_A > Izemoplasmatales > Hujiaoplasmataceae > 4572-104. Next base: position 2,343 of record JAGLYJ010000037.1, read on the forward strand.
AGGTATTGATCAAGGATATTTTACTGAAACTGAAGCTTATGCTCTTGTTGGTGTTTATGGTGATGATTATGAGAAAGAGACACAAGTTAATAATCTTATCCTTAATTACACAAACATAACATTCTTAACCATCTCTCAACATCAGGAAAACAATGATTTGCAAATTAATTTTGATGATGATTATCCAGCTAGTTTTGAATCTAGTGATCAAGAAAATTTTTGGGATGGAGCGATTACTGGTGTAGCTGAAGATGTACTTGATTCAGGTGGATATAGAGTAAGTTTAATTGATTTGGATTCTAGACAACTTATAGATTTGGCTACTGATTTAGATATATCACTAACAAAACTTACTGTGGTTCTAAATATATATAATAGTGACATTAATTATGCCTCATCTGATTTAACACAATTAGCCGCTTTAGAAATATCTGAATTGATTTCACTCTACAATTCCTACAATTAAGTTAAAATAATCATACAATAAAAAAAAGGCTTAGCTAAGCCTTTTTTAATTTCTTAATTTTGTTTCTAAATACATTGGGTTCAAACCACTTGCAAATTTTATAAGTGAAAAAATAGGCTCCACCAAAAATTAACACCAGAGCTAATATATGCCACCCATTAGGAATTAAACTAAGTAATGGAATATCTGTTTGTAAAAATGGATTTTCAAATAGATATAAATTATTATCTCCAATATCAATAACATAATTACCAAATGTTGCCCAAAGTAGTAGAGCTCCAAACCCAATTGCAATTTGTCGCCAATTCTTAGGGTTAAGCTTTACATCACCACGGTTTATTAAGAATAATGGTATAAAGATTAAGAAAAAGTGAACTAATGTGCTTCTAACCATTGGTAAGGTTATAGTGAATGGATCACCATACAAAATTGTTACTGGATATACAACTACTGCAATGCCGCCCATTATAGAAGATAAGTACACAAATTCTTTAAGTGGCTTAATCTTAAACCAAATAGTAAGCGGTAAGAGAATATTAGTTATTCCACACAATTGGAAAGATATAATAGTATCAACGTCTAAAAGCGGATGTGGATAGCTAGATAGAGCTGGAGATACGTAATAGTATTCATAGATAAATAGAATGTCTCCTGCATATTTTAGAAGCAATATCAAAATTAAGAAAACAGTAATAAGTTTATCTTGATTTTTCTTGCTAATTGTTTTGAGTAATTTCCATAAAATAATGAAAAGCACAATATTTAACAAAAAATATATTAAATGTGGGGTTCCAAAAAAATATGCCCCAGGATGTTCATCCATTCCAGATGTAGTAAAAAATGCTAATAGTAACATAGAGACCTCCAAAACATATATATATTATACTACAAAAAATATATTTTTTAGTTACAAATATAGTTTGAATAAATGAAAGCACTTGCAATTAAAAGAAAAAATAGTAAAATAGTTATACACTCTAAAAATATATGAAGGTGATAAAATGAAAATTACTGTAGGTAAAGATATCTATTATTTCGACTCGCATGTTAGGCTAGAAGATCTCTCTAAGAATTACCAGGGAGTATTTTATGCTGCGCTAGTTAATAACAGATTAAGAGAGCTAACATACAGAGTAAGTTATAATGCAGAAGTAGAATTCTTGGATTATTCTTTTTACGATTCTACTAGAATATACGCAACAAGCATGCGTTATCTAGCTTCTATGGCGGTTAGAAGAGTATATCCTGATATACAGATTAAGTTCTCCAATAGTATCTCTATGGGGATTTATGGACGTGGGATAGAAAACAAAATTACTAAAACAATGTTAAGAAAGATTGTTAAAGAAATGAAATGGATAATCAAAAAAGATTTTCCGATCATGAGACGACAATTATCAATAAAGGAAGCGCAAAAATACTATCGTAAGATGGGTTTGCTTGATAAAGTTAACACTCTTAAGTATCGTCATGAACGTGTAAATGTTTATGAATGTTATGGTTATAGAAACTATATGTATGGATATATGATTCCATCAACTAAATATTTGGAAGAATTTGAAATGCACTCTTTTGGTGAAGGATTCTTAATTCAATACCCAAGAAGAGAAGAAAAAGGTGAAATTCCTGAGTTTTCTGATTCACCTAAATTCTTTGATATATTAACTAAATCTGAAAACTTTGCACAAAACTTAAACGTTGATATGATTTATAAAATCAATGAATTAGTTGAAAATTTTAAAGCAGAAGAGTTTGTTTATGAATGTGAGGAGCATCATAACAAGCAATTAAAAGAATTAGCTCAAGATATAATTTCTAGAAAAGAAGTTAGATTAATTGCTATTGCTGGTCCATCTAGTTCTGGCAAAACTACTTTCTCTAAACGTTTAGCAATAACATTGAATGATTATGATGTTAATCCTATTATGATTTCTATAGATAATTTCTATCTTCATCCTGACAAAGCACCAATTGATGAATATGGCAAGCCAGATTTAGAACACATTGAATCATTAGATATCGCTTTATTTAATCAAACAATATCAGATTTAATTGCTGGAATAGAAGTAAAATTGCCTAGATTTGATTTTGGGACCAAAGCTAGAACTTGGAGTGATCCAATTAAGCTGAGTGATAAAACTCTCATTATCATTGAAGGAATTCATGCACTGAACAATCAACTTTCAGATGTTATTCCAACAGAAAAGAAATATAAGATATATATAAGTCCTTTTGCACAAATTAATGTTGATAATGGTAATCCTATTAATTTAACTGATTTACGTTTATTAAGAAGAATTGTTAGAGATTTACAATTTAGATCAACTTCACCAGAAAAAACTTTGGCTATGTGGCCATCAGTTAGAAGAGGTGAATATAAATGGATTTATCCATACTTAGAAAATAGCGATTATATTTTCAACTCAGAATTAACTTATGAGTTCTCAGTACTTAAGAAGTTTGCAGAAAATGCACTGATGCATATTAACACTAATTCAGAGCATTTTGTACAAGCAAATAGATTACTTAAATTCCTTAAGTATTTTGATGAAATAGACGCTTCATATGTACCAAAGAATTCACTTTTAAGAGAATTCATTGGTGGAAGTATTTTTGAACACTGATAAAGTGTTCTTTTTTTTGGGAAAGCGCTTATTGTAAAGCTATTAGATATTTGATATAATGTATTCGGTGATACTATGGCAAGAAAAAAATATAGTCCTTTTGGATTAAAAATTGAAGAAGTAAATGAAAGACACGCATTAGGTAAAAATAATGTTAAAAAGCAGACAAACTTAAAATCTAATTGGCAAATAATTAGCAGTAATTTATTTACCTTTTTTAATATGATTTTATTGTTACTTGGTATCTTGTTATTTATAATCCAATCATATAGAAATATGTGGTTTGTTGTTATAGCTGCTATAAATACTGGTATTGGTATTTTTCAAGAATTTAGAGCTAGAGCTACTATAAAGAAATTGTCTTTAATAACAGAAAACAACATTACAGTAATTAGAGAAGGCCTATTTTTAGAAATAGATATTGAAGATATAGTTATAGATGATTTAGTTTTATATAAATCAGGTAAACAAGTCGTTGCTGATGCCTTAGTTGAATACGGTGAGTTAACTGTTAATGAAGCTAATATTACTGGTGAATCAAAAATGATTATCAAAAAAGCTGGAGACAACTTGTTTTCAGGAAGTTATGTAATAAGCGGTCAGGGATATTCAAAAGTCATCGCTGTTGGTAAAGATAACTATATTGATTCATTACAAAGAGAAGCCAAGACTTTAAATAAACCTAAGTCAGTTATTTTGAATACTCTAAGAAGCATCTTAAAAGTTATTGGTGTAATCATCATTCCATTAGGTATCATGACATTTATTAATGTTTATAATAATTCAACTTATGATTATCTGCCCGATTTTATTGCTAACGAAGCATTATTTGAAGTAGCAGTTAAAAAAATGGCAGGATCCATGGTAGCAATGGTTCCTTCTGGATTAGTATTATTAACAACGATTACTTTTACAGCCTCAGTATTTAAACTCTCTAAAAAGAATACTTTAGTTCAAGAATTATATTCTATTGAGACTATTGCTAGAGTTGATGTACTTTGTTTAGATAAAACAGGAACAATTACGGATGGAACAATGAATGTTCAAGAAACTGTATTATTAAAACAGTTTACAGAAACTTCATATAAGAAGAATGATGTAAAAAACATTATTAGTTCGATGAACTATGCTTTAGAAGACACAAATCAAACAGCTATTTCACTTGTAAACTATTTTGGTGATAAGAAAATAATAGCAGCAAACAAGATTGTTAACTTTAATTCTAAGAATAAATATTCTCTTGTTAGTTTTAACCGAGGGGTTTATGCGATAGGTGCACCTGAAATCATTTACAGAGGTCAATATAAGGAAATTAAACATTTTGTAGATGAATATGCTAAAAAAGGTAAAAGAGTTTTATTACTAGCTGAAGTTGATTCTATTGTAAAAGGCAAGTTTACTGGTAAAGCAAGTGCTGTAGCGTTAATAATAATTAATGATAATATTCGAGAAAATGCTCCGGCTACTATTAAAGAGTTTATTGATTCAGAAGTAATTGTTAAGGTAATTAGTGGTGATAACGCATTAACTGTATCTGAAGTATCTAGAAGAGCTGGAGTTATAGGCGCTGATAAATATATTTCAATGGATTCAGTAAAAGATGAAGATATAGCTGAAGTAGCTATTAAATATAATGTGTTTGGTCGAGTTAGCCCTGAACAAAAGAAAAAATTAATCATTGCATTACAAGATGAAAAACACAAAGTCTGTATGATTGGTGATGGAGTTAATGATATTCTCGCACTGAAACAAGCAGATGTTTCAGTTTCTCTTGCAAGTGGTACTGATGCTACAAGAAATATAAGTCATATTGTTTTGCTAGATAATAATTTTGGAAGTTTACCTCACGTTGTTAAGCAAGGTAGACAGATTGTATGTAATATAGAGAAAGTTTCTGTTCTATATTTAACTAAGACTTTATATACTATTCTTTTAACATTTGTTTTACTTCTAACGTCTAGGATTTATCCATTTGAACCAATTCAAATGTTTGTAATTGAAACATTTATCGTTGGGGTTCCAACGCTATTCCTTGCATTAGAAGCACATAACCAAAGATTTAAAGGTAAATTCTTTAAAAACATAATGAAAAACGTAGTACCTGGGGCTTTATTTATCATGGCCAATCTAATTGGTGTGTATATCTTCTCTGGTGCATTTAATGAATTAACTAATTTAGAAATATCTACAGTTGGTATTATTGCTGCGACATTCGCTTATTGGCTAATTTTGGCGCAGTCTTATTATCCACTTAATAAATTAAGAGCTAGATTAGTTATTTTCGCATTTGTCACTGCTGCCATATGTTTCACTGTTTTTAGAGATGTATTCTTAATTTCCCACTTATCAATACCAGCAGTACTATTGATGTTATTGTTAATGGAAACTACGTATATTAGTATGTCTATTTACCATGGTAGATTTTTATAAAGAGTTCCATTTTTAACTTGTTTATAGAATTAAATTATTTATTTTGATATAATTATCGATATGGAGGTATAGATTATGTTTAATGTCTTACATATAACTGCAGAATGTTCACCTTTTGTTAAAATTGGTGGGTTAGCCGATGTTGTAGGTTCTCTACCTAGCGAGGTAAAAAGATTAAGAGGCAATGAAGTAAGAGTAATTTTACCTTTCTACAAATCACTTCCTAAAATATATCGAAAAAAAGCAGAAGATGTTATTAATTTTAACATTACATTTTCTGAAGAAGATAATGTATACGTTGGTGTGAAACAACTTAAAAAAGCTAATATTTTATATTATTTCATTGATAATGAGTTCTATTTTGGTGGTAGAGATGATGTTTATGGATATGCAGATGATTCTGCAAGATTTGCATTCTTTCAAATAGCTGTTCTTGAAGCTATAATGAGAATAGATTATAAGCCAGATATCATTCATGTCCATGATTGGCACACTGCTATGGTTCCTATATTATTGAAAACCAAGTATCTAGATCAAATTAATGCAAAAACTATATTGACAATTCATAATCTAGCTTATCAAGGTATATTCCCATTAGAAGACTTCACTTTATTTGGTATGAAATATGATTCTCGTATTGAATATGAAGGGTTTTTGAATTTTCTAAAAACTGGAATTATAACTTCTGATTTAATAACAACAGTTTCTCCTACCTATGCTACTGAGATCCTAACTGATTATTTTGGTTATGGTTTACAGAACCTATTAAAACAAAAGGGCGAATCTTTAATAGGAATATTGAATGGTATAGATTACAACGAGTTTAGCCCAGAAACAGACAAATTAATTAAATTTAACTATGATATTAATACAGCAGCTGAAGGTAAACTTAAAAATAAAAAAGCTCTATTTAAAGAGCTTAAAATTCAATTTGAATTAGATAAACCTGTTGTTGGTATTATCTCAAGACTTGTTAGTCAAAAAGGAATTGATTTAATTAAAAGAGTTTTTGATGAGATGCTAGAAATTGATGAATTTTGTTTTATAGTGTTAGGTTCAGGTAATCAAGAATATGAAGACTACTTTAACCAACTACAAAAACGATTCCCAAATAAAGTTAAGGCTCATATTGGTTATTCAAATAAATTAGCTCATATGATTTATGCTGGTGTGGACATGTTTTTAATGCCAAGTAAATTTGAGCCATGTGGACTCGGTCAAATTATAGCTTTAAAATATGGTACTATTCCAATTGTTAGAGAAACTGGTGGTTTAGTAGATACAGTAGAACCATATAATGAGTATTTAAAATCAGGTAATGGTTTTAGTTTCACTAATTTTAATGCTCATGATATGATGCATGTAATTAGATATGCAATGCATTTATATTATCATAATCCTAAATCATGGAATCTATTAATAAATAATGCGATGAGTTCTGATTTTTCTTGGAAACAATCAGCTAAAACCTATCGAAAAGTATATAAAAATTTACTTAAATAAAACAAGGGAGAGTTTATATGAAAATTTTAGCTTTGATTTTAGCAGGAGGAAGAGGATCCAGACTTGATATTTTATCAGAAAAACGTGTAAAACCTTCTGTGCCTTTTGCAGGGAAATACAGAATCATTGATTTTACGCTTAGTAATTGTTGTAATTCATATATCTACGATATTGCAATTTTAACTCAATATCTTCCTTTTTCATTAAATGAACATATTGGTTCTGGAAAACCTTGGGATTTAGATAGAAGAGATACAAAAGTAACCTTATTACAACCACATAATGCTTGGTACAATGGTACCGCTGATGCGGTTAGAAAGAATATTAATTATATTGAACAAGTAAATCCAGACGTTGTCTTAATTCTTTCTGGAGATCATATCTACAAAATGGATTATCGAAAAATGATCGAATTTCACAAGGAAAAAGGCGCTGACTTAACTGTTGGCTGTAATGTTATTGACCCTAAGGATGCTTTCAGATTTGGTATGTTATCAAGTGACAAAGAACTTAGAGTGGATAAATTTGTAGAAAAGCCAAAAGAAACAGACCTTACATTAGCGTCAATGGGTATCTATGTATTTAATAAAGATATTCTTTTAAAAATGCTTAAGGAAACTGATATTGATGACTTAGATTTTGGAAAACATATTATTCCATCTATGATTAAGAATAATCCTGTATATGCTTATAAATTCCATGGATATTGGAAAGACGTTGGAACTTATGAAGCATACTTGGAAACAAATTTAGAATTAATAGAAACTGTAGATAAGATTAAACTTGATATGTATGATCCAAATTGGAAAATATATACTAGATCAGAAGAACTTCCATCAGTTAAAATCGGTTCTAAAGCATCCATTAAGCAAGCATTGTTATCTAATGGAGCGATAGTTGCTGGTAATGTAGAACGAAGTGTACTTAGTCCTGGTGTTGT
>JAGLYJ010000038.1 GCA_023132365.1 Mycoplasmatota bacterium
ATTTATAACTACTTAAATATGTCGTATGATGTCGTATTTATACATAAAATTTAAATATTTAAAAGTTTTAGAGCATGTTCATTGACATAATTCTAATTGCAGTATATAATAACCATGTAAAAAGCAAAACTAGCGAAAGTTAGTGACGCAAAACTATAGGGCCTTCGTAAGATGGTAGCCAGTTGCCGTTGTCAATTATGACAAGGGCATTTTTATTTTAAAGGGGTGATTGTATGACTAGAAGAAAAGTTATGCAAGTTGGAATAATTGTCTTTCTAATGTTTGGATTAGCTATAACGTCAACCTCTACATTTTCATTTTGGAGGCAAGTCAACGTTACAAGAACCGTTGAAGTTATTGGTGTTGGTGAACCACTCGAATTACAAATTACTGATTTAAGCACTGATAATAATCCATTGTCATTAGTTCCTTCGGGTTATGTTGTAACTATAAGTGATACAGATGAAATTATTCTACAATATACTGTTGGTGTGTCTAGAGAATTATTAAGTACTGAAGTTTTAAATATAGACGCAAACACAGTTCTAATAGACGATGATGATACATATAGCCATTTAGTTGATATTAATATACTTGGGATGGGTAACAATGCAACATTAGATTTATACAATGACATTATTACAATCACAGTAACCGTTAAATTGATTGAACCTATTGATGAGGCAGAAGCAATTGCAAATGAATTAGATTTGTCTTTAGTTAATGTAGAAGATTCAATATTAGCATACAATCAAATTAAAGGAAAAACTATTAGCTTTATTTTAAGTTTTAACTTACAAATTAAGGAATCAATTGAGTAACAACGAAAAAAAAATATAAAAAATATAGAATTAGAGGAGAATTATTATGAAAAATTTAAAACAAAAAATTATGAAATCAAGAAAATTGGTTATCGCATTATTGGTTATGTTAGCGATGGCAGCATCTTCAACTACTTATGCATATTGGGCAAGTAGTGTATCAAACACAGCAGCTACAGCTGCTTCAGGACAAACTGTAACGATTGGGACAGGGTCTGCAGTTTCAACTACAGTATCATTTGGTACAATTACAAATAATGCAAACACAAGTTTAGTTCCTACAGGTAGAGGTACTCCTAATTCAATTACATTTACGTTTCCTGTAACATGGACAGACAGTGATACAACAGCTACTGGTGCAACTGGTACTTTAGCTGTTACAGATGTTGCTTATAGTAATGCAACAGCATTAACACATTCAAACTTAGATGCAATGTTTTCATATAGCGTTGATTCAGGCGATGGAGCAATTACAATGGATGGTACTAATAATGTAGTAATTACAATTACATTTGATACTGATCCTGTTGATAAAGCTACTTATGACTTAATTGCTAGTAGCACATTAACAACTACTATTACTTTCCAAGTAACAGTTGCATAATAAAAAATAATTTATTTATAAAAAAACGATGAAAGGGGTGCAAATATGAAAATCACAAGAAAAATATTGTTTTTAGCTATTGTTAGCTTTATGTTTTTAGCATCCTCTTTTGTTACGTCTGATTCCTATGCATATTGGGCTTCTTCAGTTTCCAATGCAAGTACTACCGAAGTTGCAACTGATAGCATTGGAAGTTGGACCTTCACAGTCCCATGGACTTCAGGAGACACTTATTTAATAGGTGATTACGTAACTAATAATGGCACTACTTATCAAGCTAAGGTTGATAATCCTACCAAAGAACCTGGTGTTGATAATGGTTGGAATAGCCAATGGACACAAGTTTAATTAGAAATATTTACTGAAAAAACAATATGAAGAAAGAAATCTTCGTGTTTTTTTTATTATTTTTGAAGAAATGTAGTATAATAATATTTAGGTAACATATAATATAAGGAGACTACACACATGAAAAAGGCCATGAATAAGATTAAAGGACTTCTATTCTATTTGATTATTTTAATATTTTCATTATATATAATTATAGAAGCATTTTTTCCAGATCAAACAGTTAAAATTTTTGGTTTTAAGCCTTATGTAGTAGTTACACAAAGTATGGAACCTGAAATAAATGTTTTTGATTTGGTTGTCGATAAGAAAACGGATATTAATAATCTTAAGGTAGGAGATATAATTACTTTTAGAGTGGATATTGATTATGATGGAGATTTAGATGTCGTAACTCATTATATTTATGATTTTTATAATGATTCAGTTACAGGCGAACTAAAAATTAGAACTCATAGACATTTTGAAAACCCTGATGATGTGTATCCTGATCCATGGTCAATAACTAATGAAGGAATTTTAGGACAATATATGTTTCATATTCCTAAGCTAGGATATGTAGTAGAGTTTATTAAAAGTCCATTTGGCATTGTTACACTAATTTTTAATATAGCAATTATAGCAACTATTGTTTATGTTATTAAAAAAGGCAAAAATGAAAATGAAGAAGAAAATAAATCCATAATAAAAATAGATGAGCCACAAAAAGAAGAAATTACACAACCTGTAATTTTATCAGACTTAACAGTTGGAGAACTAAAAGCTATGTGTAAAACCAAAGGCATTACTGGATATTCAAAGCTTAAAAAAACAGAATTAATTGAAAAAATAACAAATGTCTTATAAATGTTCAGAGAATATAATTAGGTAATCTATATTGTAAAAATATTCTTTATAACCGTGCATATGATGAAGCAATTATCCATGGTAAGGATATTAATCAAACTTAAAGAATAATGAAGGTGTGAGGTGGTAATCATGAAGAAAATCATTTGGAACATCTTTTTTTATTTGTTTTTATTTATATTAACTTCATATGTGTTTGTGGCTATATTGATTCCCGATAAAACAATGGATATATTTCATATTAGAACTTATATAATAGTATCCCCTAGCATGGACCCGGTTTTGAATGTAAATGATTTAGTGTTTGTTATTAAAGCTGATGAATCTGAATTAGAAGTTGGAGACATCATCACATTTAAAACATACATTCGAGAATTAGATGCAGATAGTTATGTTACCCATTATATAGGGGCAATACAAAATTCAGATGACCAAACAATTTATAAAACACAAGGAGAAGGACAGGCTGCGGGGGATTATGATGAATGGGTCAATAGCGACTTATCTCCTGATGAGATAACATTTAATGATATAGAGGGGAAATACCTTTTCAAGGTTCCCTATATTGGAAATGTCATTAGTTTCTTTAATGACCCAATTTTACTAGCTTTATTATTTGGAAACATTATAATAGTTGTTGTAATTGTAAAATATGTTAAGAATATTAGAAAAGAAAAGAAACATGTTTTAGAAGAAAAACAAGACAAAGAGGAGCTATAAGTTTAAACACTTCCAAGAAAATTATATAACAATAATATAAAAGCAATTAGACTTAACTAATTGCTTTTTTTTGCAGATTCAATTCTTAAAATGGTAATGTTATATTTAAATCAAGCTTTTCATTTACAGTTAAAATATCTTCTTTTGATGCCGCTGTTAATGGCAAGCCTTTTTCCTTCCTAATTTGCCAGATATCATATTCTTTCTCTCCCGCTGTGTAAATCCTTTCAGCTCCTGGCGATTTTTGACTATTTCTCAAATCTCTCAATATGTCTCCAGCAGTTTTCTTGAAACTGTCTAACCCCATAAAAGCTTCTGTGTCTATAGCAATAAAGAAATGTCCTAGATGATAAGGTATCAGTGCACCTTTTTCATTTCTACCTGTTAACATCTTCAGGAAATTACCGGCTTGTAACGCAGCACTTAGAATTTCTACAACAGTTGCATACCCATAACCTTTATATCCAGCTAATTCTTCTCCAATACCACCCAAAGGAGCAAGCGCAGCGTTTCCTTTAACTAGATCTTCTAGAATTTCATTACTGTCTGTTTTAGGCAAACCATCTCTTCCCACAACCATACCTTTGGGAGTATCCTTTCCTACTTTAGCAAAATATTCAATTTTACCTCTTTGAGTAATGCTTGTAGCACAATCTAAGATAAAAGGAAATTCTTCATCAGTAGGCAGTCCAATAGTTAATGGATTTGTACCAAGCATATTTTCCACACCAAATGTTGGTGCTATACTTGGTCTAGCGTTTGTCCCAGTAATACCTATCATTCCTGCTTTACTAGCCATTGTAGCGTAATAACCTGCAATGCCATAGTGAGTACTATTTCTAACAGCTACCATTCCCATTCCAAATTTCTTAGCTTTATCAATGGCCATCTGCATAGCTTTTTTACTTACAACCATTCCCATTCCATCATTGGCATCCAATACTGCAGTTGTTGGAGTTTCTTTTAATAAATCAATTTTAGTAACTGGTTTTTGAATGCCGGCCTGAATTCTATCAATGTATATTGGTTTAAAGCGATTTACACCATGTGATTCAATACCTCTTCTATCACTCTCCATCAAAACATCTGCACATACATATGCATCTGCTTCAGGAATGCCGACTTTTTTAAATGCTTCTACCATAAAGTGCTCTATAAATTTCCAACTTACATAAGTTCTTTTTTCCATATTATCTCCTCAGTATTTAATATATTTTTAAATCTACTCTTTTTTATAAAATAATTATTTTGTTTCCCAAATGAGTTATTCCTAATTCCTATTTATCCCCGAATATTAAAAGTGTCTTACAACTTCAAATCTCTCTAAAGTAAATGATTCATATTCATTTATTCCCGCTTTTCTTTTAGCTATTAGCACCTGTTCTTCAACAGAATCAATTCCTTCAATATTAGGTAATAGTAACCCTGATTTAAATCCGCTTTTTACGATTACACCGTACTTGTATACATTTAATTGACTTTCAAATTGTATCGGTTCTGGAGATAATATAATATCTACACTATATTCGATTTTTGATAATTCTTTTTCTTCCACTGGAGAAAATCTGGGATCTCTTGTCCCTGATGATATAGCATTTTGAATAATTTCTTTAGCAATAGATGATGTAATAGGTGAAATAGTGCCAATGCATCCCCTTAAACTTCCATCTTTGTGTAAAGATACAAAAACGCCAGCTTTTTTGCTTATAATATCGGAGCTTAATTCTTTAGGTAACGACAATTCTTTTTTATTCCTTATATAATATTCTAAAGACATCCTAGCTAGTTCTACGTATTCATCTTCTTTTTTACGTGCTTCTATTATATTTGACTTTATTTCATTAATATATGTAATACCAAACTTTCGTTTATCATTAATCTCTTGTCTTTCAAAACTAGCTACACAGTAACCAACTCCAAATGGACCTTCATAAGACAATAAATTAGGCTTTACATCATATCCGTCAAAAACTCCAGTCATCATAGTTAATGACCCTAGTCCACATTCAGCTGCTTTGTGACGCAAGTTAGGGCTTATTTGTAACAACTCTTTAAATTCTCCTGTTTGAGTTATAGATACTATTAAATTATCAAACTCAATTCCTTCTTTAGCAAAACCATATGGTCCTTTTTCTGTTAACTTATGAGATAAGTCTCCGCTTGCCACCCAAACTACTTTTTTATTTTCAGGAATTATTGAATTTATAGTTTTGCCTAAGTTATAATGTTCTACTAATGGAAGCCCAGAAGGACTAATTCTAACCAATTTGTAATCAGTATAGTATTGGTTAATAAAATATAGTGGAACTAAGGTAGCATGATCTAAAGTCTTATCTTTTTCACCAAATGTTCCTGCAGAAATTTTATTCTTTTTTGCATAACTAGATAGCTTATCTACAAGTTCTTTATCATAATGAACTTCATAAGAAATATTATAACACCTAAACTTATCAAAGTTACCTAAAGCATGTTTACCAGGAGAAATGTGAAAATAATCAGCATACATAGTTGAGTGTGGTGAAGAAATTATAATAGTATCTGGTTTAATTTTGCCTATTTCTCTTGCAATTTCATGATATGCATTTATAGTCTTTTGAATCTTCTCTTCTTCGCCCTTTCCAATTTCTGGAATAATAATAGGTGGATGTGGGACAAAAAATGTTCTATTAATTGACATATTAACACTCCCTTATATGTTTCCCAAATATATTTTTTTTATACCTAGTTCATTGCCTATTCTTTTAGCTTCTTCTAGGTTCTTTTTCTTCGTAAATGATCTATCTAGCATCTTATAATTAGGATAGAATCTAGTAATGTGCCAGATAAAATCATGACCTAGATATTTTATTAAGTCCATTGCTATCTCCAAAACTTGTTCTTTAGTATCATTAACTCCAGTAATTAATAGAGTTGTTACTTCCAAATGGATATTTTTTTCCTTGATGATTTTTAAATTTTCTAAGACACTTATGTTATTTCCACTACAATATTTTTTATATACTTCATTATTACCCTTGTAATCAATATTACATGCATCTAAATATGGTAGGATTAGTTCTAAAGCATCTTTTGTCATATATCCATTCGATACCCAAATATTCTTCAAACCTTTTTCTTTAGCAAGTTTCATTGTTTCTAAAGCATATTCAAAATAGATAGTAGGCTCAGAATATGTGTAAGAAATTGAGGGGCATTTATATTTTATAGCTAATTTTATATGCTCTTCTGAAGAGATTTCGTTACCTACTATTTGATTATTTGGTTTAGGAGATTGGGAAATCAAATGATTTTGGCACCAACTACATCTCATATTACAACCAACTGAAGCAAATGAATAGGTTTTCGTTTTAGACATGAATTCATAAATAGGTTTTTTTTCAATTGGGTCTATACTTGAAGCAATTGCTAGATTATAATTTAAAGCCATTAGTTTTCCGCTTATATTCTCTCTTACTCCGCAGATTCCTCTTAGCCCATCAGAAATTATGCAATGATGATTGCATAGATTACATTTAACTAAATTACCTGATAATTTTTCGTAAAGCATAGCTTCCATAGAGTAACCTCCTGATTATATTTTACCACCAAATATATTTTTTAAAAAAAGATGTTAGTTAATCACAATCATTTCGTGAATTACTACCATCTTTTTTTTGATTATAATTAAGTTATAATTTGATAAATTGCCAAGAAGTGAAAAAATGTACCTGCTAATACAAATATATGCCAAACAAAGTGTGAGTACTTAAATCTTGAAATATAAAATGCAATTCCAGCAGTGTAACTAATACCACCTATTAATATATAAATATAATTATTGATATCCTGAATAAAATCATTATATACAAAGATTGCACTCCAACCCATAAGAACATAAATAATCAAATGAATAAGTTTGAATTTATCAATCCATATAGATTTAAATACAATACCAACAATAGTAATGATCCATAAAAATCCAAGTAAAATGTATCCTCTTAAATTATTAATAATTAAAATTAGAAAAGGTGTATATGTTCCTGCAATCAACAAGAAAATACTTGAATGATCTAACCTTTGAAACACTGTATATACTCGCTTCATTTTCTCTGGAAAGGCGTGAAAAAATGTACTTGATGTATATAACATAATCATAGATAATCCAAAGACCACACAAGAAATAACTTCTGCTGTTCCTCCAGCTTTAACTAACAAAATAACCAATCCAGCAATTGCTAAAAGCAGGCCTATCCCATGACTAATTGCATTAGCAATCATTTCACCCAATGATGTTTTTTTCATAATCTTCTCCTAAAGTGTCTACTCAAAAAAATGCTTAATTTGATCCAAATTTGTTTTGCTAAATATATCTCGTTTAGAATTTGTTAAATCTATTATAAAGTTATATATTCTTAATAGTTTTCCTTTTTGCAATTCAGAATATTCATCAATCATTTTACAGTATGTATGGAACCATAATTGATAATCTTCGAACCTTCCATATGATTTAATACTTTTATTTTTAATGCTCCAAGGTTTTAAACCAGCAAAATGAGTTCCATATATTACATCAATTTTTGGATAACCATTAAATGATGAAAAACGAATATCTACGTTAGTCCAACTACCACTTAACTTATCAGAGATATATTGCATCTCTGGCCAATTATATTCAGATATCTCTTTTTGAATTTCGAGAACTTCTAAATCATCCATAATTGAATTATATAATTCCATGGTAGGTTTAAATAACATTAACGAAGCATTAACACCCATGTTTTCTTTATCGGTTTTAATTCTATCAGTTATTTCTTTTGGTATTTTTGTTCCGTGAGGATATTTCTCAAACACTTTATGCCAAACCCATGTTCCATCTATGTCTACTGTACTTGGAGAAATATATTTTCCTTCAACATATTCAATACAATACTCTTTTTTCTCATTAATAATTCCTGCAGGTGCTTCAAGCTCAAAAAGTTCATCATAATTTCTTAATGGAAGCAAATCACAATCAGCTATTATAATCTTGTCATAGGCTTGACCTAAGTCTCCATCAGGACCCAATCTAAATGCATTAAACCTAGAAAATAAAAATGGTCTATCTTGTCTTTCCTGCCTACGTTCATGTGGAACATAAACTTCATCAATAATTAATACTTTGTCATAAATCAATTCTAAAGATTCAATTGCGCTTTCGGATATATTCTCTGAAACTATACAAACTAAATCGCTTTTTATTTTCTGTAATTTTAAGGCATAGGCAAAAACCAGTGCACCTGGTAAATATGAATCATTTCTTATTATAAATGTAACAAAAGCATTCTTGCTCATAATTATCACCGATATCATTATACACTAATTAATGCCACAAAAAAAAGAGTTCTTGCGAACTCTTTAGAAAAAACACTTATTTCTTAGAAGTTTCTGGAGCTTCTGGAACTTCAATGTTCTCAACTTTTTCTACTTCAGATTCTACTTCAAGCTCATATTCTTCCATATCCAGTTCATCATCTTCACTGTCAGGATTATCTGTTGCCGCTTGAACTAAATCATTAAATAGTTCTTTTAACTTATCTTTATCTAAAAATGGATATAATAATGTAGGCTTAACACCTTCAATTTCTCCACTCTTCACACCTTGATAGATTCGTTCAATTGTTTTTGTTGAAACAAAAGGGATAGCATAACTTAATTCCTTGCCTTGTTTATTCTCAATTAACTTATCTACAATTTCATTCAAATCATCTCTTCTTAAAAATGGTAATAATATAATTAATTTAACGCCCTTGATTTCTTTATTTATAACTTTGATTGCTAATTCTTTCAATTCTTCTGACTCCATAAATGGTAATATATGCATTAATTTTCTCATATTTTTTCCTCCTATTTTATAAATATGGCTTATTTAAAACTGTATATGTTGGTAGTGCTGCTAATGAATATGAACTATTTAATTTATATAATTCATATTGATTAAATCTTTTTTTATTGTTTGTTTTCTTTTTTTTCATTTTTTTTCTCCTTTCCGGATGTTGACCTTCAGCCTTTATTGCTCGGGCCGTCAGGTAATTAGTTGCAC
>JAGLYJ010000039.1 GCA_023132365.1 Mycoplasmatota bacterium
ATGACAACCATTTTGGTATAGGTCATACTAGATGGGCAACTCATGGAGCACCTAATCATCTTAATTCACACCCTCATACAAGTGCATCTGGACGTTTCATTGTCGTTCATAATGGAGTTGTAGATAATTATAAAGAATTAACAGCTAAATACTTGTCAGGTGTTAGTATGGTATCTGAAACCGACACAGAAGTAATAGCTAACTTAATAGAATATTACGCAGTAAAATATCCTCTGGATTTAGCGGTTAGAAAGACTTTATCGTTATTAGAGGGTTCTTATGCGTTACTCGTAATAGATTCATTAAACCCTAATCGTATATTTGCTGGCAAGAATAAATCACCACTATTGCTTGGTAAAAGTGATAAAGGTATTTGTTTAGCTTCTGATTTAATGGCATTAATTGGAAACTCTGATAGATATTTTTTAATAGAAGATAAAACATTTGTCGAAGTTGGTATAATTGATGGAAAATTTGATTTTAGGATGTTTGATCCAATTGGTATTGAATTTATACCAGTAAAACATGAAATGAATATGAATGCAGAAGATATTAATAAGGCTGGATTTCCACATTACATGCTAAAAGAGATTTGTGAACAACCTTCTGTAGTTAGAAAAATCATGTCAAAGTATATTAAGAACAATCAATTTAAAATACCAACAAACATAATGAATTTATTTGCTAATAAGAAAAGAATCTATATTATAGCAGCTGGTACTAGCATGCATGCTGGCTATGTTGGAAAAGTGTATTTTGAAACTTTAGCACAGCTTCCTACGCAAGTATTTATTGCTAGCGAGTTTGCTTATAACGGTCCTTTAATTGAGAAAGACGCCATTTTTATCCTTGTTTCTCAGTCTGGTGAAACAGCTGATTTAAGGGCTTGTCTGGTTCAAATCAAGAAGGCTGGATATGATACACTAACTATAACAAATGTAAAAACTTCAACCTTAGCTAGAGAAGCTACTAATTATTTAGAGATCCATGCAGGACCAGAAATAGCAGTAGCTTCAACTAAAGCATATGTAGGTCAAGTTTCTTTACTAGCAATCTTAGCTTACGTTATTGCTGATAATCCAAAAGTTGATTTGATTAAGGAAATGTCTCGTTTAGCGGTTTCTATGGAAGCTATTATTGAAAAGCGAGATTACATTCATGATTTAGTACGTTCAAGATTGATTAAAAGAAACTGTTTCTATATTGGTAGAGGTATTGATTATTATACTTGTTTAGAAGCAGCTCTTAAATTAAAAGAAATATCATATATTCAAACTGAAGGATTTGCTGCTGGAGAATTAAAACATGGAACAATTGCATTAATTGAAGAAGGTGTACCAGTAATCGCAATTATTACTCAAAAGAGTATAAACAAGAATACCAGATCCAACATTCAAGAAGTGAAGGCTAGAGGTGCAGATGTCTTAGTAATTTCTACTAAAGGCACATCTGATCCTGAAGATGATATTATTTTAAGAGATGTTCATTACTTACTATCACCAATTTTAGCAGTTATTCCAACACAGTTAATTGCTTATTATAAAGCATTAGATTTAGGTAGAGATATTGATAAACCTAGAAATTTAGCGAAATCGGTAACGGTAGAATAGGAGATTTTATGAAGTATTTCGGTACTGATGGTATCAGAGGTAAAGCTTATGAATTTATTACTCATAAAATGGCTTATTCAATAGGAAGAAGTCTTGGATTATTAGAAAAGAAGATGGTTGTAGTTGCAAGAGATACAAGAGAATCTGGTTTGATGATCGTTGAAGCTTTAAAAAACGGAATAATTGATGCTGGATTAGAAGTCTTAGACATTAATATTTTAGCCACACCAATATTAGCTTTTATGACTATTCAAAATGATTGTTTTGGAGTTATGATTACTGCCAGCCATAATCCATATATTGATAATGGTTTAAAGATATTTAATCGTGGATTAAAGACTCTCCCTAAAGAAGAAAAAATTGTTGAAGATGTAATTGATGGAATTATTAAATTAGAAAATGTTCTTGGTGGTGAAGAATTAGCATATTATAATCCGCTTGATTCTTATAGTTCTTTATTTAAAGATTTTCATTTTAAATCAAAAAAAAATATTGTGTTAGATTTAGCTAATGGAGCAACAATTAAATCAGCTAAGTTTATTTTCAATCAGTACTGCGATAATTTAGACTATATTGGTGATACTCCTGATGGCTATAATATTAATAAAGATGTTGGGTCAACTCATCTAGATAATTTGGTTAACTACGTATTAAATAATAAATTAGATTTAGGTATTTCATTTGATGGTGATGGAGACAGAGTATTAGTTGTTTCTAAAACTGGAAAGATTATTGATGGAGATCTATTAATATATATATTTGCATGTTACTTAAAAGAGATAGGTAAATTAAGCAATAATTTAGTTGTACTTACTAAGATGAGTAATTTAGGGATAATCTCTGCCTTAAAAGAAAAAGGTATAGAAACAATCCAAACAGATATAGGCGATAAATATGTTATTAGGGCTATGGAAGAAAAAGATGCCATTCTGGGCGGTGAAAATTCTGGTCATATAATTAATAAGTATTTATTCATCAGTGGAGATGGAGTGTTAAATGCTGCGTTCTTACTTAAAATATTAGAAGAGAAAAATATCTCAATTGATGAACTAATTAAAGACGTTACTTTCTATCCAGATCGTTTATATAATATTAGAGATATCGATAAGTCTTTGGTTAAAGATAAAAGAATTATTGATTTGGTAAATGATATTAGTACACGTTTAGGAGAAAACGGTAAAGTTTTAGTTAGAGCATCTGGAACAGAACCTTTAATTAGAATTTCAGCTTCGGCTAAAACACAAGAAGAAGTTGATAGAATTATTAAAACAATTGAAGATAAATTAAACCAAATTATTCATAAAAAGGAGTAAGTCTTATGAAAAGTTATGCAATAGTATTAGCTGCAGGTAAAGGAACAAGAATGAAGACTGATTTACCTAAGTGTGCTTATCCATTATTAAAAAAACCGATGATTGCTTATATCGTTGAAAACTTGAAGAATACTGAACTAATTGATGAAACAATCGTTGTTGTTGGTCATAAAAAAGAGGTTATTCATAACATTTTGAATAATAGTGTCTCTTATGCGATCCAAGAAGAACAATTAGGTACAGGACACGCTGTTAAAATGGCTAAAGAGCTTATTGTAGACCAAGATGGTTTAACAGCTATACTGCCAGGTGATATGCCATTAATCGATGAGTTTGTACTTAAAGCAGCGCTTGATAAACATCAAAAAGCAAATCATGATTTAACAATTGTTACTACTGTAGTTGAAGATCCATTTGGCTATGGTAGAATAATTAGAAATGGTGATAATGTCATTGATAAAATTGTTGAAGAGAATGAGGCAAGTCCTTTAGAAAAGGAAATCAAAGAAATTAATACAGGTATTTATATAATTAAAAATAACATTTTATTTGAAACTTTAGATAAAGTTAATAAAGACAACTCTAAGGGAGAATATTACTTAACTGATATCGTTGGTATTTTAAAATCAGAAAATGCTCTTATTGGAACATATATATTAAAAACATCATATAAAGCTATGGGAGTTAATGATTTATATGCACTGAGCATTGCTGAGTCCAAATTAAGACATGATATTAACATGCGTTTAATGAAGAGTGGAGTAGCAATGATTAATCCAGATACTATTACTATTGGACATAATGTTGTTATTGAAGAAAATGTAACTATCTATCCTAATACATATATTACAGGTAATTCATTAATTAAAAAAGGTGCTGCAATTGGTCCTAACACTGAAATTCATCATTCATATATTGGTGAGAATGTTAGTTGTAAACACTCTTTAATATTTAACTCTACTATCCAAGAAGAATCTAAAGTTGGACCATTCGCTCATTTAAGAGATGGAGCTAATGTTGGACCAAGAAACCGAATTGGTAACTTTGTTGAAATTAAAAAAACTTCAACTGGATACAATACAAAAGCAAGTCATTTAGCTTACCTAGGTGATGCTGAAATTGGAGATAATGTAAACTTTGGTTGTGGTGCAATAACAGTTAATTATGATGGAACAAACAAATATAAAACTATTATTGGAGATAATGTATTTGTTGGTTGTAATGCTAACTTAATTGCTCCAATTGAAATTCATGATGATTCGTTTATTGCAGCAGGATCTACAGTAAATAAAAATGTTCCAAAAGGAACTCTAGCAATTGCTAGAGCTTACCAAGTAAATAAAGAAAATTACATGAACCTTAAAGACAAAAAGAAAAAGTAACTTATTGTTGACAAAAACAGTAGTTTATAATATAATCTTATTGGTCTTGACCGTAGAAAGAAGAAGTACCCACTTCTCACCCGATTGAATGTTTCAATGGGTTAACGCTAATCGAAGATTTAATAATCTAAGTGTTAATTGTATGTGGGTGTCTATACGGCATCCGCATTTTTATTTTCCCACGGAGGTGTTAATATTTTATATCGAAACGAAAAACCTGTTAAAAAAGACAAAACAATAATCAATGAGATGGTTCGCTTTAGAGAAGTTAGACTAGTTGGTGCCGATGGCTACCAATATGGGATTGTTTCTAGCAGGGACGCACAAAAGATAGCTCAGAATGAAGGGCTTGATTTAGTTTGTGTTGCTGTTACAGCAAAACCACCAGTATGCAAATTAATGGATTATAGCAAATACCGTTATGAGCAACAAAGAAAAGCTAGAGAAGCTAAAAAACATCAAAAAACTGTTGAGTTAAAGGAAATACGTATGACTGCAGTTATTGATACTCATGATTATCAAACAAAACTAAAAAATGGTCAAAAATTCTTAGTTAAAGGTAATAAACTTAAAGTTTCTATTAGATTACCTTACAGATTTGTGCCTGCATTAGTTAAGCAAGGTAGAGAATTACTTCAAACATTTGCCAAGGAATGCGAAGAAATTGGCGATGTTGAAAGTAGAATCAAACATGAAGGAAGATATATATCTATGGTTTTAGGACCTAAGAAATCATAAAATAGGAGAGTAATAATTATGCCAAAAATGAAATCTCATTCTGGAACAAAAAAGAGATTAAAAAGAACTGCTTCTGGAAAACTCACGAGAAATTCAGCTAATCAATGTCACTTAATGAGTCATAAGACTCCAAAACAAAATCGTAATTCTAGAGGAACTGAAACTGTTTCTAATTCTGATTTAAAAAGAATTAAACACCAAGTTCCGTACCTATAAGAAGGAGTTGAAGGAAAATGCCAAGAGTAAAAGGAAGTTTCGTCACAAGAAAAAGACGTAAAAAAATACTTAAACTAGCTAAAGGTTATTATGGTGCTAAACATTTACTATTTAAAACCGCTAAAGAACAAGTTATGCATTCATATAAATATGCTTATAGAGATCGTAGAAGAAGAAAAAGAGATTTTCGTAAATTATGGATCACTAGAATTAACGCTGCAGCTAAATTAAATGAATTATCATATTCAAGATTAATTCACGGATTAAAACTAGCTAAAATTGAAGTTAACCGTAAAATGTTAGCAGATATCGCAGTAAATGATGCTAAAGGTTTTTCAGCTATTTGTAAACAAGCACATAAAGCAATCGAAAAATCAGTTAAATAAGAAATCAAAGTCTAATTTTAGACTTTTTTTTTATAATTTTTTGTTATGAATGCTCTCATATATGTTAAAATATTTATTGTGAATAGAGGTTATTAAATGGAAAAAACTATAATAGTAGATAATATATCTAAAACATTCAATCTATCAAAAAAGCAACAAAAAATAGAAAGAACTGATTCAAAGAAAAAAGTTGCAGTCAATGGCTTAAGCTTTTCAGCTCTTAAAGGCGAAATTTATGGTTTATTAGGTCCTAATGGCGCTGGTAAAACTACTACTCTAAGATGTATCTCAACTCTAATCAAACCAGATGAAGGAGATATATTTATCAATGGTAACTCTGTTGTTAATGAAGAAGAGAAAGTAAGATCTAGTATTGGCTTTCTTACTAGCGAGCTGAAACTTGAAGATTTTTTTACTCCCAATTATTTATATGATTTCTTCTCTAAACTTCATGGAATGGATGAGAAATTTGCTAAAAAACGAAAAGCCAGGCTTTTTAAGAAGTTTGGTATCGATAAATTCAAAGAAGTTAAAGTTGGTCAACTTTCTACTGGAATGAGACAGAAAGTTCAAATTGTTGTTTCAATCGTTCATGACCCTGAAATAATTATTTTTGATGAGCCTACTAACGGTTTAGATGTTTTAACAGCTAAAGTAGTAACTGATTTTTTGAAGGAACTTAGAGATGAAGGAAAAACTATAATCGTTTCAACTCATATATTTAATGTAGTTGAAAAGATTTGTAATCGTGTAGGTATTATTATTGATGGCAAATTAGAAGTAGAAGGCAGACTCGATGAATTGTTAAAAACAGGAGAATCTCTTGAAGATTATTTCTTCACTTTGATTGGTGAGGGGGATAAACTATGAAAAACATCTTAACAATCTTTAAAAAAGAATGGGATCGTGTAATTAAGGATAAAAGACTAGTTATCACAGTGCTAATACTTCCTGGATTGATGATTTTCTTGATTTATTCATTGATGGGCAGTGCTATGCAAAATCTTACTACTGAAGATGTTTATGATATCTCAGTAGTTAATCAACAAGTGGATTTTAAAAATCTATATGAAACTATTCAATATAATGATCCATCATCACTTAACACAAATGTTATTGATATAAATGTCCAAGAAATTGATGCATATAAAGAATTAATTGATGATAATGAATGGGACTTGTTAATTGTTTTTGATGATGATCTCCTAAGTTATGATGGAAGTGGAGATAAACCAGTCGTTTACCTCTATAGTAATTCTAATGAAATAGCTTCTAGTTCCATAAGCAGTGATTTCAGGTATTATTTAAGTCTTTACGAACAGAATCTAAGTCTTGATGCTTTTGGTGATAGAACATATTTTTCGTTAAATTTAGATGGTACAGAAGTTGATAATAATGGCATTATGTCAAAGATAATTTCTTCGATGATTCCGATGCTTGTGATAATGTTCTTATTTTCTGGAGCAATGGCAATAGGTCCTGAATCTATTGCGGGAGAGAAGGAAAGAGGTACAATCGCTACTCTACTAGTAACTCCTGTTAAAAGGCGAGAAATAGCTATCGGCAAGATTTCCGCATTGTCTTTGTTAACATTGATTTCTGCGACATCATCATTTATTGGCATTAGCTTCTCTTTACCAAAATTAATGCAATTTGAAGAAGGTATGAGCGCAAATATTTATGGCTTTGCTGAATACTTAATGATTCTTGGAGTATTGTTCTCAACTGTTTTTGTAATTGTTGGAATTATATCGATTATTTCAGCATATGCAAAAACTCTTAAAGAAGCAAGTGCATTAATAATGCCATTTTACATTCTTACTATACTTGTCGCTGTTTCTTCAATGTTTGGTAGTGGGGCAAATACAAAAATAATATTCTATTTTATTCCTATATATAATTCGGTTCAATCCTTGACAGCAATCTTAACTTTTGATAGTATGGCATTAACATATTTATTATTCACTGTTTTAGCTAATATTGTTTACCTAACTATATTTGTTATTATTTTGAATAAAATGTTTAACAGCGAAAAAATTATGTTTTCAAAATAAGGAGTTTTATGGATAAACATATTATTAATATTTTTGGTTCAAGTGGATCTGGTTCAACTACTTTAGCTAATGAAATAGCCAAAGTATATAATTATAAGTTCATTGATGTGGATGATTATTTATGGAAAAAGACTGATCCTCCTTTTACAAAAAGGAATACCAATGAAGAAGCTTGTAATTCAATTATAACTGAGCTTAGTGATAAACTACCTGCAGTAATATCGGGTTCTTTAGTTGGTATAGCAGATGAATTAAAACAGCATGTTGATTTATACGTTTATATTAACTTAGATAAGTCTATTAGGTTAAAAAGAATTAAAGAAAGAGAAGAAAGACGCTTTGGTACCCGAGTATTAGAAGGTGGAGATCTCTATTCTCAACATTTAAGTTTTTTAGAGTGGGTTTCTGGCTATGAAGAGTATCCAGAGACAGAGAGGTCTAGACGTCAACATCTCTTATGGTTAGATGATGTCGAGACTATTGTACTAAAAATAACTGATGAGCTTACAATTGAAGAACTACTTAAGTTAGTCAGACCATTTATCAGGGGGTAATATGTTTACATTAGAAATAATCATAAATGCATTTTTATCTGCATTACTAGTATATATTGCAGTAAATTCTATTTTTAGATATCAATTTTCCTCTGAAAGGATACTTACATCAGCTGTCCTTATATTTATAATTATTTTGTTTGTTTTTAGAAATGGCGAGAATGTTACTGGTTTATTGATTTCCTTAATTTCACTTGTAGTAGTTACAATTTTCGTTATGGTATTATATAATCAGAAAAAAGACTTTGGCTATTTTCTGTTAAATATTCGAAAAAATGAATTTGAAGAAATAAATACAGCACTAAAAAAAGAAGCAACTATATTAAGGATCAAAAAGGAAAATATCGAGTTTGAAAATCGTTTTCCACATATTGTATACATAAATAATGAATTAGGTTCTAAAGTAAGAGAACTCTTTAAAAAATTAGATAAAGTTGTAATAAAGAAAAAAAAGCATTTTACAATGCAAAATTACTGGTATATCGTCGTTTTGCTAGTTTTACTAGCAGTTATATGGCGTTTCTAGAAAGGGTGTTATATGGAAAAATTCAACCTTCACATCTTAACTCCAAATAAGAGTAAGAAAAGATATTTTGGGGTAGACTACTTCATGAATATAACTACAGGATATAATCCTGCGTTTAAATATTATTCAACTCCATTAGATCCAAATTCTGTTTATAAGGCTGGTCCAATAACCTTGTTACCTGAAATGTATCATTTTTTAGAGATTGAATTAAGCAATAAAGAGAAAGGATCAATTATTGGTATTTTTGCTAATCCTGATATTTATGATGCTATTAGCAGTATTGAACCTATCATCAAGTTACTTGAAAAATATGAGATGGGATTATTTATTGAAACTACATCTCAGAAAATAATTGATGATTTACCTCTTTTAATGAATTTTTCACTTAAATTACCATT
>JAGLYJ010000004.1 GCA_023132365.1 Mycoplasmatota bacterium
ACTGGTGTTATTCAATTACCTAAGGGTGTTGAAATGGTAATGCCTGGTGACCATATTGAAATGGAAGTTGAATTAATTCACGCTATCGCACTTGAAGAAGGAACTAAATTCTCAATTCGCGAAGGTGGACATACAGTAGGTGCTGGTTCAGTAGTTAGAATTATTGAATAGTATTACTTATAAAAAGAATCCCTTATTTGAGTAAAATCAGATAAGGTTTTTTTATGGGATACTAGCGATTAATTGTTTACAGGATTTATTTATATTATGGTATAATATTACTGTTAAATCTAGAATAGTATTTATGAAAAATAAAGGCAATCTACTTCTGTTTAAAGAAACACTTTAAAATACTTAAGGAAGCAAGGGATTATTATGTTATTTGATTCGCACGCGCATTTAAATGATGAAAAATTAATTAATAGAATGGACGAAGTAATAGAAAATGCTAAGAAAAATAATGTTGCAAAAGTAGTTTGTGTTGGTTATGATTATGATTCAAGCGTTTTAGCCATAAAATTAGCAGAAAAGTATGATTCAGTCTATGCTTCAATTGGAATTCATCCATCGGAAGCTAAGACATTAAGTATGGATTTGTCTTGGATAGAAGAACATATAAACAATTCAAAGGTTGTTGCAATAGGTGAGATTGGGCTAGATTATTACTGGGATAAAACATTTAAGCAAGAACAAATCGAGTTATTTAGAAACCAAGTAATGTTAGCTAATAAATATAAGAAACCTATTATTGTTCACATGAGAGATGCTACCAAGGATACTTACGATATTATAAAAGAATATAAATCTAGAGAAATTTCTGGAGTAATGCATTGCTATTCATCTTCAAAAGAAGTAATGCAACAGTTCATTGATTTAAATATGTATATATCTTTAGCTGGACCTGTTACTTTTAAAAATGCAAAAGTTCCCAAGGAAGTTGCTAAAGCTATTAGTTTAGATAGATTGTTAATTGAAACTGATTCACCATATTTAACGCCAACACCTTTTAGAGGGAAAACGAACGAACCTAAAAATGTGTTATATGTGGCTGAAGAAATAGCTAAACTTAAGGGTGTTACCATAGAAGAAGTTGAAAAACAAACATATATAAATGCTTGCAGACTTTATAATATAGAAATGAAAGAGGTAAAATAATGGGATTAACTGCCGGAATAGTAGGACTTCCTAACGTAGGGAAATCAACGCTATTTAATGCAATTACAAACGCAAAAGTATTAGCTGCTAATTATCCTTTTGCTACAATAGAACCAAATATAGGAGTTGTTGAAGTTCCTGATTATAGAGTAGATGAGTTAGTTAAAATTTATAAACCTAAAAAAACTATTTACACTACATTTGAGTTTAGAGATATAGCTGGCCTTGTTAAGGGAGCTTCCAAAGGTGAAGGATTAGGTAATAAATTTTTATCTCATATTAGAACCTGCGATGCAATTGTGCAAGTTGTTAGATGCTTTGATGACTCTAATGTTATTCATGTTGATGGGTCTATTGATCCCCTTAGAGATATTGAGACAATTATGATTGAATTAATATTTGCAGATATGGAAGTAATTGAGAAAAGATTACCAAAAATTCGAAAACGAGCTCAACTTAAGTTAGATAAAGAAGCAGTTCTTGAATATGAACTTTTAGTAAAATTGAATGAAACTTTAAAAGATCAAATCCCAATTAGAGCTTTGAATTTATCGGCTGATAAAGTGAAGTTAATAAAGAATTTTTCTTTTCTAACTGCAAAACCTATGGTTTATGTGTGTAATGTATCTGATGAAGAATTATCAGATTTTTCAGACAATGAATATGTAAAGAAAGTTGAAGATTTAGCTAAAAAAGAAAATTCAAATACTGTCGTGATTTCAGCTAAAATTGAGCAGGAATTGGGAGAATTGGAACTAGAAGAAAAATTAATGTTCATGGAAGAACTGGGAATATCTAGATCTGGATTGGATGAATTAATAGCTGTTAGCTATGACATCTTAGGATTAAAAACATTTCTGACAGGTGGCGAACAAGAAGTAAGAGCTTGGACTTATAAAGATGGTATGAAAGCACCAGAATGTGCTGGAGTAATACATACTGATTTTCAAAAGGGATTTATTAGAGCTGAAACTATTAGTTATGCGGATTTAGTAGAAGCAGGGTCCGAAGCGAAAGCTAAAGAAAATGGGAAATTTAGATTAGAAGGAAAAGATTATTTAACAAAAGATGGAGATGTTTTCCATTTTAGATTTAATCTTTAGGAGATAATTTATGAAAGTAAATAGTCAAATTGTTGAGATTCTAAAAAAGAAAAAATATAAAATAAGCACTGCTGAATCAATTACTGGGGGAGCATTAATAAGTAAAATCATTGAAGTTCCTGGAGCTTCAAATATTACTGAACAATCATATATTGTTTATTCTAATCAAGCTAAAGTTAAAGTGCTTGGTGTAGACATGAAATTAATAGAAGCTTTTGGAGTTGTATCTGAAGAAGTAGTTTTAGAGATGGCAAGAAAAACAAAAATATTAACAAATTCTGATATTGTCATATCAACAACAGGTGAAGCTGGACCAAATTTAGATAATGAGAGTATTGTGATTGGTACAGTTTGTTTTGGATTAATTGTAAATGACAAGGAATATACTTATAAACAAATATTTACTGGAGATAGAGAGGGTATTATCAACAATTCAGTTCTATATATATTAAACAATTTATTGTATAAACTAATTTAGTAATAACTAGCAAAAATTTGCTAGTTATTTTTTTTTATTCTTTCCGTTATTCTCTTTCGTTAGTTCAGTGCCATATACTAATGTTTTAATTGTTAATAGTAGCCAACTCTTTGTGCCAATTGATATTTCTCCAGCGACATCTCTTGCCCTTGTATATGTTGGTTGGTTCACTTACGGTAGGACAACTTAAAGAGATTGATTGGAAAGATAATGTAGCTGTTATGACAACATTTATCGTTATTATAATGATGGTATATACATTCTCAATTGCAGAAGGTATTGAATTTGGATGTATATTCTTTTGATGTTATGATATTCATAGTCATTTATTGGGGAGTATGCACATGAATTTGGATAAATTAAGTAAAAAACAGACAGGAATTATTTTTATAATCGTATATGGTTTGACTATTTTAGTTGGCACAATTATTGTGTTTTTTGGAGCTAGATATGGAAGGAATATTCTTGTAACGATGTTAATAGCTGATATCGTGATGACAGTTATTATTTTTATAATTGGATCAGTAATAAAGAATGCATCTCTCTATGATCCTTATTGGAGTATTATGCCATTCTATATTTTAATTATCTGGCTACTATTGATTCAAGGATTCAGTTTCTCCTTGAATGCAATCTTGCTGTTGTTCGTAGTCGGTTTGTGGTCAATACGTCTTACATATAATTGGTGGAAGAATTGGACAGGATTTGCTCATCAAGACTGGCGTTATGATATGTTGAAAAATAAGAATCCAAAAGTATATCCCTTAACAAATTTTGTTGGGATTCACATGATTCCTACTATTGTTGTATTTTTACAGATGGTTTGTGTATTAGAAATTATTCAATATACAACGATAAATATGGTGTTTTACATAGGGTTGTTAGTGTCGTTAATGGCTCCATTCCTTCAACATATTGCCGATAAACAAATGTATGATTTTAGACTAAATAATAAAAGTAAAAACAGAGTTATAAATAGCGGAATATGGCGATTCACTAGACATCCTAATTATTTAGGGGAATTGCTTCTATGGATAGGGATTTATGTTATGTATTTATCATATGCAAAAGAGATTAATTACTATGTATTATTCCCGATTTCTATGATATTATTATTTGTTTTAATAAGTATACCAATGATGGAAAAAAAGTTGGAAGATAGACCAGGGTTTTATCAGTATAAAAAATCTGTATCAATATTAATTCCGTTTCCACCTAAAAAAGCGGAAAATGAAGATGAAATTCTAGATTAAAACATCTTGAATATTGGCATTATTTCTCAAGTCATTTTTTATAGACAAATATATTATATTATGATATAATAATTCGATGTGAAATTCATTCACCTTGCTACGCAAGTAGCCAATAGACCAGAAGGAGGAAAAAATATGAAAAGATATGAAGTAATGTACATCATTCGTCCAAATCTTGAAGATGGAGTAAAAGCAACTCTAGTTGAGGAATTTAATAAAATATTAAATGATTTTAATTCTGAAAACTTAAAAGTTGTTGAATGGGGTAATAAGGAACTTGCTTACGAGATCTCTGATTGTAAAAAAGGTTATTATGTCGTTATTGATGTAGAAGCTAGCAATGACGCAATCACAGAACTTGACAGAGTAATGAAAATTAGAGAAAATGTTCTTCGTCATATAGTAGTAGCTAGAGACGAGAAGTAGGAGGTATTTTATGTTTAATAAAGTCGTATTAATTGGTAGATTAACCAAAGACCCTGAATTAAGATACACTAGTACTAACAACCTTCCCGTAGTTTCATTTACTTTAGCAGTTAACCGCCCTTATCAAGTACAAGGCACCGATAGAAATGCTGATTTTATTAGCTGTACTGCTTGGAGAAAACAAGCAGAAAATATACACAGATATGTCGGTAAAGGAAGCATGGTAGCTGTAGAAGGCAAATTACAAACTAGAGATTATATGGATGAAAAAATAAACGCTAAAAGATATATCACTGAAGTAGTATGTGATTCAGTAGTATTCTTAGACACAAAAGGTCAAAACAGCGGTAATAATACAAGTCCAAATAAGAGCAAACCAAAGGAAGAAGAGTTACCAAAAGGTAATTTTAATAATGTCGAAGATGACTTACCATTTTAAGAAGGAGGATTACTATGCCTAAACCAAGAAACAATCGTCGTAGAAGCCGTAAAAGATGTTACTTTACAGAAAATAAAGTAAATTATATAGATTACAAAGATTATCAACTATTACTAAGGTTCATTTCGGATAGAGGAAAAATCTTACCAAGACGTGTAACAGGAACTAAAGCATATTTTCAAAAACATTTAGCAAAAGCTATTAAACGTGCTCGTTTTATGGCATTGCTACCATACGTTAAAGAATAACACAAAGGCTCATCGAGCCTTTTTTCTTTGTCAAAAATCAGATTTAAATCAAAGATTTAATATAATATATATGTGAAAACAAATCATTCAATATTATTATCTTATCAAGTTTAAAAAATACTGTTTTTGTGTTATAATTATTTTAATTATATTTAGAGGAGTAAGTTATGAATAAGCAATTCAAGACACAACTAATTATCATAAGCTGCACCTATATTGCATTAGTAATTATAGGTATAATTTTCTTGTTGCCTATTTCAGATAAAGATTATTTTTGGTTCTTTAATATTTTAGTTTTTCTAGCGCTAGCTTCCATCATTATACAGTATTTTGTTTCAAAAAATAAAAATATGAGAATTAGCGATTTAGAAAATAGGATTAGAGAAATAAATAAAACTAGTAAGCATAAATTAAATAGCGAAGATATTGCATTAAATTATTTACCTGTTGGAATTATCCTTTATGATGAGTCTAATGAAATTGTGTATGCAAATTCACAAGCAAAAGATTTTTTCTCGAATGTTCTTGTGGGTAGAAATATTCAAGTAATTAACAAAAATTTATCGGAGAATATTAACAGAAGATTGGGTAAATTTATCTTAAATGTATACGATAAGAAATTTGATATAATTCATTATCCTAAGAATAAAACAATATATTTATTTGAGGTTACTGACAGAGAATTAACTAAAGAAAAGTTTTTTAATTCAACATCAGCAATTGGCGTTATGAAGTTAGATAATTTTAGTAACGCTACAGAAAATCTAGATTTTCAAGATAGAGCAAATATTCAAGGTCTTTTATTAGGTGCAATTGATAACTGGTGCTCAAGGCATAATATTTATTTCAATAATTTAAGACCAGAAAAAACAATTATATTTTTAAACCGAATCAAACTTCAAGAATTGATGGAAGAGAAGTTTGAAATTCTAAATATTATTTCAGACATTTCTAAAAACAATGATCTTAGAATCACACTTTCAATAGGAGTTTCTAGTTTTGAAGCTAATCCAAAATCTCTTGGAGATGCTGCTGAAGAAGCATTAACTTTAGCTGAGGATCGTGGTGGAGACCAAGTTGTTGTAAATCTAAAAAATCAACCACTAAAATTTTATGGTGGAAAAACTAATACAGCTGAAAAAAGAAGTAAAATTACTGCTAAAGTTAATTCAAGGGCGTTAGAAGATTTTATAGATAATTCAAGCGGTGTATATATAATGCCTCACGCAGCCACAGATGTGGATGCATTAGGTTCTGCTATTGGTGTTTTAGAAATGGCTCTAGTTAAGAAGAAAACTGCCAAGATAGTACTTGACTTTGATAACATTGATAGAACATGTCAAAGAGTAATAGATATGCTAAATCAGGAATATATCAAGTTATTAGAATATATTATTGATCCGGTTGATGCGCTTAATGAAATTAAATCTGATTCATTATTAATTATTGTAGATCACCATTCTACTGCTCAATCTATTGAACCAAGACTGGTTGACAAAACAAAACACATAGTTATTATTGATCACCACAGAAGAATAGATAATGTTCTATCTGAAGTTCTAATAAATTACGTAGAACCATATGCATCAAGCTCTGTTGAATTAGTAACTGAACTAATTGATTTATATGAAACTAATATTACATTGGATCCTTTTGAAGCGACTATTATGTTAGCGGGAATGATTATTGATACAAATAATTTCTCATATCGAACTGGTGTTAGAACATTTGAAGCTGCCGCGAGATTAAAGAGATTTGGAGCTGATCCTTTCCAAGCTAGATTAATGCTAAGAGAGTCATTGGATGATATTAGAACAAAAACTAATTTAGTTAATCAAGCTAGAATTGTTTCTAATCATTTTGCCATAGCTTCTTTAACTGAAGACGATATGACGGATAGAGTTCAGTTAGCAAAAACGGCGGATGAGCTATTAAAAATAGACAATATACTTGGATCATTTGCAATCGGTAATATTGATGAAGATGTAGTAGGCGTTTCTGCTAGATCGTTAGACAAATTTAATGTGTCTGTTGTTATGGAAAAATTAGGCGGAGGCGGGCACCTCAACAATGCCGCTGCTCAAATAAAGAATTCTACAATTGCAGAGGTTTCAGAACAAATAGAAGCAACTATTAAGGAAACATACAAGGAGGAAGCTACAATGAAAGTTATCTTAACTAAAGATGTTAGAGGCAAGGGTAAAAAAGGTGATGTAATTGATGTGGCTAATGGATTTGGGAATTACCTCCTAACTTCAAAACAAGCTATAGCCGGTAATACCGCAAATATGAAAACATTAGAATCAGACCGCGCTAAGGCTACTGTTGAAGCTAATAAGGAAATGGAAAAAGCTGTAGAATTCAAAGAATTAATTGAAAAAAGTCCAATTAAATTGCATGTTAAAATCGGTGAGTCGGGTAAACTATTTGGATCAATTAACACTAAACAAATAGCTGATGAATTAAAGAAAACACACAAATTAACAGTTGACAAAAGAAAAATTGATTTAGAAGAAAATATTCACTCTCTAGGAAACTATGAAGTAAATATTAAATTACATAGAGAAGTTATCGCAATTATAAATTTGCAAGTACTTGAAGAAGAGTAATGGAGGAGCACTATGGAAAATAATATCCCTGCTAATATTGAAGCTGAACAAGCAGTTTTAGGAACAATATTTTTTGAAAATTATATGATGAAAACAATTACTGATAAATTAAGTGAATCTGATTTTTATTATCCTAATCACAAAACAATTTATCAAGTAATGAAAGATTTATTTCATCAGAATATCTCAATTGATTATGTAACTGTTACAAACAATTTAGAAAGTATCAATCAACTAGCAAAGGCTGGTGGAGTTGAGTATATTACACAACTAGCAAATACAGTGCCTTCTACTACAAACTTTTTGCATTATATTAATATTGTCAAGGATAAAGCTGTGCTTAGAAAACTTCAAGAAACTTGTAATGATATTCTTGAAGCATCTAAATCTGTAAATAATACACCAGAATTTATTGATGAAGTAGAGAAAAAGGTGCTTTCTGTAACTAAAGAACGTAGATCATCGGATTTTAGAGAAGTATCTGAGGTTGCTAATCAAACATTAGAAAATATTGCTAAACAAGCACAACATACTTCAGATATAACTGGGTTAGATACAAAGTATTATGATTTAAATAAACTGACTTTAGGATTACAGCCATCAGATTTACTTATAGTTGCAGCTAGACCATCTGTTGGTAAAACAGCGTTTGCTTTAAATTTAGCCTTAAATATTGGTAAGTTAAGAGAAAGACCGCATATTGCTTTTTTCTCTTTGGAAATGGGTGTTGAACAGCTTGTAATGCGTCTATTATCTTGTCAAGCACAAGTAGATAATACCGCAATGAGAAAAGGGGATTTAGATCCTGGCGAATGGGAAAAACTTCAACATGCTGTAAAAACATTAGAAGATGTTAATATATATTTTGATGATGCAGGAACGGTTAAAGTAACTGAAGTAAGAAGTAAATGTCGTAAATTAAAACAAGAAGACAAACTTGATTTAGTTGTTATTGATTATCTTCAATTACTAAGTGGTTCTGATGCTAATCGTGGAAACCGCGTTCAGGAAGTTTCTGAAATCAGTCGTGTACTGAAAGAGCTGGCAAGAGAGTTGAAAATCCCTGTTGTAGCATTATCACAGTTATCACGTAACTTAGAACGCCGTGAGAACAAACGTCCAATGATGGCTGATTTAAGAGAGTCTGGGTCTATTGAACAGGATGCTGATATTATTATTTTCTTATATAACGCTGTGGATGCTGAACAAGATGAATCAAGAAAGAACGAAGTAAGATTTAATGTAGCTAAGAACCGTTCAGGTGTAACCAATGAATTTTCTCTGCTATTTAATAAAAACATGTCGAACTTTAACAACGTAAGGTATTAAAAAACAAGGACACTATGATGTCCTTGATTTATGAGGTGTGTAAAAATGTTAACAGATAGATTAGATCAAATGGAATCAAGATATGAAGAAATAGAAAAAATGATGTTGGACCCTGTTGTGGTTTGTGATATCAAAAAGATTACTGAATTATCTAAGGAATTTTCAAAATTAGAAAAAACAATAAGTATATACAGAGAATATAAAGCAATGATGTCATCTTTAGAAGATTTAAAAGAAATGGCTAAAGATCATGATCTTGAAATTAAAGAAATGGCTGAAATTGAGTTAGCTGAAACTCATGAAAAAATTCATCAGACAGAGTCAGCGCTTGAAGTTTTACTCATCCCCAAAGATGCGAATGACGAAAAGAATGTTATTGTAGAAATTAGAGGGGCAGCCGGTGGAGATGAAGCAAATATTTTTGCAAGTGATTTGTTTAGAATGTACAACAAGTACTCTGAAACAAAGGGTTGGAAAATAGAAGTGCTTAACGCTGAAACAAAAGAAGCAGGAGGATTCAGTCAAATTGAGTTCGTTGTCAGTGGAGATTCTGTTTATTCTTTATTGAAATATGAGTCAGGAGTGCATCGGGTTCAAAGAGTACCGCAAACTGAATCTAGTGGTAGAATTCATACTTCAACAGCTACTGTCTTAGTAGTTCCCGAAGCAGAAGAAATTGATTTTGATTTAAGTATGGATGATGTACGTGTAGATACATTTAACTCTTCAGGTCCTGGTGGGCAATCAGTTAATACTACTAGGTCTGCAGTAAGAGTAACACATGTCCCAACCAATATTGTTGCCCAGTGTCAAGATGGAAAAAGTCAACATGAGAATAAGGCATCAGCGTTGAAAATATTAAGATCAAGACTATATGACAAAATGCTACAAGAGAAATTAGATAAAGAAGGCGCTGAGAGAAAATCAAAAATAGGTGCTGGAGATCGTTCAGAAAAAATTAGAACATATAATTATCCTCAAAACAGAATAACAGATCACAGAATTGGATTTACTATTCAACAATTAGATAGAGTAGTAGATGGTAAATTGGATCCAATTATTGATGCATTAATTACTGAGGAACAAAGAAGGAAATTAGAAAGAGAATAATGTCAAGTTATAAAACAGCTTTAGATAAAGCCAATAAATTAATAAGAAAAAAGGGTAAAGAAATAAGTGCAGCTAGATTACTATTGTTGCATTTTTCTTGTCTTTTACCTACGGATTTATATCTGAATTATGAAAAAGAAATGCCAGAAGAGGTATATAATAACTTCTTTGAAGGATTAAATTTGTATTTGGAAGATAATATACCAGTACAACAAATAATGGGGTATGTATATTTTTATGGATATAAATTTATTGTAAATAATCAAGTATTAATACCGAGATTTGAAACAGAGGAACTAGTAGTTAATGTACTTATGTTATATGATGAATACTTCCAAAGTCAAAAAGTAGACTTAGTTGATGTTGGTACCGGTTCGGGATGCTTAGCGATAACATTAAAAAAAGAAGAAGCCAATAACATGACTGTTACAGCCACGGATATTAGCGCTAACGCTTTAGATGTAGCTAAAGATAACGCTAAAAATTTAGGAGTTGAAGTAGAGTTCTTACAAGGGGATATGTTAAAACCGCTTCAAGGTAGACGCTTTGATATTCTAGTTTCAAATCCTCCATATATTCCTAAAAATGAGAAAGTAGATAATATAATCTATGACAACGAACCTCATGTAGCATTGTTTGGAGGCCAAGACGGATTAAGGTTCTATAAAGAAATATTAGAGAATGCAAAAACCATTTTAAAGCCGAAATCAATAATTGCATTTGAGCATGGATATGACAAAGCAAACGAACTTCAAGAGATTGCGAGTAGGTATTATCCAGATGCTAAAATATTTACTATAAAAGACATGCAGAAATTAGATAGAATGACATTTATTGTTAATGAACCAAAATAGCAGTAAATTGCCAGAAGTGGTGAATTTATAGTTTTCTGTATATACTCAAGAACATCTTTTTCACTGTGTACTATAAGTAAATAATGATTCGAAAAAGATAAAAACTTCTAAAAGCACATTATTTTCAATGAATTAACTGTAATAATAAGGAAAAAAGAAAAACCTGTAAAAAAAATGGTTTTTTTTATTTTCTATAATAATATATATATTATTAATTATATATGCGCAATTTTTTCAAATAAAAACTGTTGACATTTTCAAATAAAACTATATATTATTATAGTGAAATGAGGAGATAAAATGACTAAAAAACTCGTAATTGTGGAATCACCTGCTAAATCAAATACAATCGGTACATATCTTGGGGAAGATTATATTGTAAAATCTTCGGTAGGACATATCAGAGATTTATCAGTTGTTGGACCAGGAGGCTTAGGCGTTGATGTTACTAATGAATTCAAACCAACATATGAAGTTCTTACTGAAAAAAAGAAGGTTGTACATGAGTTAAATCAAGCTCTTAAGAAAGTGGATGAAGTCTATTTGGCTACTGACCACGATCGCGAAGGAGAAGCAATTTCATGGCATTTAAAAGAAACCTTAAATATAAAGAACCAAAAAATACATAGAGTGTTATTTAATGAAATAACTAGAGAAGCAATCAATGAAGCCTTTCTTAATACTGGAGAAATAAATATTAATTTAGTTAACTCTCAAGAAACTAGAAGAATATTAGACAGGATTATTGGGTTTAAACTTTCTAAACTACTTCAATCAAAAATAAAATCAAAATCTGCTGGGAGAGTACAATCCGCAGCTTTGAAAATTATTGTTGATAGAGAAAAGGAAATTAATGATTTTATCATTGAAGAATATTATGAAGTATATTCAGAGTTTGATGGATTAAAAGCAAAACTTTCTAAAATCGATAATAAAGAACCAAAAATCACAACCAAACACGATGCAGATAAGCTAATAGAATCTTTAAAAAAAGAATTTATTATTGAAAATATAGAAATTAAAAACAATAGAATTAATCCAAAACCAGCTTTTATTACTTCAACATTACAACAAATGGCTTCATCAAAACACGGATATTCACCGACTAAAACAATGAGATCTGCACAAACTCTATATGAAGGAGTTAACATCGGTAAGGAAACAGCTGGGTTAATTACTTACATGAGAACCGATTCAATCAGACTTTCCGATGTTTTTATAAGTGAAGTTAAAAAATATATAAATGATAGTTTTGGTTCGAAGTATTTTGGGAATTCTCGCAAGAAATCAAAAAAACAAAATGTGCAAGATGCTCATGAAGCGATCAGACCAACAAGTATATATCGCACTCCTGAAGCAATGAAAAAATATTTATCAAGCACTGATTACAAAATATATTCATTGATATATTATCGCGCATTATCATCACTAATGAAACCTAAAATTAATGAAGTTACTTCAATGATCTTATTAAATAAAAATACCCAATTTAGAATATCTAGTACCAAAACATTATTTGATGGTTATTTAAAAGTTTATAAACATTTAGACAAGGAAAATGATGAGTCTAAAGTTGATTTATCAAAATATATAGTTGGAGAGAATATTCTTACAGATTCCATTTATGAGAAACAATTATTTACATCACCTCCAGCTCGTTTCACAGAAGCCAGACTAATCAAAGAGATGGAAGATTTAGGTATTGGTAGACCATCAACATATGCACAAACTATATTGACAATTAAAAACAGAAAATATGTTGAATTAAAGGATAAAAAATTTCAACCAACTGAACAAGGAACGCTTACTATTAAGAAATTAGATAAATACTTCAAACAGTTTATAAAACCAGATTACTCTAAAAAAATGGAAGTATTATTGGATGAAATTGCAAAAGGCTCACAAGAAAGAATTGAAGTCTTAAATGAGTTCTATCAGTACTTTATGCCTTTAGTTGCTAATGCAAATAAGAACATGTCAAAAGTCGCCCCTAAAGAAACAGGTGAATCTTGTCCAAAATGTGGCTCACTTATGGTGGTAAGACATGGTAAATATGGAGAGTTTGAAGCATGTTCAAATTATCCTAAATGTAAATACATTAAACAGAATGAAAACAACGAGAAACCTCAAGTCTTTGATACTAAAGTTAAGTGTCCGGAATGCGAAGATGGAACACTAGTTTTAAGGACAGCTAAGAAGGGAAAAAACAAAGGAAAAAAATTCCTAGCTTCAAGTAATTTCCCTAAATGCAAATATATATCACCTTTAAAGGTTGAAGAGGAGAAATGCCCTAAATGTGGTAATTTGCTTGTAACCGATGACAAAGGATTAACTTATTGTATTGATCCTAATTGCGATTACAAAAAATAATAAATAGCTATACTTCAATTGACACAATTCAATAGTTATGCTATTATGATTACGCAACGTAAAGTTGCATTTCCCTGAAAGTGTTAATATAACACTTACCCTTCCTGAATTCGCTTCTTTAAGTAGAAGCGGATTTTTATTTGTAAATAGTTTAAATTATGATATAATACTAATGAATTTAAGGTGGTGATTTAATGGGCTTATTTCAAAGATTATTTCAGTCAAAAGAAGGCAAAAGAAAAGCCGAAAAATATAAAATTGGGATGATGAAAACAAGAAAAGGATCACTATCATCATTGAAAGATATATTGCTGAATACAAAGACAATTAATGAAGATTTGTTCTTAAAATTGGAAGAAATATTTATAATGGCTGATATCGGGGTGGATACAGTTATTGAATTCATTGAAACCTTAAGAGAAGCAGTAAAAAAAGAAAAAATACAAAAACCAATACAACTTGAAAATATTATTGTTGATAAGATTTTTGAAATGTATTTAAAGGACGAAATATTAAATACAAATATAAAGTATAATAATGAAGGATTAACAGTTATTTTGTTTGTTGGTGTTAACGGAACAGGCAAAACAACATCAATTGGAAAGTTAGCTCATAAAATTAAGAATGATGGTAAAACCGTTATGTTTGCTGCAGGAGATACTTTTAGAGCCGGGGCAATTAACCAACTCAAAATTTGGGGAGAAAGAGTTGATGTTCCTGTAGTTTCTAAAGACGCAGGATCTGACCCTTCAAGTGTAATATTCGAAGCAATTAAAAAAGCAAAAGAGCAGGATATTGATGTATTATTAATTGATACAGCAGGACGCCTTCAAAATAAAGTTAATTTGATGAATGAGTTGAATAAAATCAATAGAATCATTAAAAGAGAAACTAATGATCAATCTTATGAAACATATTTGGTAATAGATGCTACAACTGGACAAAATGGTTTATCACAAGCAAAAATATTTTCTGAAGTAACCAATGTTACAGGAATTATTCTAACTAAACTAGATGGAACAGCAAAAGGCGGTATTGTTTTAGCCATACGAAATAAATTAGGTATTCCAATCTCTTTCGTTGGAATGGGTGAAAAAATTACTGATTTAGAGTATTTTGATATTGAAAATTATATTTATGGATTATTCGCAGATTTCTTTGAGTAGGTGAAAATATGAATTTAGAAGATAAAATGAAATTAAATAAACTGTTTGATATTTACGGAGAACTATTAACCGTTAAACAAAGAGAGTATTATGAATACTATTATTTGAAAGACTATTCATTGTCAGAAATATCTGAATATTTAGAAGTGAGTAGAAATGCTGTTCATGTGCAACTGAAAAATGTAATTAAACATTTGGAAAACTATGAAGATAAATTAATGGTTTTAAAGAAAAAAGATTTAGCAGCTAAAATATCAAGAAAAATTGAGAATAACGATATATCTTTTGAAGATATAAAAAAAGAATTAGAAAAGGTGTAGAATATGGCTTTTGAAAACTTAACAAGCAGATTTCAAATGGCTTTACGACGTATCACAGGTAAAGCAAAATTAAGCGAAAATGACATAGATCAAATGATGAGAGAAGTAAGACTCTCTTTACTTGAAGCGGATGTTAACTATAAGGTAGTAAAGGAATTTACTGAAGAAGTAAAAGCACAAGCGTATGGTGAAAAAATCTTAAAAGGATTGAATCCCGGCCAACAAGTAGTAAAAATTGTTAATGATGAATTAACTAAATTAATGGGAGAAACAACTGAAGAATTAATTTTTAATCAATCAGGAATAACTGTTATATTATTGGTTGGGTTACAAGGGGCAGGTAAAACTACCACTGCAGGTAAATTAGCTAATTTTATTAGAGAAAAAAATAATAAGAATCCTTTGTTGGTAGCGGCGGATATATACCGTCCAGCAGCAATTGAACAGCTTCAAACCGTTGGTAGTCAATTAGATATACCTGTTTTTGAAATGGGAAAAACCAAACCTGAAACAATTGTAAAGAAATCCTTAGAATACGCAGAAATCAATGATTTTGATTTAGTTATTATTGATACGGCGGGGAGACTTCATATTGATAATGATATGATGAATGAAATTAAGAATATTGAGAAAATAGCTGAGCCGCATGAAGTATTACTTACAGTGGATGCAATGACTGGTCAAGATGCAGTTAACGTAGCAAAAGCTTTCTACGATGCTTTAAGCATCACAGGATGTATACTTACTAAATTAGATGGCGATACAAGAGGTGGAGCAGCTTTATCAATAAGAAAAATTACAAATGTACCGATTAAATTTTCTGGTACTGGAGAAAAATTAACAGAAATAGAAGTTTTCCACCCAGAAAGAATGGCATCTAGAATTCTTGGCATGGGAGATAT
The DNA here is from genome assembly GCA_023132365.1 of Mycoplasmatota bacterium. Taxonomy (GTDB): domain Bacteria; phylum Bacillota_I; class Bacilli_A; order Izemoplasmatales; family Hujiaoplasmataceae; genus 4572-104. The sequence goes on from JAGLYJ010000004.1 coordinate 15,763, forward strand.
AATGTCTCTTGTTGAAAAAGCTACTGCTGAAATCGACGAAGATGAAGCCATGAACATGATGGAAAAAATGATGTCTGGTAAATTTAACTATAATGATTTGTTAAAACAAATGAAAATGATAAAGAGAATGGGTAAATTTTCTGGACTTATAAAAATGATTCCAGGAATGAGTTCAATGGCAAATATGGATAAGGTTGACGATAAGCAACTAATTTATATTGAAGCAGTCATTAATTCTATGACAAAAGATGAACGTAAGAAACCAGAGCTATTAGACCGTTCTAGTTCTAGGAGAAACAGAGTTGCAAGAGGTAGTGGTAGATCAACTACTGATGTAAACAGATTGATCTCGACTTTGGAAAAGCAGAAGAAAATGATGCTGAGATTTCAAAATATGGATCCAAGCCAAATGCAAAACATGAGTCAAGGAGTACTTCAACCTAAACAATCAAGAGCAATGAGAAGATCAAAAGGAAAGAAAAAAGGCGGATTTAGATAATCCACCTTTTATTTTTTAGCTTTATTTATTAAGAAATTGGATAGAAAACGATAAACTGCATTTTCTGAACTTGTATAATCTAGAACAATATCAGCGACTTTAATTAAATCTGGATGGGCGTTTCTAACGCAAACACCAAGCTTAGCATATTCTATCATCTCGATATCATTGTGTCCATCACCGATTGCTACGACATGATTTCTATCGAATCCTAAATAGTTAGCAACATATTTCAACCCTTTTCCCTTATTAGATTCTGGGGTATATATTTCTAGAATAGAATCAAATTCACCTTTTAGATCCCAAATTCTGCAGCAAACTTCACCTTTGAATTTATTATCAATATAGTCTTTAATTAAATTTCCTCTACCACGCTTCCCAATTATGATAAACCCGTTTGGATCTGATTTTAGAGTATCTTTCAAATTTCCAACAACTATATCTGTTGAACCATGAACGTGCAATAATGGTTCAATATCTTTTTCTTCACGATATAAATAGATTGCATCTAATACTTCCGAAAAAGCATTCCTTATATGTTGAATATTATTTTCAAAGATATCTATAATAACTTCCTTAGATACTGTATAGTTAACAGTATTAAAGTCTTTTTTTTGAGGATGAGTAATAAGGCCACCATTATAATTTATAATCGGTGTATCTAATTTAAATCGATCATAAACAAACTTTGAACTTCTATAAGGTCTACCAGTAGCGATTACAATTTTATGACCTAATTCTTGTATTTTTTGCATGAATTCACATAGTGTTTCAGATAGGGAATCAAAATCATAAAGAATAGTGCCGTCTAAATCTAAAGCGAATAGATATTTTTCCATTTTATCACCTGCTATATTATCTCATACAAAATCAAATACCGCAAATCATTAATACAATTGATTATTATACAGAATTAAGATATAATTTAATGTGATAGGAGAGATGATTATGTCGCATATTAGTTTGTTTTTTTCATTACAAATTTTCTTCTTAAAAATTGAATGGCGTGATATAAGATATTTCTTGCTAGGCATAGTAACAGGTATTGTTTTGCTCGTCTTATCATTAGTTGGAATATTTTCATTGAAAGAAAGAAAAAAAACCAAGGATAGAATGGCAAATGGTATTCCTTTAGATGATAAAATTGTATATGATATGATTGAATCAAAACATAATCAACTAGACAAAACCGTAAAGTTAACAGATAACGGTTATTTTAAAGTAGCTATTGATTTGAGTATTGAATTGACTGAAGAAATAGCTAGATACTATTTTCCTAAATCACGTTTTCCATTATATGAACTTTCAATACAAGAATTACTAAATTTAAATTACTATATTACTAAGAGATTAGAAGAAAAAATGAATGGCAAAATTTTTAAGTTATTCAAATCATATCGAATATCTAGTATTATTGATATTCTAAACACTAGAAAGAGAATTAATAGTTCAAAATTAATGCAGTTAACAAGAAAGTTAAAGTTACAACAATTTTATTCAGGAGCTAGGGCTGTATTAAATTATGCGAATCCAGTATATTGGTTTAGAAAACTTGCTATTAAGCCAACAACCGTTGTTGTTACAAAAGAAGTATGCAAATATATAATTAGTATTTTTGGAGAAGAAACTAATAAAATATATAGTAAAGCCATATTTAAAGAAGAAGACGATAAAGAAGAAATTATTAAAAAAATAGATCAAATTGTCGACGAAGAGGAGGAGTAATATGTTGTTTAAAAAGAAAAGAAAATTGGAAAGAATTATTCCAGGGTTCTCAAGAACTGATGATAATAGAGAGTTTTTTATTCCCCAAATTAATTTAATTGAAGACAAAAAAACATTGAGAAACAAATTTGTATCTCCTATTTTTGGTAAAGCTGTTAAAGACGAAGTTACCATACCTCAAGATAGACATGGAGTAGGTGATTTTGATAAAAAATATGATGCTTTTCGTAGTAAGAAAAGACTTACAAAAGAAGAAGCTAAGCGAAGATATGGCCATCAATACTATGAATTTATGCGTGTTGATAGTTCATCGATTAACAAAGTTCATACAAATGAAGGTTTAACAAATGATGACTTGCATCAAAAAGCCATTACTGAGCCAACACCTTCAGCTAATGACATTATTGATAATCATGCAAAAGCTGTTTCTGTAGATGATTTCTTTAAATCAGCTGAAGAAACAATTAGCGAAGAGAAAAAAGAAATTGATGAGCTAGATGTATTAAAAGATATAGTTAGTTCAGATGAAGATAATCAAGATGTTCCTGTAGAAATTATTGAAGAGGAACGCGAAGATGACGAAATCATATATGAAGGCGATAAAGATATAGATAAAGAAATTGAAGAAATATCTTTTTCTGATGACTTTGAATATCAAGAATATAAACCGCCTGTAACTCCTACAGAATCAAAACCGGTTGAATCTCAAGAACCGGGATTTAATTATAGTGGATACCAATTACCACCAGTTTCATTGTTTAAGAAAACTGTTGCTAAAACCGAAGAAGAACCCGTATGGATAAAGGAAAATATTGATATTATTAATCAAACAATGCTGTCATTTGGTATTGAGGGCGAAGTTACAAATTACACCAAAGGACCTACAGTTACAAGATACGAGATTTCTTTAGGCTCTGGTGTTCCTACAAAAAAAATAACTTCAATATCGGATAATATTCAAATGAGTTTGGCAGCAATTTCAATTAGAATTGAAGCGCCAATACCTGGTAAAAATACTATTGGTATTGAGGTTCCTAATAAAGTTAGAGAGTCTGTTTTCTTTGGGGATGTACTTGACAACGATTATTTCCTTAACTCTGAAGATCCACTGTTACTTGCAATTGGGTTAGACATTGATGCATTGCCCGTTTATACTTCAATTGAAACTATGCCTCATGGTTTAGTTGCTGGTTCTACACAAAGTGGTAAATCGGTTTGTATTGCGTCGATTATTACTTCTTTAATAACTAAAAACAAACCAGATGAAGTGAAAATGATGATGATTGATCCTAAGAAGGTTGATTTACAACAATTTGCTGATATACCTCACTTAATCACACCTATTATTGATGATCCTAAAATTGCAGTTGAATCATTAAAATATATGGTTAATGAAATGGAAGGTAGATACGACACTCTAAAGAAATTTAAAGCAATTAATGTTAAAGATTATTACAGTCGTAGAAGAACTGCTCCTAATTTTATTAAAATGCCAAGAATTGTTGTAATCATTGAAGAAGCTTCTGATTTATTACTAACAGGTGGTAATGACGTAGAAGATTCAATATTAAAACTTACTCAAAAGTCAAGAGCAGTTGGAATCCATTTATTACTAGCTACTCAAAGACCTTCAGCCGATATATTAAAAGGAGCAATTAAGGCTAATATTCCAGCAAGGTTTGCGTTTAGAGTTCCTTCATCAACAGATTCTTCTGTTGTATTAGATATGACTGGAGCTGAAAAACTACTTGGTAAAGGGGATATGTTACTATCTGAGAACGGTAGAGCAAGACGACTCCAAGGAGCTTACTTGTCTCCTGAAGAAATCGAATCTGTTACTGAACACATAAAAGCTCAAGCAAAACCTGAATATATGTTTACGCATGAAAGTTTAGCGGTACTTGCAGCTACTGGAGAAGACATAGATAGTATAGATGAATTATTTAAAGATGTAGCTAATTATGTTGTTGAACAAGGTAAGTGTTCATTGAATAAAATAACTCAAGTTTTTGGAATTGGATTTAATAGAGCTACACAAATTGTTAATACATTGGAGAAATTTGCTATAGTTTCAGAAAACGTTGGAACTAAACCAAGAAGAGTATTGGTAGAATTTTCACAATTAGCAAATATATTTGAAAGCATTGGATAATTATGGATGAAGAAATTTACCTAGAAGAAAATACCGAACAATTTAATGAGAATAAAAAACTGATGAGTAGGTCTCCACGAAGGATCATCAGTTTTTTCACATTACTTATAATTTGTATGATTCTGTTTATTATCCTACAATCTAATAAATTCTTTATCTTTAATATTAATAGGTCTTTTGATAACGTGCCTAACCCAATGATTGCTCAGCTTTTTTCATATGTTTTTATTGTTATTATAATACTAGGAATATTATCTTATATCTACTTAACAATTAGTTATATCAAAAGAAAGAAATTAAACAATGATAATCAACTAGAAACAATTGATAAGTACAAGAAGATATACAATATTAGTGATATCTTTAGTATAGTACCTATATTCTTAGTTTTTGTTTTGATTGTTAACGGTTTTTTCTATTCATTTGCACAAGTAGACGGTTCATCAATGCAGCCAACTTTTTGTAATAATGATGCTGTAATTATAAGGTATAGTGAAGACTTTGAACAAAATGATATTGTAATTTTTGAATTAGAAGAAACTGATGGATCTCTAATATATCTAATAAAGAGATTAAAAGCTGGACCTGGAGACAAACTAGTTGTAGATTCAACAGGGGTATGGGTTAATAATATCCTAGTAGAAGACGATGTTGATAGCAGAACTCAACAATACCATATAGAGTCTTTACCAGAAGGAGTTTTTTACGTTTTAGGTGATAATAGATCAAATTCAGTAGATTCAAGAGTGAATGGATTAATTGCTCAAGAAGACATGATAGGAAAAGTAGTTGTAAAACTTTCCAATCAAACATGTCCGCTTAATTAAAGGAGTGAAATTATGAAGCAAATACAATGGTTTCCAGGACATATGGCAAAAGCAAGAAGATTAGTTGAAGAAAAACTTCCAATTATAGATATTGTTTATGAGTTGTTGGACTCAAGAATTCCCGAATCTTCTCGAAACCCAATGCTAGATGAAATTATTAAGAATAAACCGCGGTTAGTTATATTGAATAAATCTGATTTAGCAGATGAAGATCAAACTCAAAAATGGTTAAAGAAGTACACCAAACAAGGAATTAATTGTGTAGCTATTAATTCGCTGACTGGTAATGTCTTATCAATAATATATAAGAAAACTCTAGAAATATTGAAACCATTAGTTGAGAAAGAAGCAAAAAAAGGCATGCAAGCTAGATCATATAGAGCAATGGTTGTTGGGATTCCTAATGTAGGTAAATCTCAATTTATAAATAATCTAGCTGGAAAAAATAAAGTTAAAACAGGTAATTTACCAGGTGTAACTAAAATTCAAAGTTATATTAGGACTCAAAAAAACTTATTGCTTTTAGATAATCCCGGAATTTTATGGCCAAAATTTGAAAATGAAAAAGTATCTCTTAATTTGGCGCTATTAGGATCGATAAAAGATGATATTCTTCCTCTAGATGAAGTTGCTATCTATGGAATTAAATTTTTAGCAGATAAATATCCTGGAAGACTTAAAGAAAAATATGGAGTAATTTTTCAGAAGGAGTTCGACCCGATTAATATCATGGACCAAATTGGAATAAGAAGAGGGTGCAGAATATCAGGTGGAGAAATTGATTATGATCGTGTAATTAATTTATTTCTTTATGATGTAAGAAATTTAAAATTAGGAAGGATGACCTTTGAAACTGTAAATGATGTTGAAATATGAAAAAGCCCTTTGGAAAAAAGGCATTAAATATATTGTTGGTGTGGATGAAGTTGGCAGAGGTCCGTTAGCAGGTCCGCTAGTAGCTGCAGCTGTAATATTAGACCCAAATAATATTATCGAGGGTTTAAATGATTCAAAACAATTATCTTCAAAAAAACGTAAACTTCTGAAAAAGGAGATTGAAGAAAACGCAATTGATTACTCTTATGTATTTATTGCTGAAGAAGTAGTTGATCAGATCAATGTTTATCAAGCATCTAAATTAGGAATGCTGAAAGCCTTGAAGAAACTTTCAGTTAAACCAGATTTCATATTATCAGATGCAATGCCTTTGAAGGAAAGTGAAATACCCTTTGAATCAATAATTAAGGGTGATACATTGTCAGCCTCAATTGCTGCAGCATCAATTATTGCAAAAGAGATTAGAGATGATTATATGATAAAAATGGATAGTGTTTATCCTGGTTATGATTTTGCAAACAATAAAGGATATCCAACCAAGAAACATTTAACAGCGCTTAAAGAGATTGGAATATGCGAAATTCACAGAAAAACTTATAAACCAGTAAAAGAAGCGTTAGAAAAACAATTAGCATTATGGGAGTGAACATGAAATATAAAGCTGTAATATTCGATTTAGATGGCACACTTTTGGATACTATCCAAGATATATCTGATAGTGTGAATGCTGTACTTAGAGAAAATAAATATCATGAATTTAGTGTTGATGATTATAAATACTTTGTTGGAAGAGGAGTGAACGAGTTAATAGCTTCTGTTATTGAAAAGGGTGAAATCGACCCTCTTGAATATCCAAATATTAAAAATGGATATATGAAAGAGTACAAAATAAGACAGAGAATAAAAACGAGAATATACCCAGGCATATTTGATTTAATTGTAGAGTTACAAAATTTAGAAATCTCGGTAAATATTTTATCTAACAAGCCAGATAACCAGACCCAAGAAGTAGTAGAACACTATTTTAAAAAGATTAGATTTAATAACGTATATGGTAAAAAACCAGAGTTTAGAATCAAACCTTATCCTGAATCAGTTCTACATTTAATAAATAAACTTAAGGTTACTAAGGATGAAGTGTTATATGTTGGTGATACAAATACAGATATCCAAACTGCCAGGAATGCAGGATTAAAAAGTGTTGGAGTATTATGGGGATTCAGAAAAAGAGAAGAGCTAGAACTAGAGGGCGCAACATTTATTGTTGAAAATCCGATGGATATTCTAAAAATTATTTTAGGAGAGTAAGATGTTTTTAAATAGTAATAACTACCTTGATTATGACTTGAAAAACAAAATAGTAATATTCCCAACCGATACCGTCTATGGCATTGGTTGTTTATACAAGGATATCGATTCTATTAGAAAGATATATGATATAAAAGATAGAGATTTTTCTAAGCCTATGGTTATATTATGTAGTAATTTTGATCAGATAAGGACATTGATTGAACGAGACCAAGAGATTCCTGATTATATAAGGAAACATTGGCCAGGGAAATTAACAGTAATATTCTTTAAGAATAGCAGCGTTAATAATCTAATTACTTCTGGAAAACAAACAGTAGGAATTAGAATTCCAGGAAATAAGATTAGTTTAGATTTGCTTAATAAATATGGTCCGATGGTAGTAACAAGTTTGAATTTAAGTAATGAGCCAGCTATAACTAAATTTTCCGATGTATTAAAGTTTGAAAATAAGGTTGACTTTATTATTGGAAGTGTAAATTTAGATGCTGAACCTTCGACTGTCTATGATCTAACTCAAAAGAAAACACTCAGACAAGGCGAAATTAAGATTTAAAACTGACAACTTAAAAAATCCTCATATATTTATTAAGATTAATTTTCTCACCCATAAGAGACAAGCATGTCTCTTTTTTAATGTTATTTTATTGTAAAATATTGTAAGTTTTGTTATAATTGTTATGATAAATTGACAGGGAGTGAAATTATGAAAGTGTCTATTGGTTCTGATCATGCTGGATTTAATTATAAAGAGTTAATTAGAGAATATTTAGAAACAAAAGAAATTGAAGTTTTTGATGAAGGAACTTATTCTATTAATCCTGTAGATTATCCTGATTATGCATCTAAAGTTGCTTATAAAGTAGTAGATAAAGCAGTTGATTTTGGTATTGTTATTTGTGGTACAGGACTAGGAGTTAGCATTGCTGCGAATAAGGTGAACGGAATTAGAGCCGCAGTAGTTAGCACTGCATTCACAGCTGAATCTGCTAAAAATCATAATCACGCTAATGTTATTGCTTTTGGATCAAGAGTTAATTCAATCGAAGAAGTTAAAGAATATCTTGATATATATATGAACACAAAAGAGTCTGAAGAAAAGAGACATATTAATAGAGTTAACAAAATTCATAAATTAGAAGGTTGATTTCATTGGATAAATTCAAAGAAAATAAATCGGTAATTGTAACTATAAATATGGTAACAAGTTTTTTTGTAGAAACATTTGTTGGAATGGCAATAGGTTATTTTATAGGTAAATTCTTAGATAACTTATTTTTTGTAGATAAAGACATTCTAGCCTATGTTTTTTTATTCTTAGGGCTTTTTGCTGGTTTAGTAAATTTCATAAAAAGAGCATTAAAGAAAATTATGGAGGAAGATAAAGATGAAAAAAGCTAATATTATTGAATTAACATTTTTATTTTGCTGGCCATTTGCTATTGTAGCTTCTTTAGGAATTTATTTAATTTCTAAAGATTGGGGACTTGTTGTTAGTTACGTATTGGGTGTCTTTACAGTGTTAATGGCACAATCGATGAATTATCGAATTATGAAGAAGACATTTAAAAATAATCCCGAGAAAATTAGAACTAATACTATTGTTATATATATTGCAAAATATATATTCTATGGTATAATTTTATATGTTGCATTTAATGAGCCGAATTGGAATATTTTTGCTGCATTGGGCGGTATCATGACTTATAGAATAGTTATGTTCCCTACCACCTTAATTTTTGCAAAAAGAGGAGATGATGCTAATGAACTTTGATTTATATGGGCCAATATCACCTAGTGTTATTTCAACATTAATCATAGTAGTATTCTTATCAATTATCTTTATTATTGCTGGTGTAAAAATTAAAAAAATGGACCCTGCAAAGACTCCAAAAGGGTTCATGTTTATATGTATAAGCATAGTTGAATTTTTTAATAAATTCTTAAGTGAATATATTGAAGAAAAGAAATTTAATTTCTTTGCACCTTATTTATTCACAATAATTATATTTTTAGCATTTGCTAATACAGCATCTTTAGTAGGTTTACCTGCTCCCTTATCAAATATAGGAGTAGCGCTTAGTTTTTCAATTCTAACATTCATTATGATGAGGGTTACAGAGTTTAAGTATTTAAGACTTAAAGATATGCTAAATGGTATAATTGGACCTGTAAAACCATTGGCCCCACTTATGATTCCTATCAACTTGATAGGAGAAATATCGACTCCATTTAGCATGGGATTACGTTTGTTTGTAAACCTAATGAGCGGAGCAGTTATTGCAGCTATTGTCTACGGTCTAGTAGGATGGCTTGGCGGATTACTCGCCGGAATATTATTGCATGCAATGTTTGATATTTTCTTTGGACTAATTCAAGCATTTGTATTTTTTATGTTATCAACAGTTAATTTATCTATGGCTTCTGAAGCATAGAAAAATATATAGGAGGAAATTATGTTTGAAACAATTTTTAATTCAGTAATTCGTTTTGCAACTGAATACAATGAGCACTTTTCAAATGGTATGGCATATTTAGGAGCCGGTATTGCTGTTATTGGTGGTTTAGGACCTGGGATGGGACAAGGATTTGCAGCTGGTAAAGCAGCTGAAGCAGTTGGACGTCAACCTGAAGCTTCAAGTAAAATTTTAGTAACAACTCTTGTAACACAAGCTGTAGCTGAAACTACTGGTTTATATGGACTAGTAATTGCTATCTTATTAATCTTTGCAAGATAATTAATCAAACATGCCTTTAAAGGAGGTATTTTATGTTTCTTGGAATACAAGACATGATTGATGCAGTTTCAAGAGTTATTGAAAACGCATTAGGGTCAACATTGCTTGATATGGGTATTCAGATTGGGGCAACTTTATTATTAGTGATTATTGTTAAAGTATTTTTCTGGAGTAGAATCACGGATTTTATACAAAAAAGACGTGACTTGATGAATGAAGAATTTGAATCTGCAAGAAAAGCTAATGAAGAAGCACAAGTATTGAATGAAAAAACTAACGAAGAATATCAAGCGTTAAAAATTAAATCAAAGGGTTATCTTGAAAAAGCTAAACAAAGAGGCGAAGAAGAACGATTGGTGCTTGTAACCAAAGCTAAAGAAGAAGCTAAAAATATTGTTGTTCAAGCTGAGCAAGAGATTTCCTTAGAAAAACAGAAAGCAAAAGCTGATATTCAAAAAGAAACTGTTAATTTAGCAACACTAATGGCTTCAAAAATTATCGAAGAAGAATTGGACGATAAGAAATATCAAGATTTAGCAGTTAATAATTTAGAGAGAAGTGAAAAAGTATGACAGGTATAGCAAATCAATATGCTTTAGCTGTTTTTTCGCTTGCAAAACAAGAAAAAAGAGAAATCGAGTTCTTAACTATTCTTGAAAATTTTACAGGTGGGGTTGATGAAGAAACACAAAAATTCTTTGCACATCCCAAAATCTCTAAGTTAGATAAAAAAGAAATGTTAGAGAAAGTACTACAGGATAAACTATTACTTAATTTCTTAAAAGTACTAGTTGATAATGATCGTATTTTTTTAGTTCAAGCAGTTGCATTAGAATATAAAAATATTCTTAATGAACTAAATAAGCTAATGAACGTTGTAGTTATCTCTAGTAATCCGTTATCAAAAGCAAATCTTGATAAAATAAGTAAGAAATTAAAATCAACATATGATAGAAAAATCGAAATCAAAGAAGAAATTGACAAATCAATTATTGGTGGTTTTAGAATTGAATTCGAAGGAAATATTATTGATGAAACAATAAATAAACAATTAGAAGACATCAAGTCTAGTCTGATTGATTAAGAGGTGGAACTATTGAAAATTGATCCTTTAGAAATTAGTTCTTTAATAAAAGAACAGATAAAAAAATACGAAAAAGATTTAAAAACAGAAAATATAGGTACAGTAATTTCTGTAGGTGATGGAATTGCATTAGTTTATGGACTAGACAATGCCATGAGTGGAGAATTATTGGCTTTTCCTCATGAAATTTATGGTATGGTCCAAAACTTAGAAAAGAATAATGTTGGTGCGATTTTATTAAATGATTCATCTCTAATTAAAGAAGGTGACCAAGTTAAATCTACTGGTAGAGTACTTGAAATTGGTGTTGGCGAGGAATATATTGGAAGAATCGTTAATCCACTTGGACAACCACTAGACGGACTTGGGAAAATTGAAACCAAGAAAAGTAGACCTATTGAAAGAAAAGCCACAGGTGTTATTGAACGTCAATCAGTTAATCAACCACTTGAAACAGGACTTAAAGTATTAGATGCTTTAGTTCCTATTGGTAGAGGACAAAGAGAATTAATTATTGGTGATAGACAAACTGGTAAAACATCAATTGCTGTTGATACAATAATCAATCAAAAAGATGGAGATGTAATTTGTATCTATGTTGCAATAGGTCAAAAACAAACTACAGTTTTAAACGTGTATGAAACACTGAAAAAATATGATGCTATGAAATATTCAATTATCGTAGCTGCAAATGCAAGTGATCCAGCTCCATTGCTTTACCTAGCGCCGTATGCTGGTGTAACTATTGGTGAAGAATTTATGTTTGAAGGAAAACATGTATTGATTATATATGATGATTTAACTAAACATGCAATTGCTTATCGTGAACTTTCATTGTTGTTAAGAAGACCGCCAGGTAGAGAAGCTTTCCCTGGAGATGTATTCTATTTGCATTCTAGATTATTAGAAAGAGCTGCAAAATTATCTGATGATTTAGGTGGTGGATCTATTACAGCATTACCTATAATTGAAACACAAGAGGGAGATATCTCAGCATACATTCCTACAAATGTAATTTCAATTACTGATGGACAAATTTTCTTACAGTCACAACTATTCTATTCAGGTGTTAGACCTGCGATTAACGCTGGGTTATCTGTATCTAGAGTTGGTGGAGCTGCTCAACATAAGGCTATTAAGAGAGTGTCTGGTACATTAAGACTTGATTTAGCTAGTTATCGTGAGTTAGAAGCATTTACTCAGTTCGGTTCAGATTTGGATGATGCTACTAAGGCAAGGCTTGATCGAGGAGAAAGAACTGTAGAAATCCTTAAACAAGGGTTGCATGAAACCTTACCTTTTGAATTGCAAGCTGTAAGTATTTATTCATTAAACAAAGGGTACCTTGATCGTATTAAGGTTAGTGAAGTTAAACGATTTGAGAGTGAACTTCATGAACATGTATTAAGAAGCGATGAAGGTAAAAAAATAATTAAGGAAATTAAAAAGACTAAAAATCTTCCTCAAGGGGAAGAACTTGATATATTGATAGATAAGTTTGTTAATGAATTTATTTAAGGGGTGATTACATGGCATCATTACGTGAGATAAAAAATCGCATAGTAGCCACTAAAAAAACTTCACAAATTACTAGAGCAATGAACATGGTATCAGCAGCAAAGCTGAAAAGAGTTGAGCGTAAACATGTAGCTTTTACTCCGATAAAATCCCATATTAGAAGGTTGCTTGAGGATGTACTATCTTCAAACCCTGAATTATCTAATCCCTTATTAGAAAAAAGAGAGGTTAAAAAGGTAGGGTATATATTAGTAACTAGTGACAGAGGGCTAGCTGGACCATATAACTCTAATGTTATTAGGTATTTTGATGCGCTCGTGAAGGAAAAATATCAATCAAAGGAAGAATATATTGTTGGGACGATAGGATATAAAGGATATAGTTATTGTAAAAGAAAGAAATTACCTTTATTAAATACAGAATCCATTAATTCTCGAGATGATGTTAAATTTATTGATTTTCAAGCGATGTCTAGAGCTTTTATAGAATTATATTTGAATAATGGTGTTGATAAAATAGTGATGATTTATGCTCACTATATAAATTCAATTTCTCAAGAAATAAAAGAAGAAATATTGTTACCAATAACTGATTTAGTTTCAGATAAAACTGATTTGATATCAGATTATATTTTTGAACCTAGTACTGAAGAAGTAATAGATCAGCTATTACCAATATTTTTAGAAAACACATTATATGGAATTATCTTAGATGCAAAAACGTCTGAGCACGCAGCAAGAATGACAGCGATGAAAAGTGCGACCGATAATGCTCTTGAGATAATTCAAAAACAAAATCTAGTTTATAACCGAGCAAGACAAGCACAGATTACATTAGAGCTAAACGATATTATCGGTGGCGCTAATGCGGTTAAATAGGAGGAACACATGGTAAATATTGGAAAAGTAGTTCAAATAACTGGACCGGTTGTTGATGTTGAGTTTTTAAATGAAATGCCAGCAATCAATAATGCCTTACAAATAAAAATATCAGCAAAAGAAAATAATGGAAAAGAGATTAATCTTACTTTAGAAGTTTCATTGTTTTTAGGCGGGGGTATTCTTCGTACAATTGCTATGGACTCTACTGATGGATTAAGAAGAGGAATGAAGGTAGTTGATACAGGAGGACCAATTACTGTTCCTGTTGGAAATATAACCTTAGGAAGAATATTCAATGTACTTGGAGATCCAATTGATGCATTACCTTTAGAAGGAAAATTTGAAAGGGCACCAATACACAGACTAGCTCCAAAATTTGAAGACTTAAATGCAATGACTGAAATACTTGAAACAGGTATTAAAGTTGTAGATCTTTTAGCACCATATATTAAAGGTGGTAAAATTGGTTTATTTGGGGGAGCAGGTGTTGGTAAAACAGTACTTATTCAAGAGTTAATTAACAATGTCGCTCAAGAACATGGTGGAATTTCTGTGTTTGCTGGCGTTGGTGAAAGAACTAGAGAAGGAAATGACTTATATTTTGAAATGAAAGAATCTGGTGTTATCAAGAAAACTGCAATGGTGTTTGGTCAGATGAACGAACCACCCGGAGCTAGAATGAGAGTTGGATTATCTGGACTTACAATGGCAGAACATTTCCGTGACAAAGAAAAACAAGATGTTCTATTATTTATAGATAATATTTTCAGATTTACACAAGCTGGTTCAGAAGTATCAGCGCTTCTTGGAAGAATGCCTTCAGCAGTTGGATACCAACCAACTTTAGCTACTGATATGGGTAACTTGCAAGAAAGAATTACTTCCACTAAATCAGGATCAATTACATCAATCCAAGCAGTATTTGTACCTGCAGATGATTATACCGATCCAGCTCCAGCTGCAACATTTACTCATTTAGATGCAACAACAAACCTTTCACGTAAGATTGCTGAAGAAGGAATTTATCCAGCAGTTGATCCATTAGCATCTACATCAAGAGCATTAACTCCAGAAATAGTTGGAGAAGAGCACTATAACATTGCTAGAGAGGTTCAAAGAACGTTACAAAGATATAATGATTTACTAGATATTATTGCAATTTTGGGTATGGATGAACTAAGCGAAGATGATAAATTAGTAGTTCACCGTGCAAGAAGAATTAGATTGTTCCTTTCTCAAAATTTCCATGTTGCTGAACAGTTTACAGGACAAAAGGGAAGTTTTGTTAAAGTTAGTGATACAGTAAAAGGATTTAAAGAAATATTACAAGGTAAATATGATGATTTACCAGAAGATGCATTTAGATTAGTAGGAAGCATAGAAGCTGTAATTAAAAAAGCTGAGTCTATGAAATAGAAGGTGTGTTATGAATATTGTAATCGTAACTCCGGATGGTGAACTATATAACGAAGAGGTTAACTCTGTAATCATTTCAAGCGCTAATAATGGTGATTATGAGGTCTTGAAGGATCACTTGCCAATTGTTTCGACTATTGATACAGGATATATCAAATTAACTCAAGGTAAAATGGTATTCTACGTTGTAGTAATCAATGGAGTAGTAGAAAATATTAATAACAAATTAACCGTAGTATCTCAGGATGCTTTTATTGGTAGGTCAAAAGAGAGTGCTTTTAAGAATTTAAATGATATTAGAAGTGCTAGAAATGAAGAAAATAAGAAACGAAATATTGAACTAGCAAAAGCAGAAAGAGAGCTAAGAAAACAAATAAAAATGACCGGAGCAGGTCAATTGTAAGGATGAATTATGAGAAAACGTGGATTTGAAGTAGTTGCTAGATTTAAAGATAAGAAAATAGTGTTACCATTAAGAAAAACCAGCGGGAGTGCTGGTTATGATTTTCAAGCTGCAGAAACGAAAGAACTAAAACCAAAGGAGATAACATTTGTAAGTACAGGAATTAAAGCATATATGCAGAAAAACGAAGTTCTTCAAATGTATCCAAGAAGCAGTTTATCTTTTAAAAAGAAATTAATCAAAGCAAATAGTGTTGGAATAATAGATTCTGACTACTATAATAACCCAGATAATGAAGGGGAAATAATGTTGATTCTTTATAACTTTGGAAACGAAATAGTAACTATAAATAAGGGTGAGAGAATTGCTCAAGGAATATTTACAGAATATTTATCAGTGGATAACGATAATATTGATATTAAAAGACTAGGAGGGTTTGGCTCGACAGGGAGTTAAAACCTCTTTTTTTTGGATTAAATCAAAAAACACACATTTTTAAGAAAAAACACAGAAAAGATATATATTTATGTATAAAAACATTAAATTAGGCTTGAAATATTGCATTTCACATGGTA
>JAGLYJ010000040.1 GCA_023132365.1 Mycoplasmatota bacterium
GAATCACGGATATGGATTGAAAAGAATTAACAATATTGTTGATAAATATGCTGGGTATATTGATCGACAAAATGAACCTAAAGTTTTTGTTTCTAGGGTTCTATTACCACTATAAAATTACCACTAGTGTTCGAAATTTTACATTTCGTGCACTTTTTTTTATGGTGTGAGTTTTTGTTGTATAGTTAAGGCGAAAGATGTTAGGGGGAAAAAATGAAAAAAATACTAAAAGTAATAATGTTAAGTATAGCAAGAAAAAAAGGTAGAACATTTTTACTTATATTATCAATTCTATTTAGTGTAGGGCTTACATATGCAGTCTTATCATTATCTAGTTTGACTGAAGTGGTCGTTATGAATTATTACGAAAAAGAATACGGAAATACCGATGTATTAATTTATAAAGAAGACAATACATTCATCGAACAAGATTTAGAAATTGAAGATGATTCATATAACTATCTTATAGAAGGATATAACTTATATGGATATTCATATTTAGATGAAGATCTGGCTGTTGATATGTATGGGTATACTACTCAAGATATTGATTCAATTTATGATTTAATTTTAATCAGTACTCTAGATGGAGAGTTTGATTCAAACAATGTGTTAATAGGTAGTAAAAATGCTTCTAAATATGATTTGGAAATAGGAGATACTATTTCCGTTAGCATTGGCTCTGTCAGTTACGAATTTGTAATTTACGGAATAGCTATTGAAGGAACTAGTTTCTTAGATGCTAATCCTAATACATTAGATTTAATCATTACAAAAGATTTTGTGATTAACACTTTAGGACTAGTTAATCCAAACATTATCTTACTAAATACTAAGGATACTATTAATCTAGAATTACTAGAAGAACAAAATACAGGATTAAGAATCAATAATCTATTTGATCAAGAAGATATAAGCGCTTCGTTACAGCAAATCACTATTCCTATTGGTATTATGGCAATGACAATTGTCTTAATAGGAAGTTTCATTATCTCTTCTACTTTCAAGGTTATTGTAATAGATAGAATGGCCTTTCTAGGAACACTTAGAAGTATTGGTGCTACTAAGAAAATGACATTAAAAGTATTAATCATTGAAAGTGCATTATATGGACTAATAGGTTCTATAATAGGAATCGGAGTAGGAGTATTCTTCTTATCCTTTATGGAAACATATATATTTGGACCAAACTTCTCAGATGGACTAGGTGTTAAGTATCTTAATATTTCATTCGCCTTAATCGCAATCATATTTGGTGTGTTAATAAGTATCTTAAGTTCATTGCCTCCTATTTTAAATACAAGAAACTATTCAATCAAAGATATCATTTTCCAAAAGATTAAAAATGTTAAGAAAGTATCTATTAATTCTTCCATTATTGGTACATTAATGATAATCACAGGATTCATCCTAATGAACAACGTTGGTACTAATGATTATATGACATTCTCAATGATAACTATTATTTTATCAATAGTTGGAGCAATACTAGTAATACCTTTACTAGTTACATTGATTAATCCGGTTCTCAGCAAAGTCTTATATCCAATTTTCAAGAACAAAGCGGATATAGCATCTAAAAATATAAAACACGATAAGACATTGATAAACAATATAGTATTACTAGCAATAGGACTTGGAGCTATCTTTATGATAAATAGCTTTAGTAATGATGTTGGTCCCGCAGTTGAAGAAGAATATGAATTAGCACAATACGATATGTTAATTCAGAATGAAACTATCGATAATGATTTTATTCTAGAAATCGAAAACATTGATGGTGTAGACCACGTATATATTACAGGATCAGCTCATAATGTTGAAACTACAAATGGATTTATATTACCATATCTAGATAGTATTGACCCTAATATGTATGCTGAATATGGTTGGGATATAATTGGTGACGGTGTATCATTAGAAACTATAAATACCTTTAATACGAGTAATGCAATTATAGTTAATGAATTCATAGCTAAAAAATATGAGTTAGAAATAAACGATACAGTAGAAATTATCAATAATGGAATTACTACTGAGCTTACAATAGTTGGAACATATCAATCAATTATGTTTAACGGAGTAATGAGTTATATATCTCATGACACCTTTGCTAGTATCTTTGGAACTGATACTCTAAATACAATATATATTAACTCAATAGATGATGTAGAAACAGTTAGAAAAAATATTAAAGAATCATACAATTTAGGAGTATTACCAATCGATACATTAAAAGAATTAAAAGATACAAATGAAGAATCAAATAAAATGCTCTTTAGTTTATTGACTGGTATTAGTCTACTAGCTATGTTAATAGGAGCTATAGGGATTATTAATAACTTCACCGTAAGTTTTATTAGTAGAAGAAAACTTGTCGGAAGTTTAAGATCACTTGGGTTAAGTAAAACGGGTACAATAAAACTATTTATGATTGAATCATTGATGGTGGGAATGATAGGCAGTATCTTAGGAGTATTATTTGGAATCATGTTCTATCACTTCATGGGATTTGTTGTTGAAGGAATGAATATTAATTCTGATCTACAAACTTATGATATGTTGATAATGTTATATATCTTCCTAAGTGGATTAATATTAAGCATCATTACATCAGTATTACCATCAATCAATATGTCCAGACGAAACATCGTGAATGAAATAAAATATGAATAGAGGGAAAACAATGGAAACAGTAATACAAATTAAAGATTTAAAAAAAGATTATAATAGTGTTCAAAAGAAAGTTGAAGTATTAAAAGGAATTAACCTGACTGTTAAGGAAGGTGAATTCATATCAATCATGGGACCGTCAGGTTCTGGCAAAAGCACACTTCTATACTTAATGGGAGGTCTTGAAACTCCAACTGAAGGTACAATACACATTAATAATGAAAACTTATCTAGAATGAACGATAATAAACAAAGTGTATTAAGATCTAATATAATCGGTTACGTCTTTCAGTTCTATAACTTAGTAGAACATTTAAATGTTGAAGATAACATTTTACTTCCAGTATTAATCAATGGAGGGAAGAAGAAAGACTTTTTGGAAAGACTTATTGAATTGCTAACTACAGTGGGATTACTAGATAAAAGAAAATCTTACCCAAGAGAATTATCGGGTGGAGAACAACAACGGGTTTCAATCGCTAGATCATTAATTAACAGTCCTTTAATTATCTTGGCAGATGAACCAATTGGAAATCTAGACTCAAAATCAGGCAAAGGCATAATGGAATTATTTAAAGATATCAATAAAACCTTAGGTACTACTATTATTCAGGTAACACACTCACATGAATCAGCACAATACGGTAATAGAATAGTAAATGTTAAAGATGGGATATTAGTATAAATATTCATAGGATATATCTAGTTTTAAGTTTCAAAGCAGATAGCGCATTTCATATTTTATAATGATTTTTCTATAATAGAATAAATTAATAAATTAGATAAAGAGGTTGGAGGATTTTATGAGAAATACATCAAGAAATGATATATTAAAAATAATTGCAATGGTTACAATGCTTGTTGATCACTTAGGGGTTCTAATCTTTCCTGAACTTAGAATACTTAGAACTATAGGACGAATTGCTTTTCCAATTTTCGCCTATCAACTTGCTCTTGGTTACAGGAATACAAGTGACAGAAAAGCATATAGAAAGAATTTATTGATTTTTGGACTCATTGCTCAAATACCTTATCTGTTTTTGCATGTTAATTTAGAACCTCATTGGTTAGTGTTTAATGTAATACTACTGTTCTGGTTCGCAACATTTGCTCTAGCAGCTTGTGATAAGGCTAGAGATTACTTTAGAAGTGAAAACAAGGACGGGGGCAAAATACTACTGGGAGTATTATTTTCATTAATCACTTTAGGACTTGCATTACTACCTGAATTAATTTCTCTTCTAATTTCTGACATTGTATTAAGTTATGGAACATATGGAATGTTAATGATTCTAATGTTCTATTTGGCTAAACAGAATCCATTTAAGATTGTTATTGGCTTCTTGATTCTATCGCTAGTAGGTGTTTTGAATTATGGAATATTCATTCTATATCACTCCAGTGATTATACATATTTTGAAGTATTGCAACATTTAGATGTAGTTTGGAATAATGTAACTACCACTAATGATGGGTTAAGAACGTTAGAAGGATATTTCTTCCAAACTAGGAGTTTGATGGCCATACCAATTATTATAGGTTTTGAATACTTAAAACCTAAACTTAAGGTTAACAAAAAGATTGGTTATTATTTCTATCCGGTTCATATAGCAATATTAGTTATATTAAAAGTATTACTAGATGCATTTGCATAATTAAAGAATATAATGAACATCAAGTGAATTTTACTTGATGTTTTTATATGTCTCCTATTGCTTATAGAATTCAAAATAAGGCTTTTATATCTGCCTAATAAATGATATAATCCTATGTATATAGATTCATTATTGCTATATGTTTAAAAAGCACATAATCCAGATCAACTATTTTTGAATACAAGTATGATGCATATGGCAATATGGTTGTTTCAACTGTTTTATCAGGTTATTCACATATATCAGAACACAATTCATATACATATAAAGGGTATAGATATGATACGGATTTAAGTATGTATTACTTAAATAGTAGATATTATAATCCTGAAATAGGTAGATTCATTAACTCTGATGGTTTAATGGGAAAAACGGGCGATTGGATTGGTATGGTTTTTAAACAGTGGTTAACTAACCCTCCATATGCATAGAATAACAAGTTGCATCTAAATGAGTTCTGATGAGCTGTATCACAAATGGCTGATATTAATGATATATATGCTATAACAACGCCATTTAAAGTTTAAACTCATCGCTTACTTTACCCAAATAAAAATACCTCCAAAGTTTGATTTGATATTTTTTATTATATCATGTCTACTTTAGAGGTATCATAATCATTTGTCTTAGTTTTTTTCTTTAAAATATATAAAGGAATCCTCAATAATTTCTTTTGCATTTGTTGGGAGTCCATTTGATAGATTATTAGTTACTTTATATATGTTTTTATGTTTGACATTATATTTTGTCAATATTTTATCAAAATTATTTGCGATAGGCAGACCATGTTGATCGTCTATTCCACAGGCAATAACTATCTTAATATTGCGTTCTGATAGCAAATGCATTTGAGAATCAAACTTAGCTAAATTAGGAAACCATGGTCTAAAAAAGATGACTTTTTTAGCTTTAAGTTTGTTTTCTATTAATCCACTTAATAATATATTTGACCCAGCAGCAAATGCTGCTAGTGTAATATTTTCTTCTTGAACATTATATTCGGATATTACTTCCTGGAAATGTTCATTTACAACTTCTAAACCAAATTCTGAATTCCTCCATGAATAATTTAAATATGAACTGAATTCTCTTGTTTGTGGCAGAGCAATAATATGGTTATTGATAGTTGTAGAGTTAAATGTTTCTTTAACTATCTCAACAAACTGAGAATTTCCATGTAGCATGAAAAAAAGATTACTGGTTATTTCTTTAGGAACAAATATATCAATCTTCTTATCTCCTGAATATTTACAGTCAAGTCCTCGTTGTTCATTTACAAGGTAAAGCTCTTTATAAGAATCCAAATCCCTAATATTATCCAAATCTGCATCATTATCTAGGGAGTCTGTGGGGTACCACATTTTATATTTAATGATTGCTTCTTTTAAATAAAATATTGCATTATCAATTTTATTTAACCTACTAGCTAAAGAAAATAATAAGTTGTAAAGGAATGAGTCTTTTCCAAAAAAAGTTTTATTCTTGATTAGTATATTATATGCCTCATTGTACTGCATATTTTTGTATAGTTCATATGATAGCGTTATTAATTCTTGTGTATTCATGGTTTCTCCTTTAAACTTATGAATTAGTTGAGTTATTATAAATAAATATAATTTACTCATAACTAATTTACAATAACATATATTGAATGAATTTACTATATCTTAATGATTGAATATATTCAACTTCTAGTTGAATTGATTGATAAGCTTTCAACTACTTTTCTCTTTTAGTTGCAACTACTTAATTGACCCATCAATTATTGCGTAATTTAGTAGAATATTTTATATTGAACTGAATATATATAATAAGAGTGCTATAATTTAATTACATGGCACTTTTTCTTTTATCTTTGTATGCATATACTATTATACACACCGTCTTAAAACCATACCTATCCGCTTTAATTATGTGGTATATGCGATACTTATATGGTATAATAGGGTATAAGTTATAAAGGATGTGAAATCAGATGAACAAAGACTATAAGCCACCTTATAAAATAACTGATAAGATAATAAACTATATCTCAGTTATTACAGAAGTTATAACAAAGCTTACTATAAACAATGAAGAGTTATCTAGCCCTATGCTGAGAAGAGAGAATCAAATCAAAACAATTCATTCCTCTTTAGCGATTGAGAATAATTCATTATCACTTGATCAAGTCACAGACATAATCAATGGAAAAAGAGTATTAGGACCTCCACAGGAAATTACTGAGGTTAAAAATGCTTTTGAAACATATGAAATGATTCTAAATTTTGATCCTCTTAGTAGTGAGGATTTGTTAAAAGCACATAAAATTTTAATGAAAGATTTAGTTAATGACAACGGGCAGTTTAGAAAAGGTGGGGTAGGTGTGTTTGCTGGTGAGAAATTAATCCATATGGCCCCGCAAGCTAAATTTGTTCCAGACCATATGAGTGATTTATTCAGGTGGGCATCAGAAAACACTGATATTCATCCATTGATTAGAAGTTGTGTATTCCATTATGAATTTGAGTTTATTCATCCTTTTAGTGATGGAAACGGAAGAATGGGTAGATTATGGCAAACATTACATCTTTCAAGATGGAGAAAGGTATTTAGATGGTTACCTGTTGAAACATTGGTTAAAGAGAGACAACAGGAATACTATGATGTACTAGGAGTCTGTGATAATGAAGCAGAATCAACTAAATTCATTGAGTATATGCTACATAATATTTACGAATCGCTATTGGATATTAAGCAGACCGAACAAGTTGCCGAACAAGTAACCGAACAAGTTGAGAAATTAATGAATGTAATTTCATCAACACCTAAATCTGCAAATGAACTTATGGAACTTGTAGGGATCAAACATAAATTAACATTTAGAGATAATTATCTTAAGCCTGCAGTCAAATTGGGTTTAGTATTAATGACTGTTCCAGATAAACCAAGAAGTAGCAAGCAAAAATATTATAAGAAATAATTATAATATATAAGAGAATCTGAATGGAGTGAAAAAACATTATCAAAAGTGGATTGGTATGGTTTTTAAACAGTGGTTAACTAATCCACCATATGCATACAATAATAAGTTGCAACTAAAAATGTTACAACGAGCCGTATTATAAATCGCTTGAAAGAATATTTACTATGACGTATTTGTGTTATAATAATCATTAAGAAATATTATCAGTTAATATAAAATAACTAATAAATCTAAACTAACAATATAACATAAGATTTATTAGAATAAGCCAAATCTAGAGGTTGATGTTTTGAATAAAGAAGAAATCTTAAAAAAATTTAGAAATTCGATTACTAACAAAGAACCAATTATTGGAGTGTCTATAGGTAATGGCCGAAGCGCTAAACAAGCTATGAATGGTGGAGCTGATATGGTCGCTACACTTAATGCAGGTCGTTTTCGCATGGGCGGAGTTGCGTCTACAGCTTCAATGATGCCATATAAGAATAGCAACAAATTAGTATTCGATTTTGCAACCGAAGAAGTTTTACCACGTTTAAATGATATTCCTGTTATATTTGGAGCTTGTGCGCAAGATCCAAATATTAAACATGTTGATTTCGTTAAAAAACTAAAAGATACTGGATTCGATGGAATTAATAATTTTCCTACAGTTAGTCTTATTGATGGTATTTATCGGGAAGCACTTGAGGAGAACGGTGATGGATTTATAAAGGAAGTTAACCTGATGAAAGCTGCGAATAAAATAGGACTGTTTACAGTCGCTTTTGCAGTTACTTTAGAAGAAGCAATTATGATGGCTAAAGCAGATGTAGATGTCCTTTGTTTGCATTTTGGGTGGACCTACATGACACAACCCCCAAAAGAAGAAATGAGCAAGTACGTCGATAATTTAATACATCGAACAAATGTTGTGTTCCAAGAAATCAAAAAAATTAAACAAGATATTATTCCCATGATTTACGGAGGAGCTATTGTAAGAAATCAGGCTGTTATTAAACGTTTTTACGAAGAAACAGATACTGTTGGTTATTTTGGTGGTTCTGTATTTGATACAATACCTGTTGAAGGTAGTATGAAAGGTGCTACTGAATCATTTAAGAATATGAACCGTGTATCATTGCTGGAAATGGAAAATAAAAATTTACGTAAATTACTTAAAAAAAGAGAAGGCATTAAATCAGTACTGGGAAACAGTGTTGAAATAACAAAACTTACATCTTGGATTCAAAAAGTATCAAATCATGATGCTAATATATTAATTGAAGGCGAAAGTGGTACTGGTAAGGATTTAGTAGTAAAAGCAATTCACTACAATAGCAATCGAGCTAGTTTTCCTCTAAAAAAAGTTAATTGCGCATCAATACCAAGGAATTTAATTGAAAGCGAACTATTTGGCCATGAAAAAGGAGCTTTTGCTGGAGCTGATAAAAAGCGTATTGGACGTATTGAATCAGCGAATCATGGAACATTTTTCTTAGATAATGTATCAGAACTAGATGTGAATGTTCAAGCTAAACTATTACGAGTTATCCAAGATGGTGAATTTGAAAGAGTAGGAGGATCTGAAACCATTAAATTAGATGTTAGAGTTGTTTCTACAACTTTGAAAAATCTAAGAGAAGAAACGATTAATGGTAGATTCAGAGAAGACTTATATTACTTATTAACAGTCTTGAATAGAAGAATACCCCCTTTAAGAGAACATAAAGAGGATATTCCTATATATGTAGCCGCATTTATAAAGCAAATACAAGAAAGATATAACTTAGAAATTAAAGTTTCAGATAATGTAATGAATGCATTCATGGCGTATGACTGGCCTGGAAATGTTAGAGAATT
>JAGLYJ010000041.1 GCA_023132365.1 Mycoplasmatota bacterium
TCCTTGACATAGGGTACACATTATTTGCATAAGGCTTTTATTTTATTTTTTTTTAACTTAGAGCATCTAATATATCTATTAATGCATCGTTACCAACGCTCGATATTACTAAATCATCAAGGTTTCCGTCATAAATAACAGTTGTTAAGTCATCACAATCCTTAAATGCATTGTTATCAACGTAGACAACACTATCAGGAATTGTAATTGTTACTATACCAGATTTTTCAAATGCTGACTCTCTTATTATTGTTACATCTTCCGGTATGATAAAAGTTTCTAATGATTCACACCCATAGAATGATCTAATCCCCATGCTTACCATTGTATCTGGTAAAATAATGTTTTTAACATAATTAGCATTGTAGAAAGTAACATTGTGTATACGGTCTATATCATATATAATTAGCGTTTCTAGCGCATTTGGTATTAGATTGCTATCTAAGTAAGTTCTAGACCCAAACATGAATGTCAACACATCTGAGCTCTCACTATGTACATCCGTAATTTCTCTTTCTTGACCTATAAATGGAGTGCTAAGATATGTTAAATTATTGCAATTTTCAAACACACCTACTCCCAACCCAGTTAAAGATTCAGGTAGAGATATTGATTCTAATCTCTGGCAGTTATAGAAAGCTCCTTCGCCAATAAATTCAACTATACTATTATTAGCAAATGTAACTGATTGTAAACTGATATTATTCGAAAATGCTTCATAAGAGATAATTCTGACATTTGGTCCAATAATTAACTCTTCCAAATAATATAAATCTCTAAATTCACCTGCTTTAATTGTCTCAGTGTTAACAGTTAATGAGGTAATAGCTATTGGAACTAAATATATTTGATGATCGGAAGTATACAAAATGTTATCTTCAACATAGAAATTTGTATTCTCTGGATCTACATATACATTTTCTAAATGTAATAAAACAGCTGTTGAATACATATATATATTTTCAACATTCTTACCAATAGTCAAATCTGTTATTTGATAGTCATTGTTTAAACTAAAATACACTTCCGTTACGTCAATGTTATTAAGACGATCAGGAATTATATATTCTTCTAAGTCTGTATCAACGTTGATTCTAACTCCACCATTAGGATTAATTATCAAATCGTTTTCAGTGTAATTAGACCATTGATACGTCATAAATATAGAAGAAAGAAAGACAAGAACTAACATAACTACAGACAGCATATCCCTTTTTTTATATCTAAAATTGAATCTAAATATTCCAAGTACCATTAGATTTAAACCAATTAAAATCAATAACATATAAGCAGTATTTGTAAATGCGATTATTGACAAAATATTTATGTAAGCTAAAATACCATAAAATATAGTCAAAGATACTAGCTTTAATGTTTTTTTATAATACATTATTGAAAAAACAATTGCTAAATTTGAAACTAATAATACACTAGGAATTATAAATCTGTTAAAAACAGGGAAAAATGTATTTATAGATTGATTCTCAAACAAAAATGTCCCATAAAAACTTTGATAGCCTAATTGCATAAAAATAACTAAAAATAGCCAAATCATAGTTGATTTATACAGTTTTACATTAATAATAGTCTTATCAGCTTCTAATTCAACAGGTACTTTTATAGAAAATAATGCGGATTGATTCTTTCCACATGTCTTACATTCATCAAATGAATTTAAATTGTAATTACCACAAGTACATGTCCAAAAATGCGGATTTCTTTTTGCAATATATTTTATTTCATTTCTAGGAGATTTAAACGCTCTGGATAAAACATTTGTATACAAGTATCTTTCAAATCCCAAACTGTAAACAGAGTCCGGGTTTGATATTGTAAATGTGTCACTAAAATCACTTAGTAAATATTCCTTGTCTTCTGCAACACATGAATAAACAGCTGGTTTAAATGAATCATTACCAACATTGCTAATATCAAGTTTGCATTTGACTACTTCATCAGCTGAATCAACTTTAAGTGTAATATTTTCGTCTCCAAAAGCAATTATAATCTCATTAATCTTAATTAAATCCACATTGTAAAATACAAATTCAGCATTATCCTTCAATATTTCAAAAGAATAAATATGAATAGGGAATCCAACGTGATATTTATTGTAAAATATTTTCATTTTATTATACCCCTAATATTAAAAATGTCAAATATGATAGAGCTAAATTTGACAATGCTGAAAACAGCACTATTGACTGCTTGTATTTATAATTATGATACTCAACTGAGGACTTATTGTGTTTATAAGTCCCAGTCTTTTTCATATTAATCTTATCATTTTTTGTCATTCTACCAATATAAACAATTAATTCAATTAATCCAAAAACAACAAAAGTTACTTCTACAAACAATGGATTTTTTGTTATCAAATATAATAATGCTGAAATTACTAGTGGAATGGCAATAAGTATTAAAATACTTTTCATTTTTTTACTTTTCATTAATATTTCCTTGCTAAGTTATTATTAATTAACTAAAACATATCTATTGTTTAGTAGTCCATTGTTTGATTAACTCAGGAGTTCCTAAAACAAAACGCGAATCTGATACTTCTAAATATTCACATTCTTCATAGTTAATTGATTGTCTGTTATATACCAATTTTTTACGATCATTTTTAGTTCTTGGATCTGGCTGAGGAATAGCTGTTAAAAGTGACTTAGTATAAGGATGGATTGGGTTCGAATATATATCATTCGCATTTCCAAGCTCAACAATATACCCATCATTCATAACTGCAACTCTATCAGATATATATTTTATAATTGATAAATCATGCGCTACAAATAAGTATGTTAAATCATTATCTCTTTGTAATTTCTTAAGCAAGTTTAACACTTGAGCTCTAATTGATACATCTAAAGATGAAATAGGTTCATCTGCTAAAACTAGCTCAGGTTCAATTATCAAAGCTCTTGCAATACCGATTCTTTGTCTTTGACCACCACTAAACTCATGTGGGTATCTAGATAAATGTTCAGGCAATAAACTTACTTTGTGTAACATATCAGTAACTTTATGTAATCTATCATCCGTGTTTTCATACATTTTAAAGTTATATAATCCTTCAGAGATTATATAATCAACATTAGCTCTTTCGTTAAGTGAAGCTGCAGGATCTTGGAAAATCATTTGAATTTTTGATTTAACAGCTAGACTTTCTTTTTTAGTAAGTTTCCCAGTAATTTTTTCGCCTTTAAAATAGATTGCGCCATTAGTAAGTTTATTAATTCCTAAAATAGCTCTACTTATAGTAGTTTTACCTGAACCAGATTCACCTACAAGTCCAAAAGTTTCACCAGTATAAATTTTAAAATTGAGTGAATTACAAGCTTTTACAGTATGTTTTCCTGCTCCAAAGAATACGTCAACATCTCTAACTTCTAGTAAAATATCTCTTCCATTAACAGAATCTTTTGTGCTTACTGTACTAGGGTATGATTTTTTTGATTCTTTTCTGAATATATCAAAAATATTACTCATTATAAATCACCTCCTGTATAAATTGCAGCAACACGTTCAGGAATCTCATCAATAATTTTTGGTCTTTTAACTTTTGGTGCTCTAGGATCTAGCAACCACGTCTTTGCATAATGAGTTTCACTAATTTTAAATAATGGAGAATCTTTATAATAATCAATTTCCATACCGTGAACGTTTCTCGGTGCAAAAGCGTCTCCTTTAACATCTTCAATTAAACTTGGAGGAGTTCCCGCAATCGAGAATAGATCCTCATCATTTCTACCAAGTTGTGGTAGTGATGATAATAATGCCCATGTATATGGATGTTGAGAGTGATAAAAAATATCCTCAGCAGTTCCTAGTTCTAAAATTTGACCAGCATACATAACTGCTACTCTGTCAGCGATTTCAGCAACAACACCTAAATCATGAGTAATAAATATTATTGTAAACCCAAATTCATCTTTTAAATCTTTAAATAGCTCTAATATTTGAGCTTGTATAGTAACATCTAATGCAGTAGTTGGCTCATCACATATTAAAATATCTGGTTTACAAGCTAAAGCGATGGCAATAACAACACGTTGTCTCATACCACCTGAATATTGAAAAGGAAAATCTCTATATCTTAGACGAGCGTCTTTAATTCCAACACGCTCTAATAACTTAATTGCCTCTTCTTTAGCTGATTTCTTGTCTAAACCACGATGAATACGGATAACTTCAGCAACTTGAAAACCAATGCGTTTCAAAGGATTTAATGAAGTCATAGGATCTTGAAATATCATTGATATCCTTTTCCCGCGAATCTTTAACCAATCTTTATTTTCAACAAATTGAGCTAAATCAACACCAGCGTATAATAGTTGGCCGCCTGAAACATTTCCGTTTTCTTCAAGCATACCTACTAAAGTTTTAGTGAATACTGATTTTCCTGAACCAGATTCTCCAACCACAGCAAATGTTTCACCCTTTTTAATGTCAACTGAAACTTTTCTAATAGCAGTTAAAACTTTCGCTCTAACTCTAAATTGAACCTCTAAATTCTTAACAGAAATAATTGTTTCACCATTTTGAATTTTATCAGTATCATCCAAAATATATGTAGTCTGTTCAAAATCATCACTTCTAACCACTTTGTTTTTTGTAGGTTTGAATATATTTAGAAATTTCCTAAATATTTCACTAATCTTATTTTTCATCTTCTTACCTCCCTATCGATGTTTCTTAGGATCTAAAGCATCTGTTAGAGCTAGACCAAATAAGAAAAATGTAAAAATTATGAAAGATAGCACTCCAGCTGGAGCTAATAATTGGAATGGATAAAGTTCAAATTTTTGTCTACCCAAATCTAATAATGCTCCTAATGAGATTGCATTTGAAGGCAGTCCCACACCAAAGAAACTCATCGCTACTTCACTTGAAATCATACCAGGTATGATTAATGAAGTTTGTGTAATAATTACAGAAAGTAAGTATGGCAACAAGTTTTTCGTCATAATTCTTGCTGGTGGAGTACCTAAAGTTTTTGATGCAAGATTATATTCTCTATTAGTAATAATAAGTGTCTGATTTCTAATAAACCTTGCAACTCCAATCCAACTAGCAATAGTTAAAGATATAATTAATCTTACCTCTGCTGCCATAGCAGGGAAAGCTTGACTTAAAACGTACGACAATAACATATATAATAGTAAAGCCGGTATGTTAGCTATAAGATTGTACAATTCAATAAAGATTGGATCTAATTTTCTATAGAATCCCCATATTAAACCGAATCCTGTACCAATTACAACAACTAATGATGAAGTAATTAAAGCTAACCCAATAGATTTTCTTGCACCAGTCCATGTCATAAAGAATAGATCTCGTCCAACTAAATCTGTACCCCACAAATGAACTGAATCAGGTGGTAAATCTTTATCTGCAATACTAAAGTCTAAAAATCCTTCTGGTGTAAACATAGGTATTACAATAATCGCTAAAAGTAATAGAAGCATTGAAATAATAGCAATTAATGCAGAAGGCTTTCTAATGAAAGTTCTCATAACAGATTTCCAATATGAATAAGGCTCAACTTTTATAACCTCAGACTTAAATTCATCTAATTCTACAAATTTGAATAAAGAATCTTCATTAACTGCTGAATTTTGACCATCAATGTCAACATCCTTAAATTCAGAAAAATTCTTTAAACTAAATTTATCCCAGTTTCTTTTATTCATTTTAGATATCCCCCTTATGTGTAAGTCTAATTCTTGGATCGAACCACACGGTAACAATATCTCCAAGTAAGAAAGCTATCATAGACATTGCAGAATAAATTAATGTTAATCCTTGAATTACGGGTACATCAGGAGTTGTAGCTCTAATAGCTGAAATCAATAGATTACCCGTTCCAGGAATACCCCAAATAACTTCTACATAGTATGAACCTATAATTGCAAATATGAAAGCTGCAGGGACATTTCTAATTAATGGTACAAATGCATTTCTTAAAACGTGTACATACATTATTCTATTTTCAGTTAATCCTTTAGATCGTGCAAATTTGACATAATCTGAAGTTAACTGGTCAACCATGAATCTTCTAACCCATATAATAATACCAGGTACCGACAAGAAGACTATCGAGAACACCGGAGCAATAAGGGAACGCCAATCACCAGCTATATAAAAATACCCTAGATTAAGAGCTCCAAATATACCACTTGGATTACCTAATATTTTATTCATTAATAGGAAGAAAACTAGAGCAGGTATAGCATAATTCAATACAATAAATACTGTTCCAAGCCTATCTATAATTCCACCAGGTTTTTTTGCCATAGCAATACCAAAAGGGTATCCAATCAAATATGCAAAAAATACTGAGGAAATAGAAATTCTAAAAGAAACCCCGATTCTTTCTGCTAACATCTCATTTACTAATTTATTAGTGTCCATTGATGTTCCTAAATATGAAAAACCTTCCCAATATTTTAAAACCACAGTATATCTTGTATCCCATCTAATTGGGATTGATTTAGGAATAGGAAGCGCATTATAAATATATTGCAATATATTTCTTATAACTGGTATTCGGTTCCCGTCCAAATCTACTCGTCCATATTTAAAAAGCTGAACAATTTTATAGTTTTCAGCAGCTGTTACGCTTGTCCCAGCAAGCTTACTATATAATCTTACGTCGTATAATTTAATATCAGGTATAAGCCTAATAAGTGCTGTAACTACCGCTAAAATTAGCGTTAATGTAAATAGCCCCGACAAAATACGACGGATAGTATAAATTAGAGTTGGACTAGTTATAAATCTCTTAATAGCAATAAATATAGATTTTAATATATTAGTCAACTTATCTCTAATTAAAGTATTTTCCATAAATTTTCTCCTTGAATTTTATTTAAAGCAATAAAAGGGAACAAACATTATTTGTCCCCTTTAGTGTTTTGTTTATTGCTCTTATTTATTTTATTGCTTATTAAATTATTTGTTTGCTTCGTAATCATCTAGTACTGCAGTTCTTTGTGCTTGTGTTATCGCAGCATCAGTAACTATTACATTTTTAAGTTTGTCTTCTGTTAATCCATAAGATGCTTTACCAGCACGATTAGGAATTGCTTTTGAAACAACTGGACTATATCCATTAGTACCTAACCAAGGAATAACGATTGCATATTCATAAGTTAATGCATATTCAGCTTCAGCAAAAGCCATATAACGAGCTTCTAAATCTTCAATATCAGTAAGTGCAGCACCGATATCATATAATGCTGTATAGCCTCCTAATACTTCTATTTCTAAAGCTTCATTAGTTCCATCAAATCCTAAAGAGTCGACCATATCTCCACCAACTACCATAGTATGTAGGAATGTTTGTGGATCTGCGTAATCAGGACCCCATCCAGACCAGATTGAGAAATCATAATTCATTGTTATTGATCCCCAAGTTGCATCTTGATCATCAGTAGCAGGAATGTTATATTGAATTTCAACAACACCAGCACTAGCTGCTTCTAATGCATCAAACATAGCTAAGTTATAAGCTTGTCTAGCAACATTCATGTTTCCAATTACGTCAATTTTAATAGGGAAATCTGCTTCAGTTAATCCACCAGCGATAAGTTCAGCTTTAGCTGTAGCAAAATAAGCTTCAGATTTAACTGCATCATAGACTGGATCGTCACCTTGTAAGATTCCTGTCAAAGTAATTCCACTAGTTCCTTCTTTTTCATTATATACATCATCTACGTAATTTGCATAATCTTTACCTTCAAATGCACATAATTCGCGGATTGTGTAACCTCTCATTAACCATAGTTCTGGTTCGTCTTCGTGCCACCATTTAAGCATGTCCATTACTTTTAATCCGTGTAAGAAACCTAATCTAAAGTCTACATTTAATAATGCTTCAAGTGTTGCAGCATGTTCTTCTACAGTTTTAGATAAACCACCATTGTATTCAGCTCCAACAACGTCTCTTGCAAAGTTGAAATATCCAATGTATGTAGCGCCAGCAGCTCTCAATACAGGATTTGTAGATCCATCAACAGGTTCCATAACAGTACCAGTCAAATCAGCACCAGTTACATAATTTTCATAACCTACTTCATCTTGAGTAGATACAGTAAATCCATCAATATTTCCAGCTTCATACCATTCACGTAATGTTGATGCTGTAGATGTACCAGGTACAAATCTCTTGGTTACTGTATCAACATATACATGTTCAGCGTCCCAATATAGTTCGTTCTTTGTATATGTGATTAAATTTTCTCTAATGTGTTCAGTCATTCTAAATGCACCATTAACTAAAATAAAGTCTTCAGATGCTCCAAAATCTGTACCAATTTGTTCTAAGTAATATGAACTAACTGGTAAGAAAGGAGAATATGTCAATGCAGATAAGAAATATGGTGTAGCTTGTTTTACTGTATAAGCTACTTCATATTGTGAAACTGCTTCTATACCAACAGTTGAGAAAGCTAAATCATCAATAGCGTCATCACTTAATGATTCGTAATAAGCTTCAGCGCCTTCTAATAAATTGTAAACGATACTCGCTGTACCAGATCCATTAATAGGATCAAGAACATATTTGATACCAGATACGAAGTCTGCTGCTGTAACAACACCATAAACTTCACCAGTAGCGTTATCTACCCATGGAACATCTTCTCTAAGTTGGAATGTCCAAGTTTGAGTAAGGTCATCGTTAATTACAGTTTTGTATCCGATAGCCATTGCTCCAACTATGTTAGAGTATTGATCATTTTCAACTAAACCATCAACCATATTCGTATAATGCTCAGAATTATATGTCCATGTGTTAGTCAAGTAGTTCAATAGAGAATTTGTAATTTCAGTATTATAAGTTGTTTGATAAATATCAACAGTGTTGAATACTTCTCCTGCAACTGTATAAGTTCCATCCGCTGCAATTGCACCATGTG
>JAGLYJ010000042.1 GCA_023132365.1 Mycoplasmatota bacterium
TGGATTAGCCCAAACAGCTAAGTAATTATATGTACTAGTTAATTCATCATATGTTATTTGCCAACTTGAAATACTATTTCCCTCCAAATAGTAAACTGGATATTCAGGTTCATCTACAAGAGAAATAACTTGTAATTCTAACCCTGAGATAAGTTCACCATATTCACTCTCAAATTCATGAGTTATAATTATTTCTTCCCAAATTGCAGTTATTGTACAATTACTTAGAATAGGATCTATATTTTTATCCCATCCTACAAATATTGATCCATAAAGTTCATATTCTGGTGGAACCGTTGTATCTCCATGGTGAACAATTTGATGTTCAATACCAGAAATAAAAGAAGCTCCATTTCCATCAAAATAAACATCGTAAATTAAATCATAATCCAAACTAATATTGGCTGATGGTCGAATACCTATATAAGTGAAATTGACATTCAAAACATCAATTGCAAAATCCACAAGAAATATGTAAGTATTATTTGTGCCAATAGTATCCTCTGTTTCATACCTCATCCACCATGCTCCATAGCCAGAGAGCTGAGTTATTTTTGCATCTACATAAGCCGTTAATAATGCCATTTTCTCAATATTTGTATCTAACAGACTCAATGCTAGAGTTTCACCATAACTTAGCAGGAACAAGTACTGTTCTGTGCTACTCACTGGATCATCAGCGTTAAGTGTTGTTAGTAAAATCTGCTCAATTTCATAAGGGTTAAATACTATTGACCCAAATGGACTTAACAGCAAATCAACAGGTCCATTCAAGTACTGTCTAATTTCACTAGTTTCCCAATCATTTGAATCATCATCGTATCGTTTTACATCAATTATCTTATCTGAAATCAATAACAACTTAACTTTTCCATCAACGTAATCTTGTTCTAACACTATCCATTTAATTGGTTCAACAATATAATAATTGCCGCTATACAATTTATATCTATTTCCTTGGCTATCGGTAACATATCCAGTAACTGGATCTGGGGAAGACAACCCATTTGGTATTCCCTCATACTTAGTGTCAGGGAGTTCACCCATATAAATATAGTATCCTTCGCTTGAATTTCCATTAAGTTTTATCTTCCAATTAACATATAAATTAATATTTCCATAAACAGTACTATCAATAAGCAAATTAAGTTCATCATCATAAACCATTGTACCTTGCCCATAATTTTCTGTATAATAACCACCAAAAAGGAATCCTTCCCTTACAGGAATATTTGGATTCTGCATCTGGTTTCCATGATCAGTAATATATGATTCAAGTATAGTTACTTCATTTTTATCATAAAATGTTACTATGTAGTGATTAATTTCCCATTTTGCATATAAAGTAGCATCATACGCAGGCATTGTGTTGAATGTATATTCTAAAGTCAGTTCGCTATCAGTAAACCAGCCTTCAAATGTATATCCTTCTTTTGTTGGCTCATCTGGTTCAACAAATGTTGTAAGGTAATACTGAGTAATTGAACTAGTTTCTGTTCCTCCATTACTTTCAAAGCTAATTGTATATTGATTTGCTGTCCATTTTGCATATATAGTAGCATCACTAGCAGGCATGGTGTTAAATGTATATTCTGAGGTCATTTCGCTATCTATAAACCAATTATCAAAGGTATATCCTTCTTTTGTTGGCTCATCTGGTTCAATCACTGTAGTATCATAATCTTGAGTGATTGAAATAACTTCAGTTCCTCCATTACTGTCGAAACTAATTGTATATTGATTGATTGAATATTCTGCTTGTATACTTAGATTATTAGCTGGCATTGTGTCAGGACAAACAATATCCCATCCACTGAATGTATAGCCAACTTTAGTAGGTAGTGGTTTTACTATACCAGTTAAGTTTGATCCATAATCGTGATCTGATATATACAACACTGTACCATCTTCATCAATGTATTGAAGAGTATAAGAATTTATATTCCATTTAGCATATATGGTAAGGTTTTCTGCTTGCATTTTATCAAATACGTAAGCAGTTGTATAATTCACATCACTATACCAACCTCCAAAAGTATATCCTTCCTTTGTTGGTTCAGTAGGTTCATCAACTAAAGTATTATAATCTTGGGCGATAGAATCTACCAAAGACCCTTCATTGGTATCAAAAGTTAAGGTATATTGATTGATTGCCCATTTTGTATAAAGTGTAGTATCTTCTGCAGGCATCGTTGTAAATATGTAAGCAATGCTTAATTCTGCATCACTAAACCAACCAATGAAATTGTAACCTTCTTGTGTTGGTTCGTTAGGTTCATTAACAACTGTCATATAATCCTGAGTAATTGAACTGACTTCTGTCCCGCCATAGGTTTCGAAACTGACCGTATATTGGTTGATAACATATTCTGCCAGCATACTCAGATTATTCGCTGGCATCGTATCAGGACAATCAGTGTCCCATCCACTGAATGTATATCCAACCTTAGAAACAAGTGGTTCAACTATACTAGTTAAATTTGAATCAAAATCGTAATCTACTATGTATAATACAGTCCCGTCATCATCAATATATTGAAGTGTATAAGCGTTGATATTCCATTTAGCATATATAGTAATATTTTCTGCTTGAATCTTGTCAAATACATAAGCAGTTGCATAATTCACATCACTATACCAACCTCCAAAAGTATATCCTTCTTTTGTTGGTTCATCTGGTTCATCCAAATTGGTCATATAATCCTGAGTAATTGAACTAACTTCTGTTCCTCCGTTACTATCAAAGCTAATTATATATTGATTAATCTCCCATTTTGCATATAATGTAACATCATAAGCTGGGATATTAGCAAAAGTAAAAGGCACAGTGAAATTACTGTCTTCATACCAATTTATGAAGGTATATCCTTCTTTTGTTGGTTCATCTGGTTCATCCAAATTGGCCATATAATCTAGAGTAATTGAATTAACTTCAGTTCCTCCGTTACTATCAAAGCTAATTGTATATTGATTGATAATATATTCTGCTTGTATACTTATATTATTTGCTGGCATTGTATCAGGACAATCAGTGTCCCATCCATTGAATGTATATCCAACTTTTGTAGCTAGTGGCTCTGCTATTCCTGTTAAGTCTGATCCATAATTGCAATCTGATGTGTATAATACTGTACCATCATCATCAATGTATTGAAGAATATATATATTAGTATTCCATTTAGCATATACAGTAACATCATAAGCAGGCATAGTGTTGAATGTAAATTGTAAAGTCGTTTCGGTATCTATAAACCAACCAACAAAAGTATATCCTTCTTTTGTTGGCTCATCAGGTTCATCAACTGAGGCCATGTAATCCATAGTAAATGAACTGACTTCAGTCCCTGCATTACTTTCGAAACTGATTGTATATTGATTGATTTCCCATTTTGCATACAAGGTAACATCATAAGCTAGCATTGTTACAAATGAAAATGAGACATTGAAATTACTGTCTTCATACCAATTTATGAAGGTATACCCCTCTTTAATTGGTATTTCAGGTTCAGTTAATTCTGTCCCATAGTCTTCTGTAATTGAATCAAAATCAATGCTATCAGTAGCAGCAAATGAAATTGTATATTCATTATATCTATAGATCGCTGTAAGAACAATATCTTCAGCTGGCATTTCATTAGGTAAATCACTATCCCACTCAACAAAAGAAAAGCCTTCTTTAATTGGATAAGAAGGTTCAATCAAAAGAGACAAATCATCGCCAAAAGAAACAGAAAACAAATCAATCAACTCGCCATCAGAATCTAAATATTCAATATTATAGGTATTAAGACTCCATTGAGCATATAGCGTAACATTTTCAATAACATATACTAAATTATCAATGATACTTGTTGAGCCGTCTTCTTCTAAACTCCAACCAAGAAATGTATGTCCAGGCTTTTCTGCTAGAGGTAATGTAACTTCTGAATTATAGGTTGCTGAAACTGATTCGATAGATTGCTCACCATCAACAATAAAGGTGATAGTAAAAACATCAGAGATTGTAGTTTCAGAAACTGTTGTATAAGTAGTACTTGAATCTATATCAGATGTAGTCGTTATTGATGAAGATGTGGTTGTAGTTGTATTTGTAAAATTATCTAAGAAATCACATCCTAACAACAAAAAAAGCAACAAAAATATATTTGCTAATATAAATATTCTTTTCATCAATTTCCTCCATAAATAGTATCATAAAGTTTTTAACCAAGTAAATTAAGATAGTATTAATGAATACCTTTTAGTAAATTATAGCACATTGTTATTGTCTAAACAATGCTTTAAAGGGAATTCATAGTATTCTAATTTTACTAAAAAATTTATAACATAAGTCAACAATGATAAGCAACATATATTTCCTTGTATTAAAATAATTTTTTCTTATTATTCCATTCAATCTTAAAATCAATAATTTTGGACTTTTAATCTGCATTTTTTTATTATTTAATGCATTATTAATTCTAGCATTAATCAATAAAATTAGGAATGGTTTGTCTAAACCATCTATCATATTTTATTATAAATAACAGTTCATACAAGAATCAAAAGGATGCATATAATAACATTGAGATGCTATTTATAACTTAACTATAATCAATTTTGTCTACAAATATCATTAACTTCCAGATATGATTCAGCAAGACAACTATTTTGAAATTTTTGCATGTTTTCAAATAGATAAATAGCCAAATATATGGTATAATATTACGTATTTAATATATTATATAAAATGTTTATTGCTAGATGTTTTTATTAATAAATTCTTTAGACACTTTAATATAAAATGAATGTAATTTTTTATACTTAATACAATGCTGGGGGGACAAAATGGAAAAATTAAATTTAAAAATTAAATTAAAAAACCAATTGAGTTTAGATAGTGATTATTCACCAATCATTTTAGGTAATATAGCATTTGAGAATGCTGTAAAGGATAGTATAAATCCCGTTACTGTTAGAATTGCGATTGAAAGAAACAAGAATCAAATCGCAAGTGCAGAATGTCTTGTATTCAACAATAAATATAACCAAAATGAAGCTAATTATCTATATTTAGAGCGCTTGATTAAAACGTTATTATGGATTAGAGGTGGATTCCGAATTTATATAGGAGGTTCCGATTTATTAGGAAAGCAGATAATCGAAACATACTCAAAAAACGGAATCAGAAGCTTCGACCAAAAGTTTATGGCAAATATCTATGAGCAGCCATTTGAAGTACTAAACGTTTCACTTGAAAACGTTCCAACTAGTAATGAAATATCTGAATCTATTGGCAGACATTTGGATGGATGTAGAATTGGATTTGATGCTGGGGGAAGTGATCGCAAAGTGTCTGCTTTAATTGATGGAGTCGCTATTTTTAGCGAGGAAGTAATTTGGCATCCTAAAACTATGAGCGATCCCTATTATCATTATAATGGTATAATGGATTCACTAAAAAAAGCCGCTAGTAAACTTCCGCGAGTTGATGCTATTGGAGTTAGTAGTGCAGGTATATTTATTAATAATAGAGTATCCGTCGCTTCTCTGTTTATAGAAGTTCCGCAGAATCTATTTGACACCCATATTAGAGACATGTATTTAAACATACAAAATGAGTTTGACAATGTTCCACTTGAGGTTATTAATGACGGAGATGTTACTGCTTTGGCTGGTGCTATGAGCCTTGATTCAAACAACGTTTTAGGAATAGCAATGGGAACCAGTGAAGCCGCTGGGTATGTTGATAAATACGGAAACATAACAGGATGGCTAAATGAATTAGCCTTCGTACCTGTAGATTATAATCAAAATTCACTAAGAGATGATTGGAGTGATGATTATGGTGTTGGTGTTACCTATTTCTCACAAGACGCAGTTATCAAATTAGCTACAGAAGCTAATATTGTTTTTGAAGCTAATATGTCCCCTGCAGAAAAGCTTAAAGTTATTCAAAATCTATCAAACAAGAATGACATAAGAGCAATAGAAATCTTTAAAACTATAGGTGTCTACCTTGGGTATTCACTTGCGTACTATTCTAGGTTTTATGAAATTAAAAATGTTCTTATTTTAGGTCGTGTTACAAGTGGCATAGGCGGACAAAAAATCCTTGAAGAAGCAAAAAATATTATAAAGAAAGAATTTAATAATTTATACAAAAAACTAACTATCAATCTACCAGACGAGAAAAACCGAAGAGTAGGCCAAAGCATTGCTGCTGCGAGCTTACCTAAGATAACTAAATGATTCTCCTATGATAATCTAATATTATGACTTTTTTAAAAAAAAAGACTAAGAAAAAATTTCTTAGTCTTGTATATGAAAAGAATATTTCTAAAGCTTTTTTGAAAGTATACTTTCATTCAAGGCTTTTTTTATTTTGTAATCGTAACCTTTTTTAATCCTCTTGGAACATCGGGATTAATCCCTTTTCCTAATGATACCTTAAGCGCGAATAATTGAGCAGTTATAATATATGTATATGGAGTAATATATCTTGAGTTTTTCTGTAGTGACAAAGTGTTTTCTTTACTATATTTGCTACTGTCAGTGAATATAATTATTGATGAGTCTCTTTGTTTTATTGCTTCAATCATATCATAACTGTTATCTGATGTTTCATCATCGGGCGCTAAAACAATAAAATTTGAAGTATTGTCCATAAGTGCAAGCGGTCCATGGTAAAAATCAGAGATTGCATAAGATAAAGCTTTTATATAAGTTGTTTCTTGTAGTTTTAAAGCGAATTCTTCTGCAATAGCATAATTGTATCCTCTTGCAAGTATAAAACAATCTTTTACATTAATAAATTTTTTTGCCATTACTTCAATGTGTTTATTATTTGCTGCTTTAGCTATCTCATTTGGAACCTGAATTAAATCTTTATACAGTTGTTCATCATCGCTCATATAACTTACTAACATTCCTAACAGGTACATTTGTGCCATAAATGTTTTAGTTGCTGCCACACTTTTTTCTTCTCCAACGTGAAGGTGGAGATGAAAGTTTCCGGCTTTAGCTATAGGTGAATCTTCATAATTAGTAATTGTGACAGTAAGTACCCCTTGTTTATTAGCGCTATCAATTACCGATAAAACATCTTCTGCTTGTCCGCTTTGACTAACACCAATTACTAAGGAATCTAATAAGTCTATTTCACTATCATAAAGAGTTATAACACTTGGTGCAGCAAATGATACTGGGATTCTACAAATAACTTCACAAAGGTACTTAAAATAAATTCCAGAATTATCTGATGACCCTCTGGCTGTAAATATGACAGATTTAATTTTTCGCTTTTTGATTTCGTCTCTAATTACTTTAAATTTTTCCTTGTTATATAAGTAAGACTCTACTAGCCTGTCAGGTTGTTCAAATATTTCTTTTTCCATGAATGTCATTTTGTCACCTCTTTTTATTGATATCTATTACTTCATAATTTCCTTGAGTAAAATAATTAAATGCATTAGGTGATGGACTCATAATTCTAGTAATCCTCTCAGCAATAAATGGAACTTTATAGATTTTATCATTTATCTTTCTAAATAAATATACGTTTTTCCAAGAACCAGCTATAGCTTCTGCATTTGTTTCTTGAGTAGATTTTCCTTCATTGTGATATTGATCAATTGCATTTACTCGCTTGTATTCACTATCTTTTAATCCATTACCTGGGGCAATTATATTCTCTATAATTAATACTTTAGGTTTCTTTAATGATTTTCTATACTCTTTGTATGGATACAAGTCTGTTTCATTTAAGAGTTCTATTCTTAAAGTTAAAAAGTTGGGTTTATTACACACTAAATCCAATAATACTTTATCTCCTGGAAAAAAATAGTATTCAGTTTGATTAATATCTGTGCCTAAATAATCGTTTCTTTCTTCTCCGTTTTTAATATATATAGTTCTCCAAAATGGTCTAAATGTAATTTTTCCTTCAGTAATTTTGTTATTTAACATTCCTTGAAAAAAACCAAAACCGATATCAGTTTCATGATCACTAGATCCCCCAACATAAACAGATGGAGTATCTAAATATCTTTTAAATTCTCCATAAGCATTTCTAAAACATTCAAATCTAGCTGTATCAGGCTCCCATTTTGGCAAAGTAATTTCCGCTTCTATCCCTAACCAACTATCTTTTGAAGATACCGCTTTGTAGTACAGTGCTCCAGAAAAAACAGGATAATCTTGGGGTGGTGTTTTTTCCTGTTTAATTAGCCCATCATATACTTGTGCATGCAAATACTGTTCTAAAATCATTAAGAACTCCTAATAAATGTGATTTTGTTTTTTAAGTTGACTCTGTACTAATTTATATGGTACTTCTCGTGGTAATATGTTTTCATTTATAGCTGTAGCAGCTAGAACTCCAGCCGCTTCACCTATCGCCATTGCGGTAGGAATAACTCTTATAGCTGCAGATGCTTCGTGTGTAGCACTAATACATCTTCCAGCAACTATAAGCCCTTCTATTTTTAAAGGTATTAAACATCTTAAAGGTATTTGAATCGGTTTAACAGAAGTTATATTTGGCAAATCTAACACTGCTTTATTAGGAGAATGGATATCTATTGGAAAACCAGAAAGCGCTATAGAATCCAAAAACTCTTTTCCAGACGAAATATCAGACAATTTCAATAAATATTCCCCTAATATATGTCTTGTTTCTCTTACACCAATTTTTGATGGTGTTGTAGAAATGAATGAATGTTCAAAACCAGGTATATATTCTTTAAGAAAATCGAATACTTGTTGAATCTGTTCTCTGCCTTGAATTTCAGCTTGAGTTAAGTCAAAAACGTCTACTCCT
>JAGLYJ010000043.1 GCA_023132365.1 Mycoplasmatota bacterium
AAATTCTGCTTTTTCTTGAATATATAATTAAATGATATTTAGTTCTTTTCCTACTCTTTCAAAAACTTTAGCTGCAAAATCAAGATCTTCTATCGTATGTGAAGCACTAATCATACACCTAAGTCTTCCAGTTCCCTTCTGTACAGTAGGGAATACGATTCCTGATACAAATACACCTTCAGCCAACAAAGCTTTTGAGAACTCCATTGTTTTAGCTTCTTCACCTATCATTACTGGAGTAATAGGTGTTTCGCTATGCCCTGTATTAAATCCTGATTTATTTAGCTTATCTTTAAAATAATTAGCATTATCCCAAAGTTTATCAGTATATTCAGTTGATCCCATTAATAATTTAACAGATTCAATTATAGCTCCTATTGCAGCTGGAGGTAATGCGGTTGAGAATAGAAGTGGTCTTGCTCTGTGTAACAACCACTGTTTAACAACTTTACTTGAAGCAACATAACCACCAATAACACCAATCGCTTTTGATAATGTTCCAATAATGAAATCGATTTGTCCATGTAATCCAAAATGATCAACAGTTCCTCTACCAGATTCTCCTAGAACACCACTACCATGTGCATCATCAACATAAGTTAAACAATTGTATTCCTTAGCCAAAGCTACTATTTCAGGTAATTTAGCTAAATCACCATCCATTGAAAATACTCCGTCAGTAATAATTAACACATTATTGTAATCACTGCGTTTCTCTTCTAATACACGTTTTAAATCAATCATATCACTATGCTTGAATACGGCTTTATCTGCTCTTGATAATCTTACACCATCAATAATTGATGCATGATTTAATGCATCTGACACAATTAAATCGCCTCTATTTACTATAGCTTGAATAGCACCGATATTACAATTTAATCCAGATTGAAAACAAGTAACTGCTTCTTCACGTTTAAACTTAGCTAGAATAACCTCTAAATCCTCTAGTAAATCTTGATTTCCTACGATTGTTCTAACGCTTCCAGTCCCAGCACCATATTTATTTACAGCATTTATAGCTGCTTCTTTAACCTTTGGATGAGTTG
The DNA here is from genome assembly GCA_023132365.1 of Mycoplasmatota bacterium. Classification (GTDB taxonomy): domain Bacteria; phylum Bacillota_I; class Bacilli_A; order Izemoplasmatales; family Hujiaoplasmataceae; genus 4572-104. Next base: position 1,050 of record JAGLYJ010000043.1, read on the forward strand.
CAAGTCCAAGATAATTATTTGATGAAAGATTAACTACTCTTTTATGATTTAAATCAATAACATTAGTACAAGGTCCATAGTTAATTGGTAATTCTCTATACACACCATCTTTTTTTAATTGTTCAACTTGTTTATACATATAATCTAACTTATTCATTAATATCATCTCCTGGGAACAAAACAATTTTTCCACAATTTTTCTTACCCATTATCTCAGCTGCTTCATTTATCTTTGATAAAGGCATTTGATGAGTAATAATCTCGCTTAAGTGTAATTTATTACTTTCTAATAAATCCCTAATTTGGTACCATGTATCATATATTCTTCTACCTGTTACTCCATAAACTCTAGCACCTTTAAATACTATATCATCTGTAACATTTAAAGTTATATTTTCATCAGGTATCCCAAGTATTGCAAATCCACCACCATGTTTTAAATATTTAAATGCTGTTTCAATTGCTGTTTTATTACCTGAAAAATCACCTATTACATCAGCACCCATCCCGTTAGTATATTCCATAACTTTTTCATATACATCTTCTTCTAAAGGATTTATTATATAATCAGCACCAAGCTTTTTAGCTAGGTTTCTTCTAAATTCATTAATTTCTATAGCAATAACTTTTTTTGCATTATACGCTCTAGCTACATCAACAGCCATAATCCCAATTGGACCGCAACCTAAAACAACAACATCTTTATTTTCTATAGGGAAATGAGTAATAGTATGTACAGCATTCCCTAGAGGTTCTTGAACGCTTAATTCAAGTAGGCTATGTTTTTTATCATTAACAAAACAATTTTTGGCTGGAATTTTTATATATTTTGCGAAACATCCATCTCTATCTACTCCAATTACTTTAGTATTTTGACAGATATGTCCTTCTCCTCTTAAACAAAATTCACATTCATCACATATTATATGAGTCTCAGCACTAACAATATCTCCCATTTTAACTCTAGTAACATCATCAGCTATTTTAATAATTTCTCCACTGAATTCATGGCCTACAGTTAAAGGTAAGTTCAATCTATTTCTTGCCCAATTATTATAGGTATAGATATGGTAATCAGTTCCGCAAAAAGACGCAGTTTTAACTTCAATTAATACTTCACCTGGTTCTAGTACAGTTGAGATAGTCTTTTTGATATAGGAAAAGCCTATATCCTCTTTATCTTTAACAACTGCCATCATTTCTAGTTCCAAAACATTGTCTAATAATCGTGTCATTTCAATCTCCTTATTTAATTTTTAAAAACGCTTACATCAATAATTATTATATCATATGTTTTTAAATATAGATAGAAAATAATATAGTTTTTTATCAAAATAAAAAGGTCGAATAACAACCTTATTATTTTTACATATTCTTACTAAATTTATACAAGATAAATCATTTAATTCTTAAGCAAAACTGTTAACACTTTATATGTAAGGTACCCTGCCCAGTGAGCTTTAATCTTTTCAAATACATCAAGATACTGTAACCAAGACCAATTTGGTTGAATTAAACCATTTTGCATTTTTTTATATAAGCTCGCAAGATTCTTCTGAAGTAGATTTTGATGTTTCTCTAAGAAAACAGGCACTATTAATTGAATTTCATATGCTTCCAATGCATAGTCGTTATCATCAGTTTCTTTCAATTCATTATCTATAGCTACTTGTAAAATAGGATAAAGTTCTTCTTGAATTTTTGATGGCATATATTTATAGAATATCAAGCAACTTAAGATATTGTGTTTGCTTGCCTCTGTAAGAAGTTTATTCTTTATATAGCTAATAGTTTTATTAACAAGATAGTCTACATCAAGTGTATTAACAAATTCTCTATTATTATGCAGAAAACCAATTATTTGTGGGTTTGGATTGCCATAGGTAAAATTACCAATACTATCATAATTCCACCAAATAGCATGTGGATAATTATCTACTTGAGGTGGTACAATTTCCCAACCTTCTAAACTACTTTTATATGTTTTTTCATAATACATAACAATATTTTTGATTAAATCAATTTTCAAAGGTGACTGCTCAACTGAATCCAATATTTCTACAGCCTCATCGGTACATACAATACTTGAATCAGGCATTAAAACATCTGGTTCTAGTCCATGACCAAAACCACCATCTATATTTTGATAGTTCTTTAATTCTTCAATAATTTCATTTTGATTGCAATTAAATAGGTTTTGTATAAGATAATAATCTAGGAGTCTCCCTTTATCTTTAACTTCAGCAGCTAGCTTGTCTATAAGATTTTTACTAAGAATCATTTTCCATCATAAAGCAAAAGTTAACTATTGCACCCTCTTCACTATAATTCTCATCGGGTATATAATCCTCATAATCATATCCCATATGAACATTGATTTTCTCTTCTTTTATATATTCATATACACGGTGAATTTCATTAGAAATATCATCAAACTTAATAGGAAAGCAAATATATTTTCCTTTTTTTAGTTTCTTAGTTATTACCTCTATATCTCCTTCAAATAACTCGCTTGTTTCTGCTAGAACAAAATAATCAAAAGTTTTTGTTTCCATAAAATCGAAAGGATATATCTCCAAACCTATATAATGGTAGGGCGTCTGCTTATTTGTGATTTTAATATTATCTTTTTTGAAAAATTGATCCCAAACCTTAGGGATTTTATTCTTATCATCAGTGTTTAGACGCAATCCATTAGGAAACTCTATTCCAGCAAAATATCTAGTATTGTACTCTTTAATAAAATATTTCATATAATCACCTCTTACCTCATTATAAATATTTATGAAGTTTTTTTCAATAGGACTAAAAAAAGTCACTATCAAGTGACTAAATTTTTTCAAGCTCCTGAATTACTTTCTTACCATATTTGAAGTAAATATATGTAAGAATAGAATAGATAATTGGTTGTAAGAATCCAAATGCGTCTAACCCATTACCAATAAATGCAATAAATATTACAAGTGATATTATCAAAAATACCAAACTGATAGTTGTTACAACATTAATTGATGAATGAAATATCTTATCAATCTGATTCTTTCGTGATTTCAGATAAATATATATTGACTGAAACAAGCTAATAAAGAGTGCGGGAAGAATCATTAAAGGTAATACTCCGCTAGACATTCCACCTATAACTAAAATAAATGATAAAACACATGCAACAATTGATACTAGAAAAACCATTAGTGTTTCTGAAGATAGTTTATCTGTAATTCCAACATTAATATTTGGATTCTTGATATTACTACTATCAATTCTTTCGCATCCAATTATTTCATTGATGCTTAAACTATATAATTCACTCAAAGATTTCATAGCATCTAAGTCAGGAAGAGATTTTCCATTTTCCCATTGTGAAACAGCTTGATGTGTAACATTACAAATTTGTGCTACTTTTGCCTGAGTATAATTCTTATTCAATCTTAATTCTTGTAAGTAAATTCCTATTTTTTCATTATCCATATCCTCAACTCCTTGTCCATAATATAATAACATAATATATAAAATATGTATAAAAATTAGTAATTGAATTAACTCAATTACCACTTGAATTGGTGGAATATCAATTGATTTTGTAGTAGCATTGTTAATAACACTCTTTATATATCATTACATGAATTATTAAAGATGCTTATTCTTATATTTTCACCCTCTTAACCCATTGATTTTCTGATTATGGATAAAACTAGCTAATATAGACTTATAGATAATGTAATTATATTTCTTAAATATAAAGATACTATTTTTTTAGGATTAGTATCTTTTTTAATATTCTCATATTTTAAATTAATAATAGATTTTTTTGACTCTTTATAAGTTTTCATTAATTCTACATGCATTTTGTGTGTTTCTAAATGAAATCAGGTAAAAATAATCATTTATTTTAATAAACACATTGAAAAAACATTGAAAAAGCTGTAATATTAATTTTAACTAAAAGAATAAGGAGAAATCAAATGAAAATTAGCAACCGTGTTAAAGAACATATTGCAAAAGTACTTAAAGATGTTGAAGCTAAGAATTCAAGTCAAGTTGAGTTTTTGCAAGCAGTAAAAGAAGTTTTACACACGCTAGGACCCGCATTAGAGAAACATCCTGAATTCATTAAGGAAAACGTCTTGGGAAGAATCGTTGAACCTGAGAAAGGAATTCAATTTAGAGTTGTATGGCGTGATAAAGATGGAAACTTAAATGTTAACAAAGGATTTAGATACCAGTTTAACAGTGCTATTGGTCCATACAAAGGTGGACTAAGATTGCATCCTTCTGTAAATTCAGGTATCATTAAATTTTTAGGATTTGAGCAGATATTTAAAAATAGTTTAACTGGATTACCTCTTGGTGGAGGTAAAGGTGGTAGTGATTTTAATCCTAAAGGAAAAACTGACGCAGAAATTTTTGATTTTTGTAGAAGTTTTATGACTCAGTTATACCGTCATATTGGTCCAGACACAGACATACCGGCTGGAGATATAGGTGTTGGTGCTCGCGAAATAGGATATTTATTCGGTACTTATAAAAACCTAGTAGGTTCTTTTACTCCTGGTGTATTAACTGGAAAAGGACTTGAATACAGCGGTAGTTTAATTAGACCAGAAGCAACTGGATATGGTGCTGTATATTTTGCCCAAAACATGTTAGCTCGAGACGGCAAGAGTTTCAAAGGCAAAACAGTAGTCGCAAGTGGATACGGAAATGTTACTTGGGGTGTATGTAAAAAAGTTAGAGACTTAGGTGGAAAAGTAATCACAATCTCTGGTAGCAAAGGATTTGTTCATGATCCAAAAGGTGTAATAACCAATAAAAAAATCAATTATTTATTAAAAATGAGAACAGATAATGCAATTGGTTTAAAGGAATATGCAGAAAAGTTTAACTGTAAATTCTATCCAGGTCAAAAGCCATGGAGTATAGAAGGTGACATCGCAATTCCTAGTGCAACACAAAATGAGATTAATACTGAAGATGCTCAATTATTAATTAAAAATAAAGTAAGATATGTAATTGAAGCTGCTAATATGCCAATTACTATGGAAGCTACTAAAGTTCTTCAAAAAGGAAATATTGTCATTGCTCCTGGTAAAGCAGCTAATGCAGGTGGAGTTGCAGTTTCAGGATTAGAAATGAGTCAAAATTCACAAAGATATTCTTGGACAAGTGAGGAAGTTAATAGTAAGCTAGAAGACATTATGCGTAATATCTACAAAACATGTGCTTTCGCAAGTGAAAAATACGGTTTCGGATATGACTTAATTGCTGGTGCCAATATAGCAGGATTCCTGAAAGTAGCAAAAGCTATGGTTGCTCAAGGAAGCTACTAAAAACAACAAATAGATATAAAGCCCTCTTTTTGGGCTTTTTTTATGGAAAATTATATTTTCCATCTCAATGAATATATAAGTTTGTGAGTGCAATTTCCAAATTGCAAATTTAAAACAAATAAAAAAGTCGCATTAAGCGACTTTTAATATTGCATTTACTTATATTTTTTATTGTATTTTATATGTAGTTAATCAACTTAATCTTAATCAAATAATGCTGATTTCCTTCTAACTACAATCTCTTTTTTCATAGTAATTAAAATATTGAATATAACAACTAATGTTATAAACGCTATAAAACTTGATAATAGTGTGCTCCAATCATATTGCATATATTCTATTAATACTGAATCCACCGTCTCATTTCCCGTAGGTTCAAAATCACTTGAATTGAACAAACGCATTAAGAAAATTATTATATTGAGAACAATAAGTAATCCATAAAATATAGTTAAGCCTTTTGGATCTTCCAATTTATTTGAATTTCCTAAGATGTTTTGCTCAATTGATTCAATGAAGCTAATCATTAGTTTTAAGAATAGTTTATACAAATATGCAATTACAGAAATAATTAGTAGTAATATTACTGCCTCAAGTAGCAAATCAAGAGCTACCAGTACTACTATAATCAATGAGAATACTAAAGTTATATAGAAACAAACTCTAATTATCTTAATAAATACTTTGAGCATTGCAACTCCAAGAGCCGCTAATTTATGATTTTCCTTTATACATCCTAAATACAATATAAACACTGATATAGGGTGTAAACTTAAGACTAAGCCACTTAAAACAATTCCTATTTTAAATCCTTTGATAAATGATTCAAGAACAGCTGTTTGACCTACTAATGTAAAATCAAGACTAAATACCCCTATTACTTGAAATAAATACAATGAAAACCCGATGACAACCAATAATACATATGTCAACATTAAACCACTTCCACCAAATGCAATCAATTTTTCTTGTCCGCGTTTGGAATTTATTGAAGCCTGTTCTACAGGCTTTCTTACATTACCATCAATACCAAAATCATTCATGTTATCCACATTTTCCCCCTTATTATGAATATTAGAATTTGTTAATAATTTCTTCATATTATACTAGTAATAAATATAAATGATGAATATTAACCTTTAATATAATAACATATGAATTTCAAATTATAAAGGTCAATCTCATATTTTATAAACTAAAAGTGATTTAATGTTCATTTTATCATTCCATTTACTCTCTATATAATAAAAACAAATAAAAAAGTCGCAATTAAGCGACTTAATTTATTCTGGAGCAAGCGAGGGGAATTGAACCCCCATCCGATGCTTGGCAAGCATCTGTTTTACCATTAAACTACACCTGCTTTATAGTGTTAGCACTATATATTTTATACGACATCGTATAATTTTTCAACAATAATTTTCAGTTTTTTATACTTTTCTTCTAAATACTCTAAACTTAAATCTTCTGAAACTATTTTTTCAGACTGAATACAGCTTTCAGCTGCTATTCTTCCCATTAATAGACTATCTCTTAAATTATGTTTATTTAGATATCCATATAAGAATCCAGCAAAGAAATTGTCTCCAGCTCCGTTAGTATCAATTATATCAATTTTATTTGAAGGGATATCAACAAACCCATTTTTATCTAAAGCAACAGCTCCATCTTCTGCTTTTGTAGCGATAATCAATTTTTTCCCATGGCTAAGCATTTTATTCATAAATAATTCGAAGTTCTTCATTTTCTCAGAGCTAAAGAATAAATGGTCTGAATTTAATATAAAATCCTGATGATGAGGGTTGAATCCATCATAATCATGAAGATCACAAAAAATAGGTTTTTTATATTTTTTTAATAACGGAATAAAGTATCTACAGTAATTTTTTATATTCAATACAACAAAATCAGCGTCCTTAATAAGTTTTTCGTATTTATAAACATCTATTTCAAACTGATTTGGAACTTGTGATACAATTGAAATTCTCTGTCCTGATTTATTCATAATATTAATATGTTTTTCAGTTTTATCAGAAATAAACGGATAAAATTTTACCCCTTCTTTTTTTAAAGTGTCAGTAATAATTTTACCACAATGGTCATCGCCAATAACTGCTTGAAATGTAACATCAAACCCTAATTTTTTTAACGCTATTGATTTACCTATACCAGTTGATCCTGGCTCTGAATATGACTTCTTAATAAAGACGTTTGAACTAGTAGATTCAAAAAATTCATCCACGTGCAATATTTCATCATATGATGCGCCACCAAGCACTAAGATTTTCATTTAACCACTCCTCTTTATTCTTCATGAATATATTATACACTATCAGCTAAATAATTAAAAATCGATACCTTTCGGTACCGATTTTT
>JAGLYJ010000044.1 GCA_023132365.1 Mycoplasmatota bacterium
ATTCAATACATAAGGACTTTTTCTTTTAGTTAATTTATGCAATTTTCTTGATTTATTGTTGAGCTTTCTTGACTATTTCTCTTTCCATTTGAACCCTTGTATTGGTTCCCGTTACCGTCTTGATCTCCACCTTTATTCATTTTTTGGAACTGATTTTTGATTTGATTTAAAGCATCAGTACCATAATAAGAATATCTGTCTTGTGAAAATGCATTTAGATGTTGTTCTGAAGCTTGCATTAAGTATTCAAATACACTTCTAACATCATCTGGTAAGTTATCTTGTGATAAGAAGTATTCATACATAGCAATATTATATTCCTCAGCTTCAACTCCAGTAGCTAATGCGCTTGTTATTGATTCTGGGATTACAATGAATTCACTTGAATTATCAGCTGGAACTTCAAAACCATAAGTTTCAAATAATGGTAACAACATACTTATATGTGTTGCCTCAGCTTCAACAATTCTTACAAATGGCATTACTTCACCAAAAGTTGCTATAATTGCTTCATATTCTGCTTTTGCAAGGAATTCATCCGAGATAGCGTAATTCAACATATCTTCTAATGTATAGTCTTCTTCACTAATTAATGTATCAAGTGAATATTCTTCATATACACTTTGAGCATTAACGCTTGTTAAAGTATAAGTAAATATACCTCCAATAGCTATAGTAGCTACGATAAAGATTTTTAATAGATTTTTTTTCATTTTATTACCTCCTAAATTTCTCTAATTATACGGACCAATTTAAAGAATTATTGGTGAAATAACAATGTTCACATAAATTACACAATTAATTTTAAAATAATATGCAAAAATTAGTAAGAAAATAGACGAAAATGATATAATAAATAAATGAGGAAGTGATGAAATGGAAAAAGTTTATGAATTAATAATAATAGGTGCTGGTCCTGCAGGAATTACTGCGTCTATTTATGCTAAAAGAGCAATGCTAGATTTCTTGTTTATAGAAAAATGGTTACCAGGTGGTGAAATTGCAAATACGTATGAAGTTGAGAACTATCCAGGTATAAATAATGTATCGGGAGCTGAATTAGCGGATAAGATGGTTGATCATGCAAAAGAATTAGGTGTTAATATTAGTTTGGAATCAGTAGAGAAAGTTGACTTCACAAATGATATTAAAACAATAACTACAAGTAATAATACATATTATACAAAAACAGTAATAATTTCTACAGGAGCTTCAGCTAGAAAATTAGGTTTATCAAACGAAGAAGATTTAAAGGGAAGAGGTATTTCATACTGTGCTGTCTGTGATGGAGCATTGTTTAGAAATAAAACAGTAGCTGTTGTCGGCGGCGGAGATGTAGCTGTAGAAGATGCTGTATATTTATCTAGAATAGCTAAAAAAGTTTATCTAATTCATAGAAGAGATGAACTAAGAGCTGTAAAAAGCAACCAGGAAAAATTGTTTAAACAAGATAATATAGAAATGATATGGGATAGTGTTGTAACCAAATTTAATGGAGAAAACTATTTAGAATCAATAGATGTTTTAAATAAAAAAACAAAAGAAGAAAGAAATGTTTCAGTTGATGGAGTATTTGTTGCAGTAGGAATGACACCAAATATTAGTTTTTTAAAGGATTCAGTTAAATTAAACGAATCTGGATGGATAATAACTGATGAGTTTCTTGAAACTTCAGCACCAGGTGTATTTGCTGCTGGAGATGTGAGAGATAAATTATTAAGACAAATTGTTACAAGTGTTAGTGATGGAGCAATTGCTGTGACTGTTGCTCAGAAATATTTATAATTATTTAACAAAAATACTGGTGAGTTAATCCTAGTATTTTTTTTATGTTATAATTGATAGAATTGATGGAGGCTCATGATGAAGATAAGTGATATTATATATGAAAAGATTGATAAAGTTAAAGCAATGGAACGATTTGATATGACAATTATGCCTAAAAAGGCAAAGTGGTATCTACAGTTACTTGCCTGGGTTTTAGCAATTCCAGAAACCTTTGCAGTTCATTCAAAAATTAGAAAGCACAATATGAAAGGATTGAAGGGCACTTATATATTACTTTGTAATCATAATAGCTTCTTAGACTTCAAGGTAGCTACCAGAGCTGTTTTTCCAAGAAGGTCTACATATATAGTCGCAGTAGATGGATTTATTAATCGTGAAAGTTTAATGCGTAATGTAGGTTGTTTTATGAAACGAAAATTTGTGAGTGATATAAAACTAGTTAAACAAATAAAACATAGTTTGGTAGTAAATAATACAGTCTGTCAGATTTATCCAGAAGCAAGGTACTCTTTGGTTGGAACTAATTCAATGTTGCCAGAAAGCTTAGGGAAATTAGTTAAGTTAATGAAATATCCTGTTGTCAGTATGATTGGCAGAGGACACCACTTAAGACAGCCATTTTGGAACTTGAAAAAAAGAAAAATTCGAACTTCAGCTGATATGACACAAATTATTAATAAAGAGGAAATTGTTTCATTAAGTGTTGATGAGATAGATAAGAGGATTAAGGAAGCTTTTATTTATGATGATTATAAATATCAATATGATAACAATATCCATATAAAGGATAAATTTAGAGCTGAAGGGCTTCATAAGCCACTATATCTTTGTCCTCATTGCCATACTGAATTTAAAATGAAATCTAAAGACAATAGAATATGGTGTGAGGCATGTAATGAAACATATGTGATGGATGAACTTGGTAAATTATCAAACATAAATGGTGAAACAAAATTTAGTCATATTCCTGATTGGTTTGAATGGGAGAGAGAGCAAGTTAAAAAGGAAATTCTTGAAGGCAAATATAATATTACATTAGATGTAGATATTGATATGTTACCTAATAACACAGGTTTTTACCGTATTGGTGAAGGAAAAATCACACATAATGGCAAAGGGTATCACTTGATTGGTGAGAATTTAGATATTCATAAACCGGTAATATCTAATTTTGGGATTCACATTGAATATGATTATTTTGGTAGGGGAGATGGCATTAGTTTTTCAACAAATGAAGATACGTTTTATTTATATCCACATAATCAGGAGTACTCTGTTACTAAATTTCATTTTGCAACTGAAGAATTATACAAAATTGAGGAATCAAAAAAATTAATGCAAAAAAACCAAAAAAAATAAAAAAATACCAATAAAAAACTAAAATTGGTCGTATAGTATGTGAAGAATAAAATAAGGAGGATTTATATTATGAAAAAATTATTATTAGGAATATTTGCAATAGCAATGGCTCTGGGTGTTGTAGCATGTAATGATACCTCAGAAGAAATAGTAGAATTTAATGATGAAGAACAAGTATTTACCTTGCAAGCTGTATCGGCAGCAAGTCTACTTGATTACTCATTTATCGACCAGCTTTCATTTGTACCATTAAGTAGCACTTCAGAGACAACTGAACTTGAAGAGGAAGAAGTAATCATTGAAGAAATTGATGAAGTTGACCAATATTTAGAAATGATGGAATCTTTCTTAGGAAGTAATAACGGATTAGGAGTAACAGTTCTTGAATCAGATAGAGAAGCTTATGAATTCATGATTTCATTCTTAACTGTAGATGTGTTAGGAAATGAATTAGAATACTTTATGTATTACAATGAAACAGTTTATGAAGAAGATATAGAAGATGATCAAACAACAACTACAGAAGCTGAAACTACTACAGTTGTAACTACAGAAAGTGAAACTACTGTAGCACCAACAACGGAAAGTGAAACAACAGCTCAAGAAACTTCGTCACAAGACAGACAATTTAATTTCCAAGACGAAGACGATGATAATGTTGTATATTTATTAACAGGAATTATAGTTCAAGGAGAAAATGAATATAATTTAGAAGGTAAACGTATTGTTGGAGACGACGGCGCTGAAATGTTTAGACTTAGATCATATGTAGACAGTGAAAATTGTGTAAAAGTAACATATATGACTGATGCTGAAGATGGAAACAAAAAGTTCTTCTATGAAGTAAAACAAGATAATGTAATTATCTCTAGATCTAGAGTACATGTTGTAGAAGAAGATGGAGCTTTAAGGGTTCACCTAGATTTTGCAGATTTAACTCAAAGAGCCAAATATGACTTTAAGGTTATTGAAGAAGAAGGCGTTACATTAATTCACGTAAGATATGATATTAAACCAGTAGATGGAGTAAGAGAAACTGGAAATATTCACATTGAAGTAACCCTAGATCCTGAAACTGGAGAAACAATTTATACTTATAGAATTTTAGAAGCCCAACAAAATGGGCAAATAAATAGATATAAAGCAGAAATTGAAAAGAAACATGATAGAAGCAGTAGATTTTCAAATCAAAGTGATAATGGAAATGGAAATAACGAAATGTAAATTATATTAATTAAATAATTATATATAATAAAAACTCAGTTAATAACTTATCTGAGTTTTTTATTTATTAATCAAGTGTTTGTATTTTCTATTTATTAGTACAAAACCAATCAAATATATGATAAAATTAATATCGCAATGAACTACAAAATATTCCAATTAATATACCAAGATAAATTTGAATGTAATAAAAAAAGGAGAAATATATGTATGATTTTCAGTTAAATATCTTTGCGATAATTATTCTATTATCATTATTGGTGGTTATATATATATCGAGGGATACTATTAACATTAAAAGTAAAATATTTACAATAATGATATATTCTACTATATTCATGAACGTCTGTGAGATTTTAAGTTGGAAATTTGATACATTACCTGGAGCTTCAAACTATTTCTTTAACTTCTTATTTAACTTCCTATTTACAGGATTAGCAACTGTAGTTGTTGGTTTGTGGGGATACTATATAGACTATATTGTTTATAGTAATGAAGAAAAACATAAAAATAGATGGCACTATTTTTTACCAACTATTATAATGGGGGTTTTATCTGTAATAAATATCTTCTATCCAATATTATTTAAAATATCAGCTGATAATGTTTATTCAAGGTTGCCAATGATTTGGTCATCAATTATTCTTACAGTAATCATTTATATATTTGTTCTATTATTTGTAATAAAAAAAGCTTCAAAGAGCAACAAAAGTGTTATTTTGGGTGTGCTCATATTTCTGGCTTTACCAATAATAGCTTCAGTTGGCCAATTGCTATATATAGGATTACACATAATATGGCCAACCACAGCTGTTGCATTGTTGATAACATACTTAATTTTTGAAACAACAGATAATGCAAGAGATTATTTAACCGGATTATTTACTAGAGAAAGAGCCGAGGACCAAATTAGTAGATACATATTGAAAAATAAAAACTTTTCCGTAATTATGATTGATATTGATGATTTTAAACAATTGAATGATACATATGGACACCACAGGGGCGATCAAGTATTAATAGAAGTAGCCAAAATACTTAAGGAAATATTTGATAAACATTCATTAGTGTCTCGTTTTGGAGGAGATGAGTTTTTAATTGTATCCAACCTTGATGATAATGAAGCTTTAGATATTCAAAGAAATAGAATTAACTATTTGATCAAGAAATCAGATATTGAATATTTCCGGGATATTAAACTATCATTTGGAACAACAATTTGTGTTGATACTACAAAATGTGATGCAGATAAGATCATTATTCAAGCCGACAATAATATGTATAAAAATAAGGCAAATCTTAAGAAAGAAGCTAAAAGAGATTAACTATGAGAGAGACTTTTACAATAATAACAGGAGCTACTTCAGGTATTGGGTATGAAACCGCAAAAAAACTATTTATTGAAGGTCACCACTTAATTCTAGGGAATAGAAACAATATTAAAGCTGAAAAACTTAAAGAAGAACTTCTAAAAATTAATCCAAATGGACATGTTGACTTATTACAAGTTAATTTATCCTCTTTTTCTTTGATAAAATCATTTTGTGATAAAGTATTAAGTGATTATGAATATATAGATGTATTGATAAACAATGCCGGTGTATTTATGAGAGAAAAAGCTTTTACTCAAGAAGGATTTGAGATGACAATGGGAGTTAATTACTTGGGGACATATTATTTGACTGAATTACTTATTGATAGATTACTAGAAGGTAAGAATTCAAAAATTATTATGGTTTCTAGTATTGGTTGTTACTGGGGTAGTTTAAAAGTTAAACCAAATATATTTGTAAGAAGAACAAATGGCTTCAAGGATTATTTTAATTCTAAATTAGCTAATTTAATTTATGCTAAAGAGCTTTTAGAAAAACACAGGAATTCTAATCTAATCATCAAAGCAGCTGATCCAGGTGTTGCTTACTCTAAAATTTGGAAGTGGAAAACTAAATTTGGTGAATCTTTGGATAAATTGTATCAAATAATAACAAACACATCAGAAGAAGCTGCCAGGATAATTGTAATATTAGCTAACACTAATAAATATGATAAAGATAATAATCTTCTATATAAATTTGACAAACCAAGAAAGTTACCTAAAAGAGTACATAAGAAAAAACTTAGAGACGATTTCATTAAGTTTACTGAAGAATCTATCAAGCAAAATATATAGGATAAAGTTTATAAATTTATTCGTTACAATTTAATGAATTTATAGTATAATATATATTGCTATGCCGCCGTGGTGAAATCGGTAGACACGATGGATTCAAAATCCATTGCTAGAGATAGCGTGTCGGTTCAAGTCCGACCGGCGGTACCAGTATAATTACACAAGTTTATTTCTTAATTGAAGTAAACTTTTTTTATTTCCTAGCAAATCTTGAAAAATGATATTGTATATATTATAATTTTATTGGTAGGTGATTTTATGTGTGGAAGGTATGGAATATCAGTAACAAAAGAAGAACTTAGTGAGTATTTATTAAAACATTATAATATAGATGTTCTCAACGAGAATATAATTTTACCCAGATATAACATCTCTCCTGGGATGAATGTATTATCATTAATTAATGATGGAACTAAGTTTAGAGTGGGTTTACTTAAATGGGGGTTTGTTCCAGAATGGTCTAAAGATGATAGTGTTGGATACAAAATGATAAATGCAAGAAGTGAAACTCTAAACCAAAAACCTTCTTTCAAAAAGTCTTTATCACAAAGAAGATGTGTAATTCTAGCAGATGGATTTTTTGAATGGTATAGAACAACATCCACGAAAACACCTTATTATTTCTATTTAAAGAACAACCGAATATTTGGGTTTGCGGGACTTTGGACTACAAAAGTAAGAACAGATGGTACAAAACTTCATACTTGTACGATAATAACAACTAAGGCGAATTCTGTAATGGAAAGTATTCATAACCGAATGCCTGTGATTTTATCTGAAAATTCTGCAAAGGTATGGTTAGATCCTAGTTTAAGAGATATATTAGCTTTAGAACAAATTCTTAAATCAGATGAATCAAATAATTTGCAATTTCATCAAGTATCTAGTCGAGTAAATAAAGTTGAAAATGATGATATAGATATTATTAAAAATGTTAGTAATAAATAAAAAATAAAGCACTTCTGTGCTTTTTCTTCTTTATTTTTAGGTAATATATTGTATAATATATTATTAGGTGATATAAATGACAGATAAGAATTTTTTTACTAAATTACCATACTTAATTATAGTTAGCTTAATCTCTTTAGGATTTTGGATATTTAAGCTTGATTACATAGGAATACCTATTTTTATGGGTATAATTTTTGTTTTAGCAATCTTTGTAAAGAATACTATATATATAATTCCATTTCTATTAAATATGTTGTTTATGATTTCTCAGGTCGAATGGGATACAAATTCTATTCCATTGTCTCTATATATAGCACCAGCAGCGCTATTATTAGCATTTATTATCCATATTATTCGTTTCAAAGTTAATATATTTAAGGGGAAATTTTTTATAGGTCTTGCAATACTAGTTATTGGCATGAATATTTCGCACATTATTAATTCTGATGTATATGACTTGAATTTCTTCCTTATAATAATTGTTTCCTTATTATATGTATTAATCTATGGGTTTTTCGCAAACACACTTCGCGGAGATAACTTAAGATATTTAATCAGAATTTTTGTTATCCTTGGAGTAATGATTTCAATTCAAATAATGATCTACTATTTAAGAGTTGACGATATTATTCTAGCTATTGAAAATAAGTCGATTGATCTTGGCTGGGGGTTATCTAATTTTATTGCAACATACTTAATCATGTTTATAGCTAGTATGACTTATTTTGTAAAGAAATATAAATTGCATTTGTTTTGGATAATACTATTCTTATTTGAAATTGCTATGTTATTCTTTACGATGTCAAGAGCGGGGATTCTTGCTTTTTTCGCAACTTCAGTATTGTTGTTAGTATTCATGTTTGTAAAATATGAACATAAATGGAATCTATTACTGAATTTAATTATCGGAGTCATCATTATGTCTGCAATTGGATATTTTACTAAAGAATACTTTATTGCAATATGGGATAGACTAGCGGTATTTGGTTTAGATGATAATGGACGAATTGAAATTTGGTACGACGCAATTGATGTGTTTAAAGCTAACCCTATATTTGGTGGAGGATTCTTTGC
>JAGLYJ010000045.1 GCA_023132365.1 Mycoplasmatota bacterium
ATTAATATTTAGCCTCTACTCGATTACATATCCGCTGTCTCTATTGACATAGAATTCCTAGAGTAATAAAATAAGGTCAGAATATAATGATTTAACAGGAGGAATATTTTATGGAAAAGAAATTTTTTGATATTGGTAAAGAAAAACTAGCATATTTAGATATTGGTTCTAACAAAGAAGTATTGGTTTTGATTCACGGTAATATGAGTAGTGGTATTCACTTTAAACCAGTAATAGAAAAACTACAGAAACAATTTAGGATTATCGCGCCAGACCTTAGAGGTTTTGGAGATTCTACTTATAACAATGAATATAATGACCTAGAAGAACTAGCTGATGATGTATTAGTTTTACTTGATGGACTTGATATTCATGAATACGTTATTGCAGGTTGGTCTACAGGTGGAGCGGTCGCTTTAAAAATCGCAGCTAAAAGAAATCAAGAAGTTAAGAAAGTAATTCTAATTGAGTCTTGTTCTTATAAGGGATATCCTATATTTAAGAAAGATGAAGCGGGGCAACCTATTGTTGGATCATATTACGCTAGCAAAGCTGAGCTAGCACTTGATCCTATCCAAGTAGCTTCTATGGATAATATCTTTAAAACCGGAGCTACTGCATATATGAAAGCAGTATGGGATCAACTTATCTATACTGTTAACAAACCGGTTAAAGAAGATGATGATTTATATTTAGCTGAAACTATGAAAGAAAGATGTATAGTTGATGTTGACTACGCACTTACAAGGTTTAATATGTCAGATGTTCATAATGGTGTAACTATGGGTGATGGATCTATTAAAGATGTAGTATGTCCTGTTCTTTCATTTTGGAGTGAATCAGATATAGTTGTACTTGAGTATATGGTAGATGAAACTGTTGAAGCACTTTATGACTGTAAGAAGATTAAATTAGCTAATTCAGGTCATAGTCCTTTAGTGGATTGTCCTGATGTATTAGTTAAACATATTCAAGAGTTTATAAAATAATATATAAACTATTATCGATAGTATTATAAGAATCAGATATAAACGAATATTGACAAAGGAATAGTTCTATAGTATTATTAAATAAATTATTTACAAAGGGGTGATGTTTTATGAAAGAACTTAACAGTAATAAAAATTTTATAGATACATCTAACAGCAAATAATCCTTATTTGAATATTTTTAAGGACCATTATTTGGTCCTTTTTGTTTGCTTTAGATGTATCAGTCTTTTAAGAAAGGATGTGATATTTTGAAAAGTAAGCAAAGCAATAATTCTCTTGAAAAAGGTCAAGTAGTAGCCGTATATAAAGATAGGTATCTAGTTGATTATAATAATACAAGAATTCTAACTGAAGTTAGTGGTAGATTTAAATACACTAATTTGCAAAAGTCTGATTATCCTCATATAGGTGATTTTGTAAGTTTCAGAAAAGCTGATGAATATTTAGGTATTATCGAAAGTATCCATGATAGAACTAGTGTATTGGAAAGGCTTGATGCTGGAACAATTGGTGAAAGACATATTTTAGCTGCTAATATTGATATAGTCTTCATATGTATGTCATTAAATGAAGACTATAACACAAAGAAGCTAAGAAACTTCTTAAGTTTAACCTATGATAAGAATTTTAGAACTATCATTTTATTAACTAAAAAGGATTTATGTGATGATATCCAATATTATATTGATGAAACTAAAGAAATAACTGATTATGAAATTTATCCAGTAACAGTTTATGAAGAAACAGATATGGATAAAATAGAATCAGTCATTGGTGAAAGTGTAGCGGTATTTATTGGAAGTAGTGGTGTAGGCAAATCAACTATTATTAATAGTTTGATTGGTGAAGAGCATTTCAAAACCTTACAAATAAGGTTAAGTGATGCTCAAGGTAGGCACGCTACAGTAAACCGTGAACTTGTAAACCTAAAGAATGGTGGTAAGGTTATAGATACACCAGGTATTAGAATCGTATCTTCATATTTTGTATCTGAAAGTAGCTTTGAAGATATATTATCATTAGGCGAAGGTTGTCGGTACTTAGATTGTACACATGACAGTGAACCTGGCTGTATGGTAAAACTAGCAATAGATACAGGCTTACTAGATAGTGAAAGATTTGATCAATATGCAAATGCTATGAGACTTAATAATTATAATAGAAGAAGAGAATTACAAAGAACTAGAATGCTTAACAAAAGATTAAAAAAGGGGAGATAATTCTCCCCTTTTGATTTGTAATATATATTTAGATATAATAATTGGCTTGAGATGTGAAAAGTTCATAATATATACCGCTTTTCTTCTTCATTAAGTTCTTATGGCTATTCATATCAATAATTTTACCTTTATCAAGCACGATTATTCTGTCACAGAAAACACTACTACTCATTCTATGTGAAATATATATTGTTGTTTTATCTTTAACAAGTTCGCTAAAATGCTCATATATTTCTGCTTCACTTAAAGGATCAAGCGCGCTAGTAGGCTCATCTAGTATTGCAATAGATGAATTCTGATACATTGCCCTAGCGATTGCGACTTTTTGTTTTTCTCCACCTGATAAATCTACACCTTCTTTACTGTATTCTTTAGATAAGAAGCTATCTATTTTATTTGGCAGAGACTCAATCTTTTGTTCAAGCCCAGACTGATATAAACATTCTTTTATATATGCTTTGTCTTTTTCCTCAACATCCACGTTTTCACTTATAGTTAAAGCAAATAGCTTAAAGTCTTGGAATACAGCTGATATCTGTTTTATGTATGAGTGATACTCATAATCATTAATATCTACGTTATTCCAATAAATGTGACCTTTGTCTACTTCATAAAAGCGACTAATTAACTTAACTATTGTAGTTTTACCAGCTCCATTTATCCCCACGATACTTATCTTTTCGCCTTTTTTAATTTCGAATGATATATCATCTAGTATTAATTTATTCTGATTAGGATAAGAAAATGACACATTCTTAAACCTTAATGATTCTAGAGGTTCGCAATTCAAACCGCCACTAGATGAATTGATTGCGTCTTTCATGTTAATAATTTCAAGTACTGGTTTTAACGTTATTGTGTGACGTCTTAATTCACTAAAACGTTCTACAAATACATTAATCGCATTAGCTACGCTAAAAGCACTGGCTGTTAAGAGAATATAGGTAGCTACACCAAGACCATCTGTAATTGATGATGGTCCAAGAATCAAATAAATGATAACTACTTGGATACTATTAACAAGGCTGAAATATATTTGATTGTTTCCTAGAACTTTATAGAAGTATACGAGATAATTACATGTTTCATCTAGGAACTTATTAAATTTATTATATATCATGTTTCCGAGTGGATAAAGACGGTAATCTTTTTGATAGCGTTCATCTTGAACTGCAGTGTCAAAATATGATAGTTTACGGTTTACTGGTCCCAACTCTTCATACAATATTTTTTGTTTTTTTGATGTAAGACCAGTTAAATAGAAACGAATAGCGGTACCAATAAGAATTACAATTATAACAATTGGTTTAAATATTATTATTAGCGTTAATAAGGAACAAAGTGTTAAAAACTGGTGTAATATTTCTTCTATACAAGTTAGAAATTCTTGATGTGAGTTGAAGATAGTTACTGCAGCTTTAGCCTTATCTACAGTTTCTAAATATTTGGAATCTTCTAAATATTTAAATTCAACACTCATAAGCTTGCTGGAAATATGAATTTTCAGTTTTGCCAATATTTCGAATAATGCAATTTCAGAGTGAGTTTGAAGAGTAATTTCTAAGAACCTTACTAAAACTTCTATTCCAACAATAGCAGCTGCATAGTACATAGCGGTATTGATATCACCATTGATCAGAGATTTTACAATTAAACTGAGGCTATAAACACCTACTAATGTTTTTATCGTTTGTATTATCGCTCTTATGAGTGCTAGAACATAGAACTTCTTAGAGAGTTTAAAGGTTAGGCGAAATAGTCGCCAGCTGTCTCTACTTAGTTTCATTAGAAAATTCCTTCTCTTCCTGATAATATTTACCTTGAGTTATAAACATTTCCTTATATAGCCCATTGCTTAACTTCATAAGTTCTTCATGATTCCCATGCTCTTTAATAACACCGGCTTCAATGAATAAAATATCATCGCAGAACTTAGTGCTAGCTAACCTATGAGAAATCATTACAGCTGTACGACCATCAACAAGTTCGTTGAAATGTTCGTACATTTCTCTTTCAGCTATAGCATCTAAAGAAGAAGTAGGTTCATCAAGAATAATTAGTTTAGTATTTTGCTTATATAACGCTCTAGATATAGCGAGTTTTTGAGCTTCACCACCGCTTAAGTCAGTTCCATTTTCATCAACTACTTTGAGCATTTGTTGGTCTTCCATTAATTCATAGCCCATAATTTTTTCATAAAGACCAACTTGTTTTAAAGCTTTTAAAGCACACTCTCTATCAATTTCAGTAGGGTTTTCTCCAGTTATATTTTCTAACAATGAAGCAGCGTAGATATTTACTTCTTGAAACACAACTGCTATATTTTTACGGTAAGATCTTAAATTCATGTCTTTAGTACTTATACCATTAATAAGTATATCTCCTTCATTAGGTTTATATAAACCACTTAGAAGTTTAACGATTGTAGACTTCCCTGATCCATTTATACCTACTAAAGCTATTTTTTTACCTGCATCAATTTTAAATGATATATTATTTAATACATATTTATCACTAACAGGATATTTAAAACTTACGTTTCTAAATTCTATAGTCATACTATCAAAAACTAAATCATCATCAGTTTCTTCTTCGAAAGAGTAATCATCATCGAAGAAGCTCATATACTTTTTAGTTTTGTTAGTTTCTGTTTTTAATCTAGACACTTCTCTAAAAGTATTTTGCAATTTAACAGTTATCATTAGGATAGTCATTATAGTCATTGAGATAGTACCAATACTAACTGAACCATTAAAATATGCTTTAATAACTATTAAATAAGTTAGTCCGTTTGTTATAAGCAGGAATATTATTTCAAATAAACTAAAACGATATTCAAATATATTAATTTCCTTAAGCAATGCATTAACAAGTCCAGCCTTCTGTTTATATCTATTGGTTAAAGGTTTACTCAAATCATTAATACGGATATCTTTCCCATAAGTATTATCATGAGCAATCCTGTAGTAGTAATTAGAAACTCTCCGTCTTTCAGCTAATTCTTTGTGATTAGCAACAGCGAAGTTTTTAGATTTTAAAGATATAAAAAATTGTAGTATTGCACAACCAAAAGCTATTAGTACAATAATTGGATTGAATAATCCTAAAATTAGGATAAAGCCAATAATTGAAAATATCTCAGGCATTTGCGTAAACACAATTCGAAGTGTTCCTTGAAAGCCATAAAAGGCATGGCTCATAGTTTCAAATCCTTCATCCCTTTTTTGATGGAAGTTAGCGTCTTCTAAATGCTTAAACTCAGCATTTCGAAACTTATTGTTGTAAGTTCGACCTCTTCTTACCCTACTGGCAATAAATCTGCCCGAAGCCTTAAAATATAGTTTTAATTGTAGAACACTAAAAACTAATAGTGAGGCACCAAAAATAAGTATATACATTATTGTCTGGTTAACATCACCAATACTTATAGAATCAATAACATATTTTGGAAAGATTACAAATAGTAGCGGCAATGAACCAGACACTATCATATGTAGAATAAAATACCAAATAACATACAATTCCTTATCTTCTTTAAAAACCTTAATGTGAAACTTAAATACATCTAATGTTGAATATTTGTTTTCCATAGCACACCCTTTAATTCCCTTCTCTATCTATATTAATATCTATATTTCAAAAAATCAATCAACTCGTGGTTGCGTAAATTTATTTAACAAGTTATATTTAATAAATTTAGTGTTATAATGTTCTCGGTGATTAAGATGAAAATAAAAATTATTTCAGCAGGAAAGATTAAAGAAAAATACCTTCTAGAAGGTATTAAGGAATATAGTAAAAGACTATCTAAATATTGCAAGTTAGATTTAGTAGAAGTGAAAGATGAAGCGGCTCCAGATAATCTTTCTATAAAAGATATTGAAATAATTAAGAATATTGAAGGTAAAAGAATTCTATCAAAGATAAATGATGAATATATTATTGCTTTAGCTATAGATGGAAAACAGTTTTCTTCTGAAGAACTAGCAAATAAAATGAATGATGTCACATCATATCATTCATCTAATATTTGTTTTATAATCGGAGGCTCATTAGGGTTATCAAAAGAGATTCTTAATAAGGCTGATGTTAAACTTTCATTCTCAAAGATGACTTTTCCTCATCGGTTAATGAAACTTATTCTGTTAGAACAAATATATCGTTCGTTTAGAATTAACAAGAATGAGCCATATCACAAATAGTTACAAATATGTTATAAACCGCATAACAAAGCCATAAATTTTGCTCAAATACTATTATCAGAGTATAATATAAGAGTTGGAGGTTTAAGATGAATACAATAGAGATAGGAAAATATATTAAAGATAAACGGACTGAAATGCATTTAACACAGAAAAATTTAGCTCATAAGTTAAATATTAGTTTTCAATCTGTATCAAAATGGGAGACGGGCAATGCATTGCCAGAAACATCAATTCTATTACCACTTAGTGATGTATTAGAGGTAACTGTTGATCAAATATTGAATGCAGGAGAATTTCGAAAAAGATTTAATAAAAAAGTAAATATTGAAGAAGTAACTGATGCAATCAAATCAATTATTAGATTGAAAGAAATTTTAGGCCCAAATAATGGTATATATAAAAGTATGATAAGAGGTGTTGATAATGATTTGAAAGTTGATTTCGAAGCAGCCTTACTAGATATAGAACTAAGAGAAGTATTAATAGCACAATCTTGTATTCAATTAATTATTGATGGATATACTTTGATTGATGAAGATATCGATCAATATTTCAAATCAGAAAAAGTTAAAGAAAAGCTTAGATTATATGTAAAGAAATATACTTTCTAATATTATAATTCTATTATAGTAATTTGTAGAAGGATATGAAATTTAAGGAACATATATTAAGTGGATTGAATATAAAAAGAGAAGCATACAAATTATTGAGAAATTTGTATGCTTTTGTTATAGCGACTATGTCTATTATGATTGCTCTAATTTGAACTATCGAAATACATTATAGCTTGTTTTATGATTTCTTCAGTATTTATAGGAAATGAGTGTCCTAAATCATTAAGGATTAAATATTTGTGATTTACATCATACTTAGTTAGTAATCTGTCAAAGTGATTTGAAAAAGGTAAATAGTGAGAATCATTTTCTCCACATACAATAAGAATTTTAATATTTCGGTTTTTTAGAGCTTTTATTTGTGGCTCAAATGATTCTAAATTTGAAATTCCTGGAGCAAAAAAGATAACTTTACTTACGGGTAAAGCATTCTCCACCAATGCTTTAAATATAACGTTACCTCCAGCCGCGAAAGAAGATAATATGACTTCATTTTTATTGATATCATATTCCTTTACAACTTCATTATAATGTTCTAATACAACTTTTAATCCAAACTTAATATCGCCCCATAAACATTTTAAATATGAATGAAACTCTCTAGATTGTGGTATGGCAATTATATAATCTTTAATAGAATCTTGATTGAAGCTTTTTTTAACTTCATTAAGAGATTGAAAATTTCCTGGTAACATGAGGAATAATTTATTTGTTGAAGTTTCAGGAACATAAATATCAATCTTTTTTTCTCCTGAGAATCTTAAATCAATTTGTCTTTGCTTACATACTTTATAGATATACTTATAATCATCTAAGTCTCGTATTATATCTAAATTAGTGTCACTATCTAAAAAATCTGTATTATACCACATTCCAAGTGTTATGACCGCTTCATTTAAAAAATGCATAGCATCTTTAACTTTTTTTAATTTACAAGCTAATGTAAAAGAATAATAATATAGTGTTGTATCTTTATTGTATGCATCTCTATTATTTATCAATATGTCATAAGCTTCTTTTATTTTTCCTTGGCGATATGCTGTTGTTGACAAGCCGAATAATTTATCCGAATTCATAAAAATCTCCTTTAGTTTGTATATTCTTTTAATAACATCATAGTACGCCATCTATAATCTATAATCAATAACCAATCAGTTGATTATATTCCACTGGTAGTTGAATTTATAGGATAATGATAATCAAGTAGTACTATGTAATATAATAGATTGCGAATAAGGAAATAATCATGTCTATCAAAATAACACTAAAATAATTTATGAAATGAGGTTATTATGAACGAGCATGAACAATTTTTAGTAAAATCTTCTAAGTTAGGAAGAGAAGTTAAAATATATATTTAATTACCTAACGCATATTATAGTTGCAACTTTTGAATAATCTATTTGTAATAGACATTTTTCTTATGAATTAAATTATAAGTATTTTGTATTTAATTAAAATTTTTGATATAGCGTTCAGTTACATGTAGTTTTTTCCAATTAACATCATATGGTTCATAAAAATAATTATTTAAG
>JAGLYJ010000046.1 GCA_023132365.1 Mycoplasmatota bacterium
AACAGGAAAATGAGCGTTCATTCGAACGCTTTTTTTATTGTGATAGATTGATCACATATTAAAAGGATTAATTAATAAACTAAACTTCTTAAAGAGCAAAATAAAAAATGTAATTCCATGATATAATATTAATTAAGAAAATATTAGAGGTGGAATATGAAACTTGATTACAAAAAAACATTTTACATAGGTTTAGCATTTTTTTTAGTAACACTTTTTTGGAGAACATATGATTTAATTATGGCAAAAATACTTATAGATAAGTTTGGTCTAAGCCAAACGGCTTCTGGAGTAATAATGTCATTAGATAATGTTTTAGCTTTATTTTTGATTCCTTTATTTGGGGCTTTATCAGATAAACAGAAGTCAAAAAAAGGGAAAAGAACTCCATATATTATTGTTGGAACTATAATAGCTGCATTTGCTTTCATGAGCTTAACTTTCAGCGATAATTATCAACAAAGTAAAATAAATACAGAAACTACAATTGTTCAAGAGTATAATTCTTTTCAAGAAAATGTGGATTCTTTAGTGTATAGTGATTGGGTTGTTTTAAGTGATGGAATAGCTGATCAGTGGGAGAACTTATATAATACAGGAGTTATCACGCAAGAAAAGTATGATGATTTTTATCAAGAAGTTATTGACGGAGAAGACAGTGACGATGCAGTTAGTTCATCAGCTTTAACTTACAAGGCAGATATGAGAGAAGGTATGAATGAAATTTTAGCCTTTTCTGGTGGAAGTATAACTGATGATGATACAGAAGATTTAAGAGAGTTATATTATTTACATTTAAATAGTAGAGCTTGGATAGTTACAAGTCACTCTCCAACAACATTTATTATATTTATGGCAACATTACTAGTTGCTTTACTAGCGATGGCAACATTTAGATCGCCAGCTGTAGCGTTAATGCCTGATGTTACTATTAAACCTTTAAGATCTAAAGGTAATGCAGTAATTAACCTGATGGGAACTGTGGGTGGAATTATTGCGACAGTAATGCTGATGGTTTATGGTTTGGATAAGTTATCATTCCTAAATTATGGTCCAGCATTCATTACGATAGGAATTTTGATGTTAGTTCTTTTAGTTATATTCCTATGGAAAGTTAATGAACCAAAATTAACTAAAGAGAAAGAGGATTTAGAATTAAAACTTGGAATATCTGATGCACAAGAAAATAAAGAAGTTGAAGAAGAACACACAAAACTTTCAAAAGATAAACGTAAATCGTTACTTCTAATTTTATTCTCTGTTGCTTTATGGTTTACAGGATATAACGCTGTTATGTCAAAACTATCAGATTATGCACCTAAAGTTTTAAGTATGGACTATGGAATGCCAATTATTATTGCTCAAATGGCAGCTTTAATTGCGTTTATTCCAATTGGTATTTTAGCAACTAAAATTGGTAGAAAGAAAACTATATTATTTGGAATTATTGCACTTACACTTTGTTTCGGATCAGTATATTTCTTAACACCAGATACGGCATTTATTATGTATATAATATTCGGTTTAACTGGAGTTGCTTGGGCAACAATTAATGTTAACTCTTATCCGATGGTAGTAGAACTTGCTAAAGGATCGGATGTTGGAAAATATACAGGTTACTATTATACATTTAGTATGTCAGCACAAATATTAACACCAATTCTATCTGGATTTTTGATGGACCAATTCCAAAGAACGATATTATTCCCTTATGCAGCTATATTCGTTTTAGCTTCATTTGTAACAATGTTCTTTGTTAAACATGGTGACGCAAAAGTAATAAAGAAAGATTCAGCATTAGAAAGTTTCGATGTTGATATGGATTAATTATTTAATACTATTACAATAAAAAGAGTGAGCTTATCAATAGCTCACTCTATTTTTTAAATTTATTTGATTTAATGTAACCCAAGTATATTTTATTTAGGAATGAAGTATTCAAAAACCGAATTATCATAATGCTTTTTGACCATGTCAAACTCTTCCTGAGATTGTGAAGCGTAGGAAATAATGCATAACCCCTTTTTATGAGCTTTATCACAATACTTGTTAGGTAAATCTTTTATTCCATAATTTACGAAATCTGGTTTGGTAAATATATTGAAGAACATACTTTTCATTAGGTACTTTGTGAACTTTTTCATCTTTGGATCGTTTCTGAAGAATTCTGTAATCTGTCCTCTAATAACATTAGGATGGTTTATTTTGAACCATTTAACGATATATGGATTAAATGAGTGAATAGCATAAACGCCCTTGTAGTTCTTAATAGTTTCTATAAAACTTTCACATAACAGTTTGTTATTGCCTAAAGGTTTCAATTCAATTAGAAGAGGGACCCTACCATCAACCAATTTTAACACTTCTGTTAGAGTGGGTATTTTCTCTTTTGAATCTAGAATTGTTTCTTCTTTTATGTCTTCATAATTCAATTCTTTTAAATATATGTTTTTCCCGACTAATCTCTTTAGATTATGGTCATGAAAAACAACTACAGTACCGTCTTTTAAAGCATTTATATCTATTTCTACACCATAGTTTTTGTCAATTGCTAGTTGAATTGCTGTAATTGAGTTTTCAGGTATTTTTTTATCTTTACTATGTAATCCCCTGTGGGCAATTAATTTTTCTTTTATCCAAGTAATGTCTTTCATTTTTATTTCTCCTTTGTTAAAATAATTATATCATTTTTTAATTAATAATTGAGTAATGATTTGAATATTTATATTGTTGTATTTTTGTGTTATAATATTTTTTGAGAGGTGAGTGGAATGTTAAATTTTAGTTTTCATAGTCCAACAGAATTTATTTTTGGAAAAGATTCCGAAAATAATATTGGTAAATTATTAAAAAAGTATAAAGCAAAAAAAGTTTTAGTTCATTATGGCTCAGGTTCAATCAAGAGATCCGGGTTATTTGATAGAGTTATTAAATCAATAGAAGCAGAGAATATTAGTTATGTTGAATTAGGTGGTGTAGTACCTAACCCTAGAGATACTTTAGTATATAAAGGAATAGAAATTTGTAATACTGAAAAGGTTGATTTCATCTTAGCTGTTGGTGGGGGATCTGCAATAGATTCAGCCAAAGCAATTGCGGCAGGAGCTAAGTATAAAGGTGACTTTTGGGATTTCTTTGATAATAAAACGAGGATTAAATCAGCTTTAAGAATTGGAGTTATTCTTACAATTCCTGCGGCTGGGTCTGAAGGGTCTAGTGCGACGGTGATTACAAAAACTGAAGGTATGTTAAAAAGAGGTACTGGAGCTGAAATTTTGCGCCCTGTATTTTCCATAATAAATCCAGAACTTACATATACTTTACCTAGCTATCAAACGGCGGCTGGAATCGTAGATATGATTAGTCATATTTTTGAAAGATATTTGACAAAAACACCTGATGTAATCTTAACTGATAGATTAAGTGAAGCAACATTAATTTCTATTATTGAAGCAGCAGAAAAAGTTTTTGAAGAACCGACTAATTATGAAGCGAGATCAACTATATGCTGGGCTGGAACAATTGCTCATAATGGATCACTTGCTGTTGGTAGGGCTGAAGATTGGTCATCACATAGATTAGAACATGAATTAAGCGCATTGTATGATGTGACTCACGGTGCAGGATTGGCAGTAATCTTTCCGGCATATATGAGATATACTGTAAATGAGGATGTCCAAAGATATCGTAGACTAGCTGTTAGGGTTTTTGGAATAAAAGATAAACCTAAAAAGCCTTTAAAAATAGCTTTAGCTGGAATTGCTGCTTTAGAGAATTTCTTTAAGAAAATTGGTATGCCAACAACTTTTGAAGAAGCAGGAGCTAAGAAAGAAGATATACCAAAACTGTTAGAAAAGCTAAAGATTAATGCTGGAGAACAGTTTGGATCATTTAAAGAATTAAATCTAGAGGACGCAAGAAAGATTTATGAATTAGCATGTAAATAACCAAGAAATTATTCTTGGTTTTTTTATAAGGAGAAGATTAAATGGTTACATATTATATAATTAGCGATATTCATTCACAATACGATTTAATGATGGAAGCTTTAAAAAAAGCTAGTTTTGATATGGAAAATGAAAATCATATATTAATAATAGCTGGTGATATTCTAGATAGAGGACTTCAGGGAGACAAAACAATTAGGTTTATTGAACAACTTATTATTAAAGACAGAGTGTTAGGCGTTGTTGGTAATCATGATGACTTCCTAATAAGGATTTTAACTGACAAATTTAAAATCGAGAAGATTCTTTGGAATATACAGAAAAACGGATTTAGAAGAACCCTCGATTTAGGTTTTAATAATAACGAAAAATATAAAGTAGATAAAGCTTCTATAAAACGAATGAAAGAGAATTTTGTTAAAAAATATCCGGTGTTTGCTTCTTGGCTGATAAACAATCCAATATATTTGATTTTTAGAAATCACGTTATTGTTCATGGCTTTCTTGATTTTTCGCTAGAGGATTGGCGCAATACAAGCAGACACTACGCAGTTTGGACAAGGGGTTATAATTTAATGATTCCAGATAAATTTGAGAAAAAGCTAGTCTTTGGCCACACACCTAATCGTTATATAAATAAGCAAAATGATATTATATATGATGGTAAGAAAATAATGATAGATGGCAATGCCGCTGAGGGCATTAAAATAAATGTTTTGAAATTAACTAAATCAGAAATTTAGACCGAAATTATCTTCGGTCTTTTTTGTGATGTTTTTTTGAGTCTTCTTTCTATATAGTGAACAACGGTTTACTTATGGAGTTTTTCCGTATATACTGAAAATGAAAGAAGGGATACTATGAAATGTTTCGTTACAGGTGCAACTGGACACATTGGAAATGTTCTGGTTCGTGAACTGTATAAGCAAGGATATCAAGTTATTTCTTTAGTATTGCCTAATGATGATATACGTATCATAGAGCCATATACAAAACTTATTTATGGAAACATATTAGATTATAAATTTCTAAAAGAAGAAATAATAGATGTTGATGTTGTTTTTCATTTGGCGGGGATAGTAGAAATTGGTACCGGAAAAAAGAAGAAGTTATTTAAAGTCAATGTAGATGGAACTAAGAATATAATTAAGGTTTGCCAAGAAAATAAAATCAAAAGATTGTTGTATACATCAAGTGTACATGCTTTCGAAGAAGCACCTCATGGAGAAAAGATGATTGAGCCAACTCATTTTAATCACAAGCTAGTTAAAGGATTATATGCTAAATCAAAAGCAATTGCTTCTGATTTAGTCTTAAACCAAGAGGATAAAAATCTAGAAACAGTTTTAGTTTGTCCGTCGGGGGTAATAGGTCCGTTTGATTATCAATTATCTAACACGGGGCAATTATTTATAGACTATTTAATGGGCCGTCTTACTGCATATATTAAAGGAAGCTATAATTTTGTCGATGTAAGAGATTTAGTAAAGGGAATTATTAACGCTTCAATTCTTGGAAAAGATAAAGATATTTTCTTATTATCAGGCAACAATATAACCGTGAAAAAATTACTTGATATGATAGCTAGTGTAACTGGCAAAAAGAAAGTTAAATTCAGATTGTGGTATTGGTTTATATATGCTATGAGTTTTTTTGCCGAACTATATTACAAGATGATGAAACAGAAACCATTATTTACTCACTACAGTATTATGGTTCTTAAATCAAATCATGACTTCGATAATAGTAAAGCTAAAAAGATATTAGGATTCAAAACTAGACCAATTAGAAAAACAGTTGTGGACACTTTAAGATTTGCTAAAGAGCACTATTTAGTCAAAGTTGGAAAAAGATGGAAAAGGAAATCTATTAAACAGAATAATTGAACATTTAAAATGCGAAATATTTCGCATTTTTTAATGGATTATAGGGTATAATATTAATAAGGTGAATTCATGAAAGAACTAAGTGCTAGCATTAAAGAAATAGCTGAATTTGTCTTTGGAAGTGGAAGCATTTCTAATGATAGAGTTTTACAAACAAGAGCGATGGAAGGACAAGAGATTCATAGCTATTGGCAAGGGCAATATTCAGATATAGATTCTAAGGAAGTTAGTGTAAAAGCTACTTTTTTTGATGAAGAGATTAAGCTGACTATTAGAGGAAGAATTGATGGAGTTGTTAAGAGAGATAATATCCTGTATATTGAAGAAATAAAATCTACTCATACAGACTTTGATTTACTTGAAGAAAAAACATATCCAGCACATCTAGCTCAAGCAAAGTTATATGCTTATCTGTATTTAAGAGATCATAATTTAAAATCTATTGATGTCTTATTAACCTATATCAAAGTAGCAGACAGAAAAGTTCTACAATTTGAAAAGCACCTAACTAGAAAAAAACTAGAAACCTTTTATAACGCAACAGTAGAAAAATATCTTAATTGGCTTAAAGCTTTATACGAACATGAAAAATCAAGATTAAAATCAATAGAAGGTCTAACATTTCCATTTGATGCATACCGCTTAAACCAAAGAGAAATGATGGCGTATATTTATAAGAACGTTTTGAGAAAAGGAAAACTATATGTTGAGGCCCCTACGGGAATAGGAAAAACTATAGCTGCTTTATTTGCTTCTTTAAAAGCTGTTCATCAACCAAGGCAAAAAGTGTTCTATTTAACTGCTAAGAATGATGGCAAAAAAGTTGTTATCGATACAGTTGCTTTACTAGAAAGCAAAGGGTTAATCGCTAAAACATGCGAAATAACATCTAAAGATTCCATGTGCTTTCTCAAAGAAAGAGACTGTGATCCAGAAGTTTGTAAATATGCAAAAGGATACTATAAAAGAGTATACAAAGCCATAGCTAATATATACGAGAATGAATCATTAATTACACAGGATATATTTAGAAAATATGGCAGAAAGCATACAGTGTGTCCTTTTGAACTATCACTAGACACATCTAACTACGCTGATATTATCTTATGCGATTACAACTATGTATTTGATCCATTAGTTAAATTAATTAGATATTTTGAAGATGATACTTACAGTCCAATAATTCTATGTGATGAGGCACATAACCTTGTTCCTAGAAGTAGAGGAATGTATTCGTCGAGTTTAATCAGCCAGGATTTTTTGAGAGTAAAAGAAACATCTAAATACCTAAAACCAAATCCTACTAGAGAACTAAATGATATTTTAGATGTCTTTACAGAAGCGAGCATTGAATTGTTAGAAGTGGATTTCATTAAGAAAGAAGACATGAATCCATATTTCTTAAAAACCTTGAAAAAATTATTAATTAAGCTTGATCAAATTTTTTCAGATGATAAGATAAAATTTGATAAAAAAGCATTGAGAGAGTTCTATTTTCAAGTGAATAGATTTCTGAAAATAAGTGAGTATTATAATGATGAATTTGTTTACTTAATTGAAACCGTTAATGATGACGTTGTCATATCTATCAAGTGTTTGAATGCTTCTGAATTTATTTCAAAAACAATAGATTTACATACAGAAGGAGTTACATTTTTTAGTGCTACTCTAGATCCAATACATTACTACAGAAACTTGCTTACCAGCAACGAAGGTGATGACATTTCATTGATATCATCTTTTAAGCAAAATAACCTTTTATTGTTGGCGGTGGATGATGTATCTACGAGATACAAAGACAGAAGTAATTCTATTGATAAAATAATTGATGTGACCAGAGCTCTTGTTGAGTCAAAAAAAGGAAATTACATTTTATTCTTTCCAAGTTATGCCTATATGAATCTTGTAAAAAATAGATTATCTGATGAAATTGAGAACGTGAACTTTATTACTCAAAGAAGAGAAATGTTTACAAAAGAGAGAAAAGAAATGATGAGTTTGTTTACAGAAAAAACTGAACACACTCAAGTTTTCTTATTTGTAATGGGTGGTATATTTGGAGAATCAATTGATTTGATTGGAGAACAATTAAGTGGGGTATTAATAGTTGGTGTAGGACTGCCGGCACTAAGTCCATTTAACAATGTATTGAGATCTCATTTTGATATGACTTTTAATAATGGGTTTGATTTTGCTTACACTTATCCAGGCTTGAATAAAGTTATCCAGGCAGTAGGTAGAGTTATAAGAACTGAAACCGATCGAGGATGTGCTATTTTATTTGATGACAGGTTTACTACAAGAAAATATTTAAGGTTATATCCAAAAGTTTGGAGTCACCTTGAAGTATGTAACGATGTTGGTGAATTGAACAATATGATTAAAGATTTTTGGGAGGGTGGTAA
>JAGLYJ010000047.1 GCA_023132365.1 Mycoplasmatota bacterium
TCTTGGTCATTAGAAAAAATTGTTATTTCATCGAATTTATCCTTAAAATGTTTAGCTGCGTAACCAATAATATCATCAGCTTCCATTAGCTCTTGTTGATAATAATACACGCCTAAAGCGTCCAAATATTCAATCATTAATGGGAACTGCATTACTAATTCAGGTGGTGTTTGCTTTCTAGTTCCTTTATACTCTTTGTATTCAAGGTGCCTGTGTGTTTTACCCTTTGGATCTAAAGCAACTAAAATATGAGTATACTCATCTTTAACTAACTTAGTCATTGCATGAGCAAAACCAAAAATACCGTTTGTATAAACTCCATCTTTGTTTTGCATTAAATTCCCAGTATAAGCTGTTGCATAATATGATCTAAAAAGTAGATTGCTAGCATCTATTAATAGTAGTTTCTTCATTAAATTCACCACACTTTTGTCTATATATTTTAACATATTAGAAAGAAAAATGCACAATTTAAGTGCATTTTTCTATATCTCTAATATATTTTAATTTTTTTCTAACAATATAAGTAATCCTTTTAAAATAAGTTTGTCATCTATAATCATTTCCTCTTGTGTTAATGGATGTATAATTTTAGAATGACCACCCGTCAATATTACTTGTAAATCAGGATTATTTAAATCCTTCTTTATTCTTCTAACCATCCCATCAATCATTGATGCATGACCAAATAATAATCCAGATTTTATACAATCGGCTGAATTTGTACCCAATAATTTTTTGGGTGGTGTCAAATCAATTTGAGGTAACAGTGACGCTTTATTGATTAATGCATTCTTACTAGTTGTTAATCCTGTAGTTATAATAATACCTTTGAGCTTTTTATTTTCTGTATAACAAAATGTAGTTGCTGTACCTAAATCAATAACTAATATCGTTTCATTATAAATACTAGTTGCTGCAACCGAGTTTCCAATAAAGTCAGAACCAACTTCTTTAGGATTATCAGACATAATCTGGATTCCTGTTTTAACTCCGTGTCCTAAAAATAATGGTTTTACATTATATTTTTTCTGAAAGAAATCTCTGAAAACTGTATTCAATTCAGGTACTACAGATGCTACCATTGCGCTTGAACAAGAAGGAATAAAATCTTTTAATATAAGACTGTATTCATCATATGATTTATTCTTTTCTGTGTTTAAGCGAAATACATTATCAATTAGTTTTCCATCTTTTGATATGCCAATTGCGATTGTTGTATTTCCAATATCAATTACTACTTTCAAATTACTCAACCTCTTCTTTAGTAGCGTATTTATCGTTTTTCAAATAATTAGCTAGGCGTACTACAATAATTGAACCAACTATTGCAGCAACTGCTCCTTCTACAAGTGGAGCAAAAGGTATAACACTATAGAGAATTAAGAACTCTATATATGGTTTAAATGCTAGGCTTAATGTTTCTATATCCATTACCATCGCAAATGATGTCCATAACATAGTTAACACAAGCAAGGAATGTATTAGAGTTAATATAAAGAAACTAACACCAACTCCAACATATTTGTTTTTAAATATCTTCACAAAAAATGTAAGCACATCATAAATGACTAGCCCAAATATAAATCTAGGCAGTATAGCCACCCATGGATATACAAAGAATGGACTAGCATAAATAAATGCAGCTATATTGGCTATAACTCCAAAAGCTAAACCTAAATATATTCCTGTCTTTCGGCCTAGTAATGCAGCCCCTATAAGTACTGGAACATGTACAATTGTTACTTCTATAGTCGGAGCAATCTTAATAAATCCAATTGTCCCTCCTAACCCGTTTGGAACTAAACCAAGAACTGCAATTATAGCTATAAACATAGCTAAAATAGTCATTTCTCTTGTTTGTTCTTTTTTTGTAAGAACTTTCTTTTGACTCATATTAAATTTTTCCTTTCCAAGCCACTTTAAGTGGTCTCATAAGTTTTCTATTTTAAAAAATTAAGCGTTTGATCTAATCTCCTTAATTTTATTAAAATCAATCTCTTTAAGCATTGCTAGTATTACATTTTTAACAGCTTTCATATCTTCTTTATGAATGACTGAAGTTGTTGAATGAATATATCTTGAAGGCATTCCAATTGTACATACTAATACGCCTGAACGAGATAACTGTACAGCAGCTGCATCAGTTCCTCCACGTGATTTGTAATATTGGAATTTTATATTATTTTTCTTCGCTGTTTCTTCAATGAATTTTTTCATGCCTTGGTGTAAAATTGCTCTTGGATCATAAAATCTAACCATAAATCCTTCTCCAAGTGATCCACCTACATCTGATGTGTTGAAGGTGTCTTGACATGGTGAACAGTCAACTGCAATAAATAAATCTGGTTTAATCATGAATGAGGATGTTATTGCACCTCTTAAACCAACTTCTTCTTGCACATTAGCGCCACTATAAAGGCGACAAGCAAGTTCTTCTTTTTTTACAGTTTCCATTATATCTAATGCCATAGCACATCCGAATCTATTATCCCATGCTTTTGAGAAAATCTTCTTACCATCCACTGACTC
The DNA here is from genome assembly GCA_023132365.1 of Mycoplasmatota bacterium. Classification (GTDB taxonomy): domain Bacteria; phylum Bacillota_I; class Bacilli_A; order Izemoplasmatales; family Hujiaoplasmataceae; genus 4572-104. Next base: position 2,533 of record JAGLYJ010000047.1, read on the forward strand.
AGTATAATTATTTTTAAATACTATTTGTTGTCCAATTTTTAGACCTAATTCTTCGGCATGTTTTTTATCATCCGCTCCAATATCTAAGAAGAAATCTTCAAAACTTGAAACTTGCTTTGATGATTGATCTCTTAACAAATGTGGTGGTTTAGAACCTACAACACCAGGAACATAACTTCCGTCATCTAGTACTACATTCATATATTGAGAAATCATAACTGGAGGATTGATCCCACCAATTGGTATCATCTTTATTGTACCATTATTATTTATTTCTTCAACCATAGTTCCAATTTCATCCATATGACCAGCTATCATTACAGTTGGTCCATCAATATTTTTATTTAATACTCCAAATATTGATCCCAAATTATCTTCAATAATTTCTTCGGATACTTGTTCAAGATGTTTTCTCATATATTTTCTAATATACTTCTCTTGGCCAGAAATTCCTGGTAAATCAACTAATTCTCTATAAAATTTCTTCATATTTATCTCCTATAAATTTTACTTTTTGATAGAAAATACGATTTCCTCTGTTTACAAACTTCATTTCAAATTCCGTCTGAACATTGGTTTCAGGTAAATTTCTATACAAATCAATAATAATATTCTCAACCTTGTAATTTGATGAACTGTTAAAAGACATCATTGAAAATTCAAATAAACTATAATTGTCTGATTTAAATTCAATGTAACCATTATACACTAAAATATTACTGTATCTTTTTAAAAACCTTGAACTGGTTAATCTTTTCTTAGCGTGCCTTCTTTTTGGCCACGGATCAGAAAAGTTTAAATATATTTTACAAATTTCTTTATTTGCAAATATTTCTTCAATATTTTCAGCATCAACTCTAATCAATCTAATGTTTTTTAATGGTTCATCTAGTAATTTTTCAATTGCTCGAACAATTACTGAATCAAATTTATCGATACCGATATAATTGATGTTTGGATTCTTTCTAGCGTGTTCTACAATAAATTTACCTTTGCCACAACCAATCTCTACTTCAATTGGGTTATTATTACCGAAAACGCCATTCCACTTCCCTTTATATTGTTTTGGTTCTTCTATTATAATATTAGGATTATTCTCAATCAACTCTTTTGCGTGTTTTACATTTCTTAGTCGCATCTTATTCTCCTGCTAGAAGTTCAATGCTTTCTGCATAAATAGCGATTGCTTTAATCATACTTTTAACAATTAGATATTCATTTGGCTGATGAGCTAATTCCTCATCTCCTGGGAATGCAGCGCCGAAAGCAACGGCTTTAGTTAATTTTCTAGCGTAGGTTCCTCCTCCTATTGTGAATATAGGAGTTTCAGTATCTCCACTGTATTTTTGATACGAACTTAATAAAGATTTAATCAATTTATCATCAGGTGAAACATAATGTGGTTTTGAATCCCTAACTTTCTTATATTCAATGCCAAATGGTTTTCCTGCTTCTGACATTTTAGTTTCTCCAGCTAAGAAGTCATAGTTTTTAGGGTATCTAATATTCAGTCCTAGTTTCAAATTAACACCATCATAATCAATGATAGCAAAATTATTAGTTAATCCTTTCATCTCTTTATCATAACAAGATAAACCTAATTTGTTTCCAACATTATCAAATGCTACGTATTTATCAATAAATTGAATGAATTTTGCTTCTGAGTGTTTTTTTAGAAATTGTACCATCAAACTAATTGCATTAACACCAGCATCGGGCATAGCTGCATGAGCGTTTTTGCCAAACACAGTATATTTATTTCCTTCAACGTTACCTACGTATTTAAATTCTCCTAAGAAAGCTAAGAATTCCTTCGATAAGTCTTTCTTGAGTATTGCAACACATTTATCAGGAACAACATTATATCTCTCTCCAGCTTCAATAGATTCAATTAAAGAATCTTCTTCCTTAGCTAGAAAATCATACTCATGAATTCCTTTTTCTCCATAAATTAATGGAAATTCGGCATCTGGAGCAAAGCCAATATCTGGCATTTTTTCTTTTTCTAAATATCTAACAATTCCGCGCATACTACTTTCTTCATCGCAACCAAGAATTATTCTGACTTTCTTATTTAATTTAATACCTTGTTCTTTAATCATTTTTAACGCTAAATAAGCAGCTATTGTTGGCCCTTTATCATCCATAGCTCCTCGAGCATAGATTTTACCATCTTTCAATGTAGCTGAGAAAGGTGGAAAATTCCATTTACCACCAGCCGGTACTACGTCTAAATGACCAAGTATTCCAAGGATTTCTTCTCCATGACCATATTCTATATGACCAGCATAATTATCTATATTTTTTACTAAGAACCCATCTTGTTTTCCATAGTCAAGCATCATATCTAATGCTTCTCTAATCTCTTTCCCAAATGGTTCTTCTAAATTATCAGGATCATAAGCATCTAATACCGTTGGTATTTGTAATAGTTTTGTAGTTAATTCTACAAATTCTTTTTCATATTTTTCTGCAATTTTCATCCAATTCATAATATCACGCACCTTCCATTCTATTTTATCATATATAGGTGCATTTTTAAATATAAAATGCGCTCAATTTCTTATTCAGAGAATATTTGACTTTATTTAAATATAAAGTATAATATATATATAAAAATGACAGTAAAGTTGGTATGCTATGGTCAGAAAAATCGAGATGGAAAACTTAACCTGTTCAAACTGTATTTCTAAAATTGAAAGAAGAACTAATCGTTTATCATATGTTAACAGTGCTTCTTTTAATTACGCAAAGCAAATTCTTTTAGTTGATTTTAAAGAAGAGTATGAAGAAAAAGCAGCGTTAAAAGAAATCAAGCAAATTGTGGACATTTTAGAAGATAATATCATCACACATTATTATGAGGATAAGGTTGTTGAAAAGAAAGTAAATTTCTTTAAAGAATATAAAATTGTACTATTAGGGATGTTATTGATTACAATAACATTTTTTGCCTATAGAATCTTCCCCGTTATTAATAATGTTTTTAATACAGATATTAAACTTCTTAATCCATTAATTAAGAATATATTATATTGGACCGGCTATGTATTATTAATATCAAAACTATTATTTCAACAGCTAAAAGGAATAAAAAACTTTAATATTCTTAATGAAAATACATTAATGATAATTGCGACTATTGCGGCAATGTTAATTGGTAAATATGAAGAGAGTGTTGGCGTTGTTGTTTTATATTCAGTTGGTGAATATTTACAGACTAGAGCTGTTCAGCATTCAAGAAATGAAATATCAGCTTTGGTTAACCTAAAAGTTGAATATGCAAATGTTTTAATAAACGGAAAACTAATAATTAAAGATCCTTCATTAATTAATGTTGGAGATGTCATAGTAATCAAAAACGGAGAAAGAATTCCGGTTGATGGTCGTGTTATCTCGGGTTCTACTTCTTTAAACACTTCGGAATTAACTGGCGAAACAAAATTAAAAACTGTTGATGAAGGCGATGATATTCTAAGTGGTAATATCAATGTTGGTGATGTAATTCATATAGAAGCAACTAAGGAATATAAAAACTCTACTTTAGCCAAAATAATTGATTTGATTGAGAATTCAACAAATTCTAAATCAAAAAGAGAGATGTTTATAACTAAGTTCGCTAAAATATATACACCAATAGTTGTGGGATTAGCAGTATTATTAATTTTATATGGTGTTATTTTTGACCCTACAAAAGTTGAGTTTTTGAATTCTAATATGACAACAAATGGGTATGTTTATCGAGCAGCTATTTTCTTAGTTATCTCATGTCCATGTTCATTAGTTTTATCAGTTCCTTTATCTTATTACGCAGGAATTGGAACAGCTGCTAAACATGGGATTTTATTTAAAGGTTCTACTTTCCTGCATCTAATTAATGAAGTAGAAACAATAGCCTTAGATAAGACCGGCACTCTTACATACGGTGACTTCTTTGTAAAAGAATGTTCAAGTGATGAAGCGCTAAGATTAGCTGCTTCAATTGAAAAATTTTCGAATCATCCGATAGCTAGTGCTATTGTTGAACACAATAAATTACCAATTTCTAAAGTCAAAAACATTAAAGAAATTCCAGGATATGGAATCTCTGGAGTTATAGATAAAAAAGTACTTCTTGCTGGTAGCCAAGCTTTCTTAAAAAAATATAACATTGAAATACCAGTTAAGAAGCTAGCAATTGGATCATACACATTTGTAGCTCTAGATGGAGAATTTATAGGCCATATAATTATTAAAGATGAACTAAAAGAAACATCAATGGAAACTGTTAGAGAATTTACAAAGCATTATGACACCGTGATGTTAACGGGCGATAATGAAGTTTCTGCTAGAGACATTGCCATGCAATTAGGCGGCATTGAATATTACGCTGAACTTCTTCCAGAACAAAAGCTTGAAAAGTTTAATGAAATTAAAACAAACTCTGTATCATTATTTGTTGGTGATGGTATTAATGACGCTCCTTTATTAAAGAATGCCGATATAGGAGTATCGCTTGGAGATGCTACAGACTTAGCAATTGAAGTTTCCGATATTATTATCATTAATAATGATATTAGATTACTTGATAAAGCATTAAAAATCGGTAAAAAAACAAAAAGAATTTCTGGTGAAAATATTATATTCTCTTTAGTCGTTAAAGCAATTTTCCTTATAATGTCTACTGTCGGAATTATGTGGATGTGGTTATCAATATTCGCTGATGTTGGAGTAGCAATTCTATGTGTACTAAATGCTTTACGAATCATTTATCAAAAGAAATATTTAGAGAAAAAGCCAAAAGAAATATATTAATATTTAAAAGTAGACAGCATACACTGTCTACTTTTTTATTTTATTATCTTAATGTTTAGATATGCTTAATTAATGCATATCTTTTTTTGCCTTTTCTAAGTACAGAGTATTTAAAACCAAAGGCATCATTTTTGTTTATTACAAAATCAAAATCAGTAACTTTGTCACCATTAACTGATACAGCATTATTCTTGATCATCTCTCTTGCTTCTCTCTTTGATTTAACAAGTTGAGTATTAAGCAAAGCATCAATTAACATAATCTCATCATTTGTATCATATGTTTGGAGTCCTTTAAAGCCCATTTCTATTTCATCAACTTGTAAATTTTTAATATTCCCACTAAATAATGCTTGAGATACATTAATTGCTTTTTGAAGTTCATCATCACCATGAACTGTCTTAGTGATTTCTTCTGCTAGCAATTTTTGTGCAGCTCTATTTTCAGGCATTTCTTTGACTTCAATTTCTAATTTATCAATCTCATCCTTAGATAAAAACGTAAATTGTTTAAGTCTTAAAATCACATCAGAATCGGCTGTATTTATCCAGTATTGATAGAATTCATAAGGCGATGTTTTATCTTTATCTAACCAAAGTGTTCCTGTTTCTGTTTTACCGAATTTTGTCCCATCAGCTTTAGTTACTAATGGAAATGTAATTCCATATGCTTTAGCCTCTGCAGAATGAATTTTTCTGATTAATTCTAACCCCGCTGTAATATTACCCCATTGATCTTGTCCACCAATTTGAAGATTACAGTTATAGTTTTTATACAAATATTCAAAGTCCCATGCTTGTAATATTTGATATGCGAACTCAGTAAATGATATACCATTTTCAATTCTAGATTTTACAGAGTCC
>JAGLYJ010000048.1 GCA_023132365.1 Mycoplasmatota bacterium
TGACAGCAAATTAAACGCGTTTAGTAAGGAAAGTGATAGTTATAATGACGCTGATAACGTTAGAATAATAAGGCTAAGCTGTGGTGGAGATAACTTTTTACAGAAAGAATTGTTATGGGAACATCTAAATGAATGGACTGACAATATTGTAAGTTTCTTCAAAAAGCAAAAACGTACTCCAAATTTCATAACAGGTCATTATGGAGATGGCGGATTATCTGCAGCAATGCTAAAACAAAAATTAAATATTCCTTATTCTTTCACAGGTCACTCTTTAGGTGCTCAGAAATTAGAGAAACTAGGAGCTACTAAAGATAATATTCATTTATTAGAGGATAAGTACTACTTCTCAAAACGTATTGAAGCTGAAAGAACTGCAATTAAATACGCAGATACAGTTTTTGTTTCAACCCAACAAGAAAAAAACGAACAATATACACATGTTCTATATAATGATATAACTAAAGATTCAATGAACAAGTTTGTGGTTGCCCCACCTGGAGCTAACACTGATGTGTTCAATGAAATCGAAGCTAAATTTGATAAGGATTACAAATCTAAATTTGATAAGATTCTTAAACGAGATATAAGTGATAGTAGATTATACCTACCATGCATTATCTTGGCAAGCAGGTTAGATCCTAAGAAAAATCACATAGGTTTATTAAAGGCTTATGCAAATGATAAATCACTTCAAGAACGAGCAAACATTGCAATTTCATTAAGAGGTATCGATAATGCATATGAAGATTATTCAGCTGCTAAATCTGATGAAATTAAAATTCTAAATGAAATGATGAAGGTAATTCATGAATTTCGTTTACAAGGTAAAATCACATTCATTTCTATAGGCTCGCAAAAAGAGCTTTCCTCTTTTTACAGATATATGGTTAAAAAGAAATCAGTGTTTTGTTTAACAGCACTTTATGAACCATTTGGATTAGCTCCAATTGAAGCTATGAGTTCTGGTTTGCCTGCAGTTGTAACTAAGTATGGTGGTCCAAGCGATGTCCTATTTGAAAATCAAATTAAATACGGAGTTTTAATTGATGTATTTGATTTAAAAAGCATATCTCTAGGGCTTCATGAAGCATTAAATAATTATATTGATTACAAGAAAAAAGGAATTCAAAGAGTTTTAGAAAACTATACTTGGGATGCAACAGCTAAGAAGTATATGGAAGCTATAACTAAGATTATTAAAAAAAATAGAAGTCATTCAAGTATAAAAATCCATGAATACTTCATTGATTCAATCACTAACCAAATTACTTCAAAATTAATAAATAAATATATAGAAATGGAGTGTTTATATGAGCAAAATAAAGAAGATTAAGAAACCATTTTCGAAGAGATTAGTTGATAAACTCTACAAATTTGGAATGTTTATTCTTTCTATACCTTTAGTATTCATTTATATACCAATTAGATTTTTAGGCAGAAAGATTGCTTCATTTATTTTATGGGTATTTCGAACTAACAAATATTATGAAGGTGATGTTGGTATTCTTAAGTTTTTTAAATATGTTGCAATTCCACATCCATATAAAGGTGACAGTAACTTCATTATGTTTTTTGAATTAAATGTTACTGGAGAAAAAAATCAAGCTCAAAGAAACAGAGCATTTATTATGTTTTTACTTCCTGCATTAGGAAGTTTCTTGCTTTTTGTTGTTACCCCATTTTTTATGGGAATCTATTACTCATTTACTAATTGGACCGGACTTAATAGTGGTAGTCAAATAATTGTAGGTTTCGATAATTACAAAAATATATTCAAAGACTACTTATTTATATATTCATTTACTAGAACAACTATTTATTCAATTCTCAATGTAATCGTGATTAATGTTGTTGCTTTTTCATTAGCATTATTAGTTACACAAAAACTGAAATTGAAAAATCTCTATAGAGCTGGGTTCTTTATGCCAAACTTAATTGGTGGTTTAGTACTTGGTTATATTTGGCAATTTATTTATTCTTCTGTTTTTACAGCAATCGGGAATAATTTAGGTGCTGAGACAGGGCTTTTCTCTCATAGTTTAATCGGTGGATTTGCTAATTCGAGTGAATCCATGGGTGCATTAATCGCAGTTGTAACCTGGCAGTATGCTGGTTACATTATGATGATTTATATTGCTGCACTGCAAAATGTTCCACAAGACTTAATTGAAGCATCAAAAATTGATGGTGCAAGTGGATTACAAAGACTTAGAACAATTATTTTTCCATTAGTTGCTCAAGCATTCACAATTGCATTATTCTTAACATTAGTTACATCATTTAAACAATACGATACAATTCAAGCATTGACTCAAGGAGGTCCATCTGCTCTTATTCCAGAGTACTTGTCCAAGCTCCTCAATGTACCGTTTTGGAGTAGTGTCAACACTTTAGATTTAATGGCTATTAATATTTATGAAACTGCCTTTAGTCATTATGAAATGGGAGTAGGTCAAGCTAAAGCAATTGTATTCTTTACAATATTGTTAATTGTTAGTGTGATTCAAGTTACCTACAACCAAAGAAAAGAGGTGGAATTATAATGAGAAACTTCTTTAATAAAATAGGCTCTGCCTTGAAGAAATTCTTCCTTAATTTACCTTTTGCATCACTTGTTGTCTTAACTGCAATTCCATTATTACTTGTATACTTACCATTAAGATACTTAGTTAAGATTATAGCTATTATTTTACTAGCAATTATTGGACTATTTAGAAGATCAAAAGAAGAATCTAATAACTTTATTATAAAATTGTTAGTCTATATTAAATCAACTCACCATTATAGAGGCAATGTAAAATTATTCAAATTATTGGACAAGCATCTATCTGGTAGCAGACTTGCCATGATATATACAGAAATTTTAACTTTTGTTTTGATTATTGTATTCTTTATGCCTTTCGTTTTAATAATTATAAATTCTGCTAAAACCTCAGTTCAAATTATAGATAACCCTCTTAACGGAGGAAGTATGGCTACATTTATTAAAAATATAAAAACTATTCTGCAAAGCGAACAAATTAGATACTGGAATTCATTCTTTAACTCTCTAATTATTACTTCAGGTAGTTTAGCTGCAATCGGTGTTTTCTCAGGTATGGCTGCTTGGGTATTAGTAAGAACTAAAAAACTATATTCAAGACTAATATTTGTTTTATTCCTTAGTGGAATGGTTATTCCGTTCCAAGTTGTAATGTTACCTTTAGTAAGGTTATTAGACATAGTAAGTACTACTATTGGTATACCGATGAAAGATACTTTCCACGGTGCTATATTAGTTTACGTTGGATTTGGTGCGCCATTATCAGTATTCATGTTCCATGGATTCATTAAATCTGTGCCTATGGATATTGAAGAAGCTGCTATTATTGATGGATGCTCTAGACCTCAATTGTTCTTTAGAATTATATTACCAATATTAAAACCAATCTTTGTTACTTTGCTTGTTCTTAACGGTTTATGGATATGGAATGATTATCTGTTACCTTCATTAGTAATCGGTATGACTGGAGATGTCAGAACATTACCACTAGCAGTTGCTAATCTAGCTGGTGCATATGTAAGACAATGGGACTTATTACTTACTAGTGTATTACTTGCTGCAGTTCCTGTAGTTATCTTATTCTTATTCGCACAAAAATATATCATTAAAGGTATGACATCAGGAGCAATCAAATAGAATATGAAAATTATATCGAGATTTAATCGTAAAGATATAAAAGAACTGCAGGTTGATGAATCAATATTTGCTTTACAAAATGGATATTTAGGAGTTAGAGGGAATTTTAGTGAAGGCTATAATCAAGAAGATTATAAACAGACATTAATTAATGGCTTTTATAACTACTATGATTATTCATATGAAGAAAATTCCCCTGCTTTTCCTCAAAAAGGTCAGAGAATCATTAATGTAATTGATGGTCAATCAATTGACATCTATCTTGATGATAAAGCAATTAATTTAGAAAACTGCAATCTTAAGAACCTAGAAAGACATTTCGATTTAGAAAAAGGAATTACTACTAGAAAAGCGAAGTATACAACAAAAGAAGGTCAAATCATAAATATTTTTGAAGAGAGATTGCTGTCTTTTATTCAAAAAGAATTATTAATAATTAAGTTAGGAATAAGTTCTCCTAACTACGAAGGATCAATAAAAATCATTTCAAGATTAAAGCTTCCAAATAAGCAAACTATAGACGAACATGATTCAAGAATCAATGTTTCAAATAATAACGAAATTCACATTTTAAATAAACAAATTGAAACTGACAAAGCTATACTATTTTCTGAGTCAACTACTTCTTCATTAAAATTAAGAGTAGGGATGAAACACAACGCAGACTTCAAGTGTCAAATTAGTCATAATGGAATTAATGCTGAAAAGTGTTATAATTTAACTAAGAACAGACAAATTGAAGTTATTAAATACGTAGCTTTCATAACTGATACATTAGATGAGATTGCTGAACTAAGCGTTGAAGATTCATTAGATAAAGCAATGTTAAATGGATATGAATACTATCAGAACCAACAGATACTATATTTAAATGATTTTTGGAACAAATCAGACATCTTAATTGAAGGTGATGATTTCCTTAACAAATCTGTTCTTTATAATATTTATCAACTAAATTCATGTTCAGTTTCAAATGAGCATTTAAGTATCCCCGCTAAAGGTTTAACTGGCGAAGGCTATGAAGGTCATTATTTCTGGGATACAGAAATATATATGATCCCATTCTTTATCCTAACAAACCCTGATAAAGCGAAAAATTTATTAATGTGTAGATATCATCAATTCGAAGAAGGAAGGAAAATTGCTAGAAGTCATGGTGCTACTCAAGGTGTTAAAATTCCTTGGAGAACGATAAATGGAAAAGAAGTAAGTCCATATTATCCTTCTGGGAGCGCTCAATACCATATTAACTCTGATTTAGCATATTCAATAATTCAATATTTTGAATACACAAATGATATTAATTTTATCGCGGATTATGGCTTTGAAATTCTTCTTGAAACAGCTAGATTTTTATATGATGTTGGTAACTTTTTTGATAATAAGTTCAATATCAATAATGTTACAGGTCCAGATGAATACACAACTTTAGTTAATAATAATTACTACACTAATTCAATGGCCAAATATCATTTTAATTATCTTGTTAAAATCTATCAAGAACATTTTAATAAATTAAGTAAATCTATTAAGAGATTATCTGTAACTAAAACAGAAATTCAAGAATTTAGTGAAGCCGCCAAAAAAATGGCTTTACCTTTCGATGAAAATAAAAAGATATGGCTACAAGATGATTCTTTCTCACAAAAGAAACCACTAGATTTTAAACAACTTCCAAAAGAGAATTTTCCACTAATATTACATTACCATCCATTATTTATTTATAAACATCAGGTATTAAAACAAGCTGATACATTATTATCTTTATTCTTACTTGATTATGATGATTTAGAAATCTATAATAACTCTTTTGATTACTACTTACCAAAAACAACACACGATTCAAGTTTATCTAGATGTATCCATTCAATTGTTGCATTTAGACTTGGACATATTGATTTAGGTTACAAGTACTTACAAGATATAGTAAAAATCGATTTAGAAAACACTTATAATAATACGCATCACGGATTACATATAGCTAATTCAGGTGGAATATACTTGTCTTTGATCTTTGGGATATTAGGTCTTAGAATTAAGGACGGCTTTATCTTAATCAGACCAAGTTATATAGAAAAATTAAAAACAATAAGCTTTAAGTTTTTCTATCAAAATACTGAAATAAGGTTTACATTGGGTAAAAAGATTCAAATATTGGTTAACAAGCCAATTAAATTAGGTATTTACAACGATATGATTCATATAAATGATACATATCAATGTGATTATATATAAGACTAGATTAATAAAAAAAAATAGGAGGAAAAAATGAAAAAATTATTAATTGTTTTAGTCGCTTTTATCGCGATATTTACACTTGTAGGATGTGGTGAAACAACTACAGTAGCAACAACTGCTGCACCTACAACTACTACAGCTGCTCCAGAAACATTAAAAATATTCCAAAATAAAGTGGAAATTGATGTTCCTTTATCAGCTTATGCAACAGCATGGGGAGAAGCAAACAACGTTGATGTTGAAGTTGTTACTTGTGGTGGAGATTCATGTGCTTATGGTACACAAATCTTAGCTGAATTCCAAACAGCTGACTCACCAGATATCTTTGTTATTGAAGGTATGGGTGGATACAACGAATATGTTGATTATGTTCTTGATTTATCTGGAGAAGCATGGTTAACAGATACTGATTTAACTTTCAAGGTTGATGGAACTCCTTATGGATTCCCTGTAGCTGTTGAAGGTTGGGGTATGGCTTACAACGCAGAAATCTTAGATGCTGCTGGAGTTGACCCTGCTGACTTAACTACACAAGCTGCTTATGAAACAGCATTCATCGCTATCGAAGCATATTTCTTAACTACTTATGGTGTTGATTGGGCAGATGACTATGCTGTAGTTTCTATGGCTGCAGCTTCAGGTATGACTTGGGTTACTGGTCTTCATAACTTCAATGGATACTTATCTGCAGGATTAGCTTATGATGATTCATCTGTAATCGATGACCTTAATGCTGGTGTAGCTAATGCAACAAGATTAGGTGCTTACGCTGACTGGGTAGATTTACTATTTACATATGCTGACCCTATAATCTTACTAGAAGGTACTTATGATACACAAGTTGGAAAATTTGCTGCTGGTGAAGCTGCATTTATCCATCAAGGTAACTGGATTGATCCAAATCTAATGGCTTATTTCGAAGCTGAAGTAGATCCTTATGACCAATTCGAAATGGGTTATGCTCCTCACGCTGCTGCTGCTGGAGAAAATGATTCAATCTTTGTAAGTGCACCATCATATTATGTTATTAACACTGAATCTGATTCAATTGCTGCTGCTAAATTATTCTTAAATGACTTAGCATCTACAACAGCTGGACATGAATACATGGTTAATGAAGCAAAAATGATTCCTGCATTCAAATCTGTTACTTTAGTACCATCTAATCCATTATCTGCAGCTGTTGCAGAATGGATGTCATCTGGTAATATTTACGCATGGTGGCAAAATGATATGCCTTCTGGATTCGGTATGGATACATTAGGACCTATCTACACTAACTTTGCAAGTGATACTTTAGATAAAGCATCATTTATAGCAGCTATTACAGGCGCTATTGAAGCTTTAGCTGACTAATTAATTTTACTAAAATTTACAAAAAAAAGACTGGTAAGAAATTACTAGTCTTTTTTACTTGTTGTTATATTATTTCTTTGATATAAAATTATTATTAATTGAATAGAATATAATTACTTGTACAAATGTCAAACTAAATATGAAGAATACTGTGAACCAACTGAAATCTAAAAACAAATCCTTAATAATTGAATATACTCTTAAGATATCCCATGAATTATATCTAAAGAATCTGCCGATATAAATAGCAAGAGCTGATAGAATGAATATAACTACAAATCCTATGTCTCGATATTTCCCAAATTTAAATGTTTTTGAGTAACTATACAATATTTGAAGAGATTTTATTCCGTAAATAACTCCAATGAATCCTCCTAAATATATATGGAATAAAGCTAGATAAGCAGATATATCTTGTGCATATATTAGAGATTCGTATGGTCCTGGTGAATTCATAAAATTATCAATATTTGTATATATTAGGTCAGTAATAATATACATTGTGTTCGGAAAGAAGAACAGCCATAACAATAATACTATTACTATACCAATCTTGTTCCTAACAATTTTCTTATCAATTAGCACCATTAATCCAAAAGGTATTAAAGCTAAGAATAAATTCCAAACAAGAAAAACATGTAAGAAATCCTTCACAACTATATACGTGATAATTGATATTACAATATATATAACAAATAACGAAACATTGAATATTATATTCTTTTTAGTAATAAACATATAAACTCCTTAGAAATTTGAACTCTTTTGCTCATTGTATTCTATCATTTTTGTCTCAATTTTATATATTTTAATTGAAAAAAGCAGAAAAT
>JAGLYJ010000049.1 GCA_023132365.1 Mycoplasmatota bacterium
TTAAATTTTAAATCTTTCTTTTAGTAAGTGTAATTGGTTCTTTAAAACATTAGGTAATGTATCTTTATATATTTTATAGTACTCATCAATTGAGTTTATTTCTTCAGTCCATGCATCTCTATTAACCTCGAATAGTGTATCTAATGCACCTTTTGATATCTTCAAATTGGATAAATCTAATCTAGCTACATCAGGTATCATTCCAATTGGAGTAGGTTTATAGTTAGCATAGTCTTTCGTGCGTTCTAGAATCCATTTTAGAATCCTACTATTTTCTCCAAATCCAGGCCAAATATATTTATTGTTCTCATCTCTTCTAAACCAATTCACAAAGAAGATTTTAGGTAATAGTGCATCAGTCGATTGATGATATATATCTAACCAATGATTAATATAGTCAGCGATGTTATATCCAATAAATGGTAACATTGCGAATGGATCTCGTCTAACTTTTCCAATATTTGCATCTATAGCTGCGGCTGTTATTTGAGAACCCATAATTGATCCAATAAATATTCCATGTAGAAAATCGTAACTTTGATGAATAAGAGGAATAGTAGTAGGTCTTCTACCACCAAATAAGATTGCTGAGATTGGAACTGGCTCCTCATACTCTTTTGCTAATATTGGACAATTTGTTAGTGGAGAAGTAAATCTAGCATTTGGATGATCAGGTCTTATATCGCTGCCTCTATACCAATCTTTACCTTTCCAATCAATAAGATGATTAGGTGCTTCTTCAGTAAGGTCTTCCCACCAAACATCCATATCATCTGTTAATGCAGCGTTAGTGAAAATTGTATTATCTTTGACAGTAGCTAAAGCGACAGGGTTAGATTTTTCAGATGTTCCAGAAGTAACTCCGAAGAATCCGTTTTCTGGATTAATAGCGTATAATCTTCCATCGTTTTGAACGCGCATCCAAGCAATGTCATCTCCACAGGTTTCAGCTTTCCACCCTTCTAATGATGGATTAATCATAGCTAAGTTTGTTTTTCCGCAAGCACTAGGGAAAGCTCCAGTTATGTAGTTAATGTTTCCTTTTGGATCTGTTAGTTTAAGGATTAACATATGTTCAGCCAACCAACCTTCATTTCTAGCTTGATTAGAAGCTATCCTTAAAGCAAAACACTTTTTACCTAGAAGAGCATTTCCTCCATACCCAGAACCATATGACCAGATCATATTGTCTTCAGGAAAATGAGAAATATATTTATCTTCCATAGGAGCACATGGCCAAGCCGGATCAATTTGCCCTGGCTTAAGTGGATAACCTACTGAATGCAAACATTTAACAAATTCAGAACCATTATTTAACATATCAAGGATTCTTGATCCAGTCCTAGTCATAATGTGCATATTTAGCACGACATAAGGACTGTCTGAAATTTCGACTCCAATTTTTGAAAACTCATGACCAATAGGACCCATTGAAAAAGGTATAATATACATTGTTCTACCTGCCATTGAATTTCTGAATAAACCGGTCATAATAGGTTTCAATTTACTTGGTGATACCCAATTATTTGTCGGTCCTGCATCATATTTCTTTGTAGTTGAAATAAACGTTCTCTTTTCCACTCTAGCAACATCTGATGGGTGTGACCTAAATAGAAGACTATTTGGTCTCTTCTTTGGATTTAGTCGAATTGCTTTTCCATTATTGACGCAATCTTCAGCTAAATCATTGTACTCTTTTTGTGTACCATTCCAGATTACTACATTATCTGGAGTACATAATGTTTGAATTTCAGTAATCCAATCATTAAGTGAAACATTTTTTGTCATATTTCTCTCCTTTTATTTTGCAAAAAATATTAAATATAGTTAATTTTTAAAAAATTTGTTATAATTGTATTGAGGTGAATTATGAATATTAAAAATAAATACATTGCTCTTTTAATCGATGCGGAAAATATTTCTCCTAGTTATATAGAAAAAATAATTGATGAAGCGAATAAATACGGCACATTAACTTACAAGAGAATTTATGGTGATTGGACAACTCCACAGCTTAATCCTTGGAAAAAAAAGATTAATGAATTTGGATTGACTACAGTCCAACAGTACGCATATACAAAAGGTAAAAATTCTTCAGATTTTACATTGATAATAGATGCAATGGATATCTTATATAAAGACAAAGTAAATGCATTTTGCATTGTTACTTCAGATAGTGATTTTACAAAGCTTGTTACAAGACTTAGAGAAGATAATGTCTTTGTATACGGAATGGGTGAAAGTAAGACGCCTATTTCTTTAGTTAATTCTTGTGAAACTTTTGCTTATCTTGATAAAATGATGACTCCAGAAGAAGAAATTGTTGGAGAAGACATAGTAGAAAAACCAGTTGTCAAACCAGAGAAAAGCCCAAAAAAGACTAAAGCTATAAGTTCAATTACTCCGAAAAGAAGAGTGAAAACTGAACTTAAACATATCATTGACGAAAACCTCGAAGATGATGGTTGGGCATATTGGAGCCTTATTGCTCAATTATTACAAAAGAAATTCCCAGGATTCCATCCACGTAACTATGGTAGTAATACTAAACCATTAGCATTCTTTGCAAAAATGAAAGAATTTGAAGTTAAGAGAGACGGAACAATTACATTTATAAAGAATAAATCATAAAAGTCATCTAAGGATGGCTTTTTTTATTTGTAGAGTTTTGCTATATAATTTGAATTCATTAGATGTACCAATGCTGGATAATTAATTTTAAATGCAATTACATCACCAATTTTATAATTACCTTTTGTTACATCTAATATTAAGTGGTCTGAACTTCCACCAATTATTGAGATACTCTCATCAAGTGGTTTTAAGTTCGATAAAATAGTATCTTGTTTACCTATAGCTAATATTGCTCTTTTCATATTTCCTTTATCTTCAATGTCAGGTTTTAAACCGAATGAATTAATACTAATTTCACCATCTGGATAGCTTGGCTTATCTTTCAATTCAATTATTTCTGCTTCAAAAGAAAATACATCATGATGTAATCCTTCTATCAGCGTTGAATATGAAGTCTCTTTACCGAAAAGAATAGACTCACCTAATCTTAGGTGGTTAATTTCTTTTGGAATAATATTTTTATCAAATAAAGTAACAGAAGAAGAATTACCTCCAGAAATAATTTCTAATTTAATACCACAAGAATTCTCAATATTTAATTTAATAGTAATTAATCTTTCAAATATCTCTTTACTAGGAACTAAACCACCATAACATGTTAAATTTGTTCCAATTCCCCTAATTAAAATATTATCAAGTTTAAGAATTTCATTAATAATTGAAATATAATCTGATTTGTAATAAATTCCTTCTCTTAAATCACCTAAATCAAACATGATTAAAATATCATGTTTTTTGTTTTGTTCTTTTGCTGCTTTATTTAACGCTTTAATGACGCTTAATTCAGAGTTTAGAGAAATATCTGAATACCTAATAACATCATCAACTTCTGAAATCATAGGTATTCTTAGTAACATTTTGTGGCGAAAATCTAAGTGTTTAAATAACTTAAGATTTTGCAGTCTAGAATCTCCTATACATTTGATGCCAGCTTCCTTAAGTGTACTCAAAATTGTTACATCACCAGCAAAAGCTTTTACAACCGTAGTAACATAGGGAATATTATTATTCCTTGCCATATCTAGAATTGTATTAGCATTCTCAACTAATTTCTTTTGATTAATAATGATTCTTGGATACATCGTATCACCCAATTCCTAAGCTTTTCTTTAATAACTTCAATGCAGCTTCCGGATGTTTCTTTGAAAGAACCCCTAGAGATGCCATAATATAATCTTTATCTATTAATACCTCAGCCTTATCATTTGGTTTGAGTATTGTAATACTCTTTTTAGCTAAAGCTTTCTTAATAATTTTCACACGGTTAGGAAGTTTTGTTAAAGCGCCTCCTGTTGCTATTATGAACTTAACATTTGATAAGTCTTTACCTTCAGCATATGTCATTTTTCCACTAGCAGTATACATATTAACCAATCTGCCTGAGTGACGCTCTATAGCCTGTATTATTGCTTCCTTAGCTAATTCCTCGGTTAATGGAATTTGTCTATTTACAGGGATTGGTCGATAATTATCAATAATAGTTTCAAGTTCGTGCTCTGAATTGTTAAGGTTTTTCATAAGTTTCTTTTTAGTGATTAATTCTATGATGTTGTCCTTGTTAATATATACGCCTAAATCTCCCTCAACTGTTCTTTTAGCGAAAGGTTCTGGAGCAATCATAATTTTCTCTATTTCAGTTTTACCTTCTGTCACAGAATGAATATCTGTAGTTGCACCACCCACATCAATTGTTAGTAGGTCACCGATTTCTCTTTCCAGCAAAATTGAAGCTTCCATAACTGCACCTGGAGTAGGAATAATACTTTCATTTATAAATGATTTAACCTTCTCCATGCCCGGTGCGTGGATGATATGTTTTTCAAAAGCATCTTGAATGATTTTTCTTGGCTCATCTACTTCTAAAAAGTCTATTTTAGGATAGACATTTTTAGATATATACAGATAATCACTTTGATTACTGTTCAAGAATATTTTTTTGATTGATTTTTGATTTTGAATATTGCCAGCATAAATAACAGGAATGCTCAATTCTAAATTAGCAATTTTCTTTGCATTCTCTATTGCCGTGGTTCTTTCACCATAATCAACACCACCTGCAATCATTATGATATTAAGAGGTTCTTCCTTGATTTCTTGAATTTGAAAATCATCAAGCAAACCACTAGTAATCATTTTTATATTAGCACCAGCACCTAAAGCAGCTTCTTTAGCTGCTTTTACTGTCATATCATATACTAAACCATGAACACTCATTTTCAGTCCGCCCGCTGCTGAACTACTCGCAAAAATCTCTTTTGCTTCAATTTTATCAACATTTAGTTTAGTTTTAAGTTCTAATATTGCTTTATTTAATCCAATCGTAACATCGCCTTCTAAGACGGTAGTTGGACTATAACCACTTCCCAAAAATATTGGGTTTTCAGTTTCTAAATTATTAAAAGCATTAATTACAGTAGTAGTGGAACCAATTTCTGCTACTAGAGCATCAATTTTCATTCATTTCTTCTCGCTTTTTTAGGATGAATGAAGCTACATGATTTCCTTTAGTACCTCGGCCAAAGCCTTGATCCACACCTTGTTTTTTTGCTAACTCAGGAGTTACTTGGGTTCCACCAGCAACGATAATAATTTTGTCTCTTATTCCCTTTTCGATAGCATACTCGTGAGTTTTCTTCATGTTTTTATAATGAATATCATCATGAGAGATTATTGTTGACATAAGTATTGCATCTGCATTAACTTCTATAGCAGCATCCACTAATTTTGTTATTGGAACTGATGTACCTAAGTATATACAGTTAATACCATATTTTTCAATACCACCATGCTTAATATCGATAATTTCTCTTAAACCAACTGAATGTTCATCTTCGCCTACGGTACCAGCAACGATAGTCAATGGTTTATTGTCAATTTTTTCTCTTATTTCTTTTTCACTTAAGAGATCTGGTTCTTCTGGTAAAACAAGTTTTTCCAAATCAATATCAAAATCAATTTTGCCCTTAACTTGAATCCTTGTTGCTTCAGCAGTTTGCAATACTTCTCTGTGAATAACTTCAGGTTCAAGAAGATTCATTTTCTTAGCTATCTCGATACTTGCAGCTTCTGCATATTTAATAGAAGTAGGTAAAGTTAAATCAATTACAACAGTTCCATCTGCTAGCCATTCAACTTCGGGTTTAACTAAGTTTGAATTTCGGTATTTTTCATTTTCATCCATTCTAACATTAACATTATCTGTTTCATCAAGCTCATCAATAAAGATTATCTTAGAATGATCTTCAAATGTTGAGCCATCAATTAATATACTTGGATTATCATCAGCCTTTAAGCCATATTGTTCTATGTTATTATAACCAAAGTGTGCAGGTACAGGAGCGAAATAATCTTCATCTCTTTCATAAACAGTATTGACACCTATGCCTCCGTTTATTTGTCTTGCAATACCATCACCATTTCTTTCAGGATAGATTCCTGAATCAATAAAGAATCCATGTTCCACAGCTTGGAAATATCCGCCATCTTCAATTAATTCTTCAAAGAATAAAATAGCTCTTTCTTTTAGTTCTCTAACTTTTTGAGGAAGATATCCATCCTCTTTTAAAGAAACCATATCTAATAAACCATCCATGCCTATAAGCGCTTGTTTTGCTGTATCGCAAGCTTCAATATTATACATATGCCATGGAACGTTTCTTCCTTCGTCTGGAGTGATAGTAGATTGGATATCTGCACTAGTTAGTTTTGAAATCATCATATTCAATACATGAGTAACTGTAGCTTCTCTTGTTGAAGATTCCATATATTTGGTATTCATTTGAGCTCTCATTTTATATTCATCAAAGAAATCTCTTAATGCTTTTGCATAAGGGAGATTAATTTTTAAATCTGGTGCAGGTACAGCTGTAGGTGGTACTGTAGATAATGCTATATTTTCCTTTTTTATCCCTGCTTTAACAGAAAATATGGAATTAATAGCATGTTGTACCATTAATTCAGGCATTACTTTCCAAGCAACCATAGCTGTTGCATTAGCATTATGAGCACCATCAATTTGTAAGATATCGCCCCATGCCATAATTTTCTTTGATTCTGCTGCATCTACATAAGATCTAACCATATTGATATTTCTATATAAAACATTATACTGCGGATCCTGATGGGCACCATTAACACCCTCTTCAGCGAACATAACGGCTATATCTGGTCCAGCTACTCCTGATACATATGAATGATAATTAATAGGTCTACCAACTTCATCCTCAATAATATCAAGCGCTTTTCTTTGAGCTCTAATTTGTTTTCTTGTTATTGGAACGCCACCAACACCTTGAGGAGTTCCTTCAATTAAACTATCAAAATGAGATTGCCCTGCAGTTCTAATAACCATTAAGTGATCAGCACCATGCCAAGCAGCCATCCTCATTCTTCTAATATCATCCTCAAATCTACCAGAAGCTATTTCACTTGTTATAACTTGTATAGGTTGTGGATCTATATTATCAAAGTATTTAGCAGCGGGAAGTGGAATTGAATTTTTCAAAGGTTTAGATGCATCTGTAAAAACATTTCCAGACATTTCTAAGTTTGGAACATGTTCTCTCCACGTCCAGCCTCTTCGTCTTGGTTCATACTTATCTAAATCTTTAAGGATATTTCTGATGTCTAGTTTTTCGTTTGTTTTCATGATTTCACCCCAAAACTATCCTTAATTTCTTGCCAACCTTGATCATCATTTAGTGCTAATCCTGATTCTCTTATAGGGATATTTTGCATTTTAGAATAGCGAAATACAACATGACCAGCACCTTTACTAATCAAACCATGATTAATTGTTTTTTCAACTAAAGATGTTGCTTCAATGCTGGAAAATCCCATTCTTAACAATATACTTCTCTCAATAGCAGGAGAAGTATTCTTATATGCTAAATCTATTAGGGGTTCAGTTGTTTTATCAGCTAAATCCCAAAATCTTTGTTTTAATTCTTGATTTGATAGATTCTCTAAGTGTTTTTTTCTTTTTATGTAATCATCAGATCTCGTTTTATGATTATTCATCTAAATCCTCCAGCGTAATATTATATTTCCTCAATTCATCCAAAACATATTCTTGGTTTGTATTTGTTTCAACAATTAAAAAATCAACATCTTGTTTAGATAGTATGTTAGATTTCTTCAATTGATTTTGAATAAATTTTTTGCGAATGATATCTAAATCTAAATCTTTTGCTTGGATTAAATCAACTGATTTTGGAAA
>JAGLYJ010000005.1 GCA_023132365.1 Mycoplasmatota bacterium
GATCAAATTCGTAAAATTAACAATCAAAGATATTCAATGCTTAAAGAAACTGGAGTTCCTGACAAAGAAGCTATTAAGATTGTTTATGAAAGGCTATCGGCTGTAGCAAATGCTGCATTTAAAGAATTTGTAAATGATAACTTCAGACCAGAAGATGAAAAGAAAATTACCGATAAAATTAAAGTGCAGAGTAAAGCCCTTTCTATTTATCGAGACATAGAAAAAGTTCTTAAAGAACATTCTAAAGAATTATTGACTCAAAAAGCTATTGCTTCATTGAGCCTAAAGAATTATAAAGAAGAACTAAAGAAAGAACAAGAATCTAAAAAACTTCAAAAAGAACTTGAAGCAGCAGAAGCTAGAAAAAGAGAAATTGATAAGAGGCTTCAAGAACAAGCTAAGTCTATTGAAGAGAAAAAAAGATTGGAAAAAGCTAAAAAAGTATTAGAAGTTGCAGAAAAGGAAAGAAGAGAGAAAAAAATCAGGGAATTAAAAGAATATTAAAATAAGAGGTGAGTTTATGATTAAGAAACGTTTATTCTTGTCACTTAGTGACTTTAATAGTGTCAGTGTTTTTGTTCGTATCCGCCTCTTTTGCATGGTTTGCTGAATCTGATATTCTTGATATTAGAGGAAACATTATTAATACGCAAGATATTGATGTTGAAACTAACGTTTTCATTTCTACAGATTAGTTGATTTAGTAGATTACAATTTTGAAACAATATATTAAAACCTAGATTAATGGAGTCTAAGCAAGACTCTATTTAGATTATAGAGGTGCAGATGAAAAAAACTTTGAAAAAAGTGCTAAGTATTATTCCATATTTATTACTACTTATATCATTTATATTAATAATTCAAGTCGCAACTTCAATGAGGAAGGGAGAAACACCTACTTTATTTGGCAAAGCGATTTTCTTTGTCGTTTCACCATCAATGGAAGACACAATTATAGCTGGTGATATCATTTTTGTTAATACAAATGTTGATAAATATAATGTTGGCGATATAATTACATTTAGACAACCAACTGACACAAATATTATTATTACTCATAGAATCATTGAAATAGATATTATCTATGGAGTTTCTTACTATACCACTCTAGGTGATAATAATTATGAATCACTAGATTGGGAAATAGACTTCACTGAAGATTACATAATTGGAAAATACTCAAGTAAGTCTGGATTTATCGGCAGTATATACCAATCAGTATTTTCTAATGGATTGAATGTTATATTTATTGGTATAGTTCTTGTATTTATTGTTATTGGCGGTATGGAAGTATTCAATATTATTAATACATTGAAACAAGCTAAAGAGAAAATAGTACTTGAAGAAAAAGAAAAGTTAATTCAAGAAGAGTTAGAAAAACTACGCAAACAAAAAGAAAATAGGAAAGAATAATATGGAGTTTATTGTACTTGCAAGCGGATCTAAAGGGAACGCTACTTATTTAGAAATTGGCAATCATAAAATATTGATAGATTGTGGGTTATCTTATAAGCAGATTAAACTTAGATTAGCTGAAAAAGGCAAGAATTTAGATGGTTTATCAAAGGTGTTTATTACTCATGAGCATAGCGATCATGTTAAGGATTTAAGTATGGTTGCCAAGAATCATGATGTTGATATATATCTTAGTGAAGGGACATTAAGTCACCTTAAAAAGAAAATTAAATATGAAATTGATGTCAGAAAATTTAAGCCAGTATTACAAGAAGAAACTCTTGAATTTGATGGTTATCAAGTTATGCCTTTTATGGTCTATCATGATGCATATGAACCATTTGGATATAAGTTTGTTGAAAACCAAAAATCTATAGTTTATATGACAGATACAGGATATTTTCCTGAAAGAAAATATCATTTGGTTAACAATGCAGAAGCATATATAATTGAAAGCAATCATGAGGTTGAAATGTTACTTGAAAGTAAGAGACCTTGGTTATTAAAAAGAAGGATATTAGATGATGAAGGTCATTTATCTAATGAAGATTCAGCGAACCTTTTACTTAACTTAGCTGGTGAGAAAACAAAAGTAATAGTGTTGGCTCATTTATCGGAAGAATGTAATATTGAAACGAGAGCCTTAGAAACATATAATAAAGTTTTTTTAGAACAGGGAGTTGACATCTATTCTTATAGAATAGTTGTTGCAAAACAAGACAAAGCTACTGAAATTATTTCAATTTCGTAGTTTTTTTTTATAAAGTGTGAAACTTACTAAAAATGAGATTGTCTTTAAAATACTTTTGCGTTATAATAAAATATGAATTATGCACTTAATTAAATATTTATATAGGAGGTTGTTTATGACAACAAAAAAAGTTTACCAGTCAATGGATGGAAATCAAGCTGCTGCATACACTGCATATGCTTTTACAGAAGTTGCTGGAATTTATCCAATTACGCCATCATCTCCAATGCCGGAGCATGTTGATAATTGGGCTTCACAAGGCAAGAAAAATTTATTCGGTATGCCTGTTAAAGTTGTAGAAATGCAATCAGAAGCTGGGGCTGCAGGTACAGTTCACGGCTCATTAATGGCAGGCGCCTTAACTACTACATTTACTGCATCTCAAGGGTTACTACTAAAAATACCTAATATGTATAAAATTGCTGGTGAATTATTACCTGGTGTAATGCATGTTGCTGCTCGTTCACTTGCTGCACAATCATTATCTATCTTTGGTGATCATCAAGATATTTATGCAGCTAGAATGACTGGATTCTGTATGTTAGCTTCTGGATCAATTCAAGAAGTAATGGACTTAGGTGGAATTGCTCATTTAGCAGCAATAAAAGCTAATTTACCATTTATGCATTTCTTTGATGGATTTAGAACTAGTCATGAAGTAAACAAAATTGAAGTAATGGATTATGAAGTATATGATCGTTTACTTGATAGAGAAGCTGTTAAGAAATTTAGAAATAGAGCATTAAATTCAGCTCATCCAGTAACAATGGGTACTGCTCAAAATGATGATGTTTATTTCCAAGCAAAAGAAGTTCAAAGTAAATTTTATGTACCAGTTGCTGATATCGTAAATGAATATATGCAAGAAATATCTAAAGTAACAGGTAGACCTTATGCTCCATTTACTTATTATGGTGATAAAGATGCTGAAAGAGTAATCATCGCTATGGGTTCTGTTACAGATACAATTAGAGAAGTTGTAGATAACATGAATGCTAATGGAGAAAAAGTAGGATTATTGGCAGTACATCTATATCGTCCATTCTCAGAAAAATATTTCTTTGACGCTTTACCAAAAACAGTTAAAGCTGTTGCTGTTCTTGATAGAACAAAAGAACCAGGCGCGACTGGAGAACCATTATACTTAGATGTAAAATCTGTATTCTATGGAAAAGAGAATCAACCAGTTGTTGTTGGTGGTAGATATGGTTTATCAAGTAAAGATACAACTCCTGCACAAATATTTGCTGTATATAAAAATTTAGAAGGTCAATTTAAAGATGGTTTCACCATTGGTATCAATGATGATGTAATGCATACAAGTTTAGAATTAGAAGCTGCACCTCATACAATCGATGCTGATACTACGGAATTATTATTCTTTGGTTTAGGTAGTGATGGTACTGTTGGGGCTGTTAAAAATGTTTCTAAAATTATTGGTGATTATACTAATCTTTATGGTCAAGCTTACGCATCATATGATTCTAAAAAATCTGGTGGAGTTACAAGAATGCATTTGCGTTTTGGTAAAAATCCAATCCGTTCAACTTATCTAGTTAACTATCCTCATTTTGTTTCTTGTTCACAAGATAGTTACCTAACAAGATTCGATTTAATTAAGGGTATCAGAGAAGGCGGAACATTCTTACTTTCAACTTCAAATGAAGCAGAAGAAATGGAAGACTTATTACCTAATAATGTTAAGAAAATATTAGCTGAAAGAAATGCTAAATTATATATTATTCACGCTTATGAATTAGCTAAAGAAATTGGAGAAGTGAAATTAGTTTCTACTATTATGCAATCTGCTTTCTTTAAATTAAATCCTCAAATCATGTCTTTTGAGAAAGCTCAAGACGCAATGAAGAAATTTGTTAAAAAATCTTTCTCAAGTAAAGGTGAAGCAATAGTTAAGAAGAATTTCGAAGCGGTTGACAGAGGTGGAGATGCACTAATTGAAGTGAAAGTTAATCCTGAATGGGTTAAATTAACTCATTCTGTTGAAGTTGATGAATCAAGACCTGATTTTGTAAAAAATATCGCTGATAAAGTAAATGCAATTGAAGGATATGATTTACCAGTTTCTGCTTTTGTTGGTATTGAAGATGGACAAATTCCAAATGGAACAACACAATATGAAAAACGTGGAGTTGCAGAAGAAGTATCAACTTGGATTTCAGAAAACTGTATTCAATGTAATCAATGTGCTTATGCTTGTCCTCATGCTTGTATACGTCCAATATTGGCTACTGAAGAAGAAGTTGCTAATGCACCGGTAGATGCAACTTGGATAGATGCTAGGGGTAAAGGTTTAGAAGGCCTTAAATACCGTATAGAAGTATCTGTACTTGATTGTACTGGATGTGGTGTATGTATTAACACTTGTCCTGCAAAAACTAAAGCATTGGAATATACACCTCTAAAAGAGAATATTGAAAACAAAGAACATGTCCTAGCTGACTATTGCTATGATGAAGTCACATATAAAGATAATCTATTAGGTAAAAACACATACAAAAATGTAATGTTTGCTAAACCATACATTGAATTCTCAGGAGCATGTGCTGGGTGTGGAGAAACTCCATATATCAAATTTGCTACACAATTATTCGGTGAAAGAATGGTTATTGCTAATGCAACAGGATGTACATCAATTTATGGTGGATCATTCCCTGCTGCACCTTATACAAAAGACAAAAATGGTAGAGGTCCAGCTTGGGCTAACTCATTATTCGAAGATAATGCAGAATATGGATTTGGTATGAGAATTGCACAAAACACAATTAGAGATAGAATGCAGAATATTATCGTTACAGAAAATGATTCATTCAAAGGCGAATTAAAAGAATTACTTAATGAATGGCTTGAAAATCGTCAAGATGGTGATAAAACACTTGAACTATCTAAAAAAATTATTCCTTTATTGGAAAAAGAAACTAGTGTTCCAGCTAAAGATTTATTAGAAATAAAAGATTTCTTCGTAAAACAATCTACTTGGATTATTGGTGGAGACGGATGGGCTTATGATATTGGTTATGGTGGATTAGACCACGTTATAGCTAATGAGGAAGATGTAAATATTTTAGTTGTAGATACAGAGGTTTATTCAAATACAGGTGGACAATCATCTAAAGCTTCAAGGGCGGCATCAATTGCTAAGTTTACAGCTTCAGGGAAACCTGGTAAGAAAAAAGATTTAGGCGCGTTAGCGATGTCTTATGAACATGTTTATGTAGCTTCAATAAGTCACGGAGCTAATGCAACTCAAGTTCTAAAAGCAATGAAAGAAGCTGAAAATTATCCAGGGCCATCAATTATTCTAGCTTATTCTCCATGTATTGCACATGGTATTAAAGGTGGATTAGGAAATTCTCATCAAGAAGCTAAACTAGCTACTGAATGTGGATACTGGCCAATTTATCGTTACGATCCTCGTTTAATTGAACAAGGTAAAAATCCTCTTCAAATAGATTCAAGAGAACCTAAATGGGAGAAATATCATGATTACTTATTAAACGAAAATCGTTATCATCAATTAGTAAAATCTAATCCTGAAAGAGCAGAAAGATTACTACACAAAAATGTTGTAGATTCTAAGAAACGTTGGGCAATGTACAAACGCCTAGCAGCTATGGATTATTCGGAAATTATTGAATAAATAAATATTGTTATTAAATGGCACCCAAATTGGGTGTCATTTTTAACTTTGCTCACAAATAAATCACTAACAACAAGTTATTTGCTCGAAAATAAATTATCAGGCAAAAAAGATTTTAAAATAAGTCACTTTTGTTATATAATATATTAGATATAATTATTTAAGGAGTTTATAATATGCGCATATTAACTAAAAGATTTTTAATAACATTCCTATCTGTATTTTTAGGATTGGGTATCGTTGCTTGCAGCAATGATACAGAAATAACAACACCAAATGATTCAAAAATACCTAATATTACAAATCCTGATGAAATCTATATTTCAACGGATAATTTTAATATTACTTATGGTGACTTATACGAGGAACTTAAAAGGAATGACGGGTTAAATCAACTTCTTATGATGGTTGATTCAGATCTTATTAGTAGTTATGTTTCAGCTGTTACTGAAACTGAATTAGCTAATAAAATTATAGAAATGACATATGGTACTGATGACGAAGAAGATATTGCTGAGTTATCTATTGAGGATAAAGCAGATCTTGAAAAGAGCTTCAATGATAGTATGTATCTACTAGGGTATGGAGATAATCCAAATGATTATGTAAAAATAATTGTTGCTAGAGAGAAATACGCTGAAGCACAGTTAAGCGATGTTGCTAATGTAGAGGAATCTTGGTATGCAAGTCCTTCTGTTATAGCAAGTGAATATACTAGTGATTATTATGACGATATTAGGAGTATAAAAATCGGATTTGCATCTGAATCGGAAGCTAATGCCACGTTAAGGAATTTAAATCTTGTTTCTAAAGATGGAGATTTATTACTATATATTGGCGCAACACCTCTTGAAGATGTTCCAAGTAACAAACTTGATGAAACTAATACAAGAAGTTTAACTGATGCTGAATTGTTAAATAAATTTTTAATTATGTATAATCAAAATTATGGAGCTTATAACGCTGAAGTCGATGAAGATTCTACATATACAGAAGTTTTAGCAATGGATGATTTTGTTCATGAATATGATGAATTAACTTCATTCAGTTTAGCGCTTACTAATTTCGTTTACAAAACATTAGGAACATATCAAAATGTTCAAGAAGATGTTGATGACACACCTTTCTATACATATGCACCAGTAAGATATATTGCTTCTACTAATTCATATTATTTTATGATTCTTAATTTAGATAGAACTGATAAAGTTGATTTATCTGATTTTGATGGGGATGCAGCAGCTCTTGAAGCATTAATTGGAACTGATAAATACAATGAAATTTTAAATGATGCTAATGAAGCCAATCTTAACTCTTCAAACTTTGCTAATTATAGAATGGCTGAATTAAGAGAAGAACATGGATTTGAGATTTATGATTACTACTTAGCGCTTGATTATATGCTTCTTAATTTGGGCTTTGAAGGTAATGCAGAAGGAAGTGAAACGATTATTGTTAAGTATGATGATGCAGAAATTACTGCAGATCAATTACTTACTTATAGTATGAATAAAAACGCACCAATAAGCGCTATATATGCAGCACAATCTATAGCTGTATTTGCTTCGCACTTTGAAGATTTATATTGCGATGCTGAGAGTGAATGTGAATTTGACATTAGTAAGAATGAATCAGATTTAATAACTCAACATATAGCTGATATGGAAACACAAAAAGCAGAGTTTCAAGCTGGATACTACTCGACATATTACAGTTATGATGAATACATCTATTTAGCATATGGCGTTCACAGTGAGACT
Source organism: Mycoplasmatota bacterium (assembly GCA_023132365.1). Taxonomy (GTDB): domain Bacteria; phylum Bacillota_I; class Bacilli_A; order Izemoplasmatales; family Hujiaoplasmataceae; genus 4572-104. Next base: position 7,625 of record JAGLYJ010000005.1, read on the forward strand.
GAATTATTATCAAGGCTTTTTGTGAATTCAACAATACGTCCATACTATATCTATGATGCAATTAGAGCTAATGATTACGAAGTTTTAGAAACATTATTAACTTTAGTGCAACCATATTATGATAATTACTTTAGTTTAGAAATTGAACATTTATTAATTTATGTTGATAGAGATGAGAATGCTTCTCCTGATAATTATGATGATTTCTATGAAGGATTATCAGACACTACTGAATACGACCAAAAACTTCTAGATTTCACTCAAGCAATTAGAGATTATTTAGATGTAGATGATAACTCAATTATTTCTTTAAGAAACGAATATGATGAAGCAAAAAGTGATGATCCTACCTGGGGTGAATTTATTAATTATGGTTTCTATGTTAAATTTGAAGCTTTAGGAGATAAAACATATAAGGAAGCAGAAGCAATTTATGAAGAAGTTTTTGTGGATGGTTTAATAGATATATACCAAGTATACCTAGAAGATGAAAATATTAATGAAGATTATATATATGGAGATGAATTAATTCAATCTTCATATGGTGTTCATTTAATTAAAGTATCTAAGGGAGATGATTTTGATCGTCCTAGTGGTCTATTTGAAATGGAATATGATGCAACTACAGGTGATCCATTATATTTGCCTGAATTAGTAAATGAAAATGAGGCTTTTACATTAGATCAATTGAAAGTTTATGCTGATTATCGTTTTGCTAGTATAGTAGCTGAAACTGGAGATTTAGAAGCGATTTATGGGTTAGTAAAACCAGAAATGCCTGAAGAGCTCGAAAAAGCTTTTGATATGTATTTTGGTGATCTATATGATGCATATTATGTGATTGGATATCTTAATACAATAATTGGAGCCGAAATATTGGCTGGTGAATACACTAATGAAAATCCAAGCTATTGTACAATGTCTGAAGCTGAATTTGATGTTCGAATTCAAAATATGAAAGATATATATATGTACCAAATTTTTGCTGACTATGACAAAGGAATTACTGAATAAATTTAAAGTGCGAAATTTTCGCACTTTTTAAATCTGGGGGTTTTTCGTGGATATTAAACAAGAAGAAAAAATTATTAAAAAGAATTCTGTTTATACAATGATTGCAAATGTATTTTTAGCTGTGGCTAAAATGATCGCTGGTATTATTGGTAGATCTTCAGTATTAATAGCTGATGCGATTAATTCAATTAGTGATGTGGCAACTAATATTGTTGTCTTTGTTTCAGCTAAGCTTTCGAGAAAAGAACAAGATGAAGATCACCCTTATGGACATGAAAAAATTGATAGTGTAATTTCAATATTTATTGGAGTAGCCATCATTATTACCGCATTTGAAGTTGGTAAAAATGCGGTGGAGAGATTATATGATTTTGTTTTTAATGATTATGTAATTCAATCGCCTAAATGGTACGTATTATTAATTATTCTAATAACAATAATAGTTAAGGAATTTTTATTTCAAAAGACAAAGAGAGAGGCTAAGATAGCCAAATCAAGCGCTTTATTAGCTCAAGCTTGGGATCATAGGTCCGATACTTATGCTAGTTTTGGCGCCGCAGTAGGAGTTATTGGTGTTCTTTTAGGTTGGAGCTTTTTTGATCCTTTAGCATCAATAGTTATTGCTCTATTTATTTTTAGAGTTGGGTATAAAATTACTGGACTCGGAGTTTCTCAAGTTGTGGATAAAGCAGCTGATGATTTAACTTGTGAGAAAATAAAGGAAATTGTATTTAAATACAAAGAGATTAAGAGTTTAGATGATATTAAAACTAGAATGTTTGGAATGAAGCTGTATGTAGATATGGAAATTGGGTTACATTTTTCAATGTCACTTGAAGAAGCTCACGAGATTGCAGAAAGATTACATGACGAAGTTGAATCAACTATCCCAGAAGTACTTCATTGCATGATTCATGTCAATCCGAATTATGACAAATAATGGGAGTATCATTGCTTTAATAGCTTTCGAGTGCTATAATATTTAATTACAAAAGTAAAGTTTTATGAGAGGTGATAATTTATGATATTATCAACATTTAGTAATTTTTTAGATTCAGGTCCGGGCATTTGGGAAATCATTATTAGAATGTCTTTAACAGCTTTGTTTGTTGGTATTATAGGAATTGAAAGACAGCTTAGGCAAAAAATAGCTGGAGTAACAACTCATTTAATGGTAGCGTTTGGAGCTTGTGGTATCGCAATTATGCAGGACGCTTTATATTTTGATGCGATTGAAACTGCTAAGGCACTTATAGATCAAGGATATAATGTTGCAATTCAAGTCCAAAGACAAAGAGTTATTGCACAAGTTGTAACTGGTGTTGGTTTCTTAGGTGCTGGTACAATTTTAAAGACTAGAAACGGAATTTATGGATTAACGACTGCAGCTACTTTATGGCTAGCATCAATGATTGGATTATGTTTTGGTATGGGAGCTTATATACCTGGAATCGCACTTTCATTATTCTCTGTAATTTTCCTAACTGTATTTAGAAAGGTTCTTGCAAAAACTTCGCTAAGTCATGTAGAAAGTCCAGAAATAATTGGTTCTAAAAGAGTTGATGATTAAAGAGACTAGTTTGTCTCTTTTTTTTCTTGAAAATAAACATTCATATTTTTTGCAAAAGTAAAGAAAATGAGATACAATATGTATGGAATTTCGGAGGGATAAATTTATGGTATTAGAAATTAAAGATTTATTTGTTTCTGTTGAGGAAACAATGATTCTTCAAGGTGTAAATTTAATAGTAAAAGGCGGAGAAACTCACGCAATTATGGGGCCTAATGGGACAGGTAAATCAACATTAGCTTCAATCTGTATGGGACACCCTAAGTATAAAATAGTTTCAGGAGATATTCTTTTAGACGGAGAAAGCATCATTGACAAACCAGTTGATGAAAGAAGTCGGATGGGAATATTTTTAGCAATGCAAAATCCTACAGAAGTGCCAGGTGTTACTAATTTTGATTTTGTTAAAGCTGCGAAGCAAACAAGAATGGAAGAAGGAAAGCATTTACGAGTAGGAAAATTCATTCTAGAATTTGAAGGAGCATCAAAAGATTTAAAAATGGGTAAAGGACTTGCTCATAGATTTTTGAATCAAGGTTTCTCTGGTGGGGAAAAGAAACGTAATGAAGTATTACAAATGAAACTACTCAATCCAAAAGTAGCCTTTTTAGATGAAATAGACTCGGGGCTTGATGTAGATGCATTACGTATTGTTGGAGAAAATGTAACTAAAATGAAATCAAAAGATTTAGGATTGGTTTTAATAACTCATTATCAAAGATTACTTGATTATATAGTTCCAGATTTCGTTCATGTAATGATTAACGGTAAAATAGTTAAAACTGGTGGGTTAGATTTAATAACAAAAATTGATCAACAAGGATATGATTGGGTTAAAACCGAACTTGGTATAACTGATTTCGATAGAAGAAAAGAACCTGTATCTCTAGGGTTTTGTGCTACTAAGTCTATAAAATAAGGAAGAATTATGAAAATACCAAAATATTTGCAAGATAAAATATCTGTGATTCTTCTAAATGAAAAGGAAGAATTGAATCAATCAAAATATGAAATCACAGATAATTTGATAACGCTACATTCAATAGATAATGTTTATCTATTTATTGGAGATTATCATCAAAGCAAAATTGAATTAGATATCTTATCTGGTTCAAACATTCAACTTTATATGATTTTTAAATCGTCTAAGCAAAGAGATTATGAATTTAAGTTTAACATTCATGAATCAGCTCAATTAGATGTTTTTACCGATATTAGAAATATAGAAAAAGTTAAAGTATCATTGAAGAGGATATTTAACCTAGAAAAGGATTCTACTTTAAATATTAATAATGCATTACTGAATATAGGAGAAACAATTCTTTTTGATGAAGTTAACTTAAATAATGAATTTGCTGAAGTCAGCATTGACCAACTTAACATTGGTTCATATAATGATGTCTTTAAAGTTAATCAAGATATTAAACATAATGCGAAATCAACTAAATCACAAATAAACAATTCGCTTATCTGTAATTCAACAGCTAAGTTAAAATACTCAGTATCAGGCTACATTTTCAAGGGTAATGAGCTTTCTGTTTGTGATCAAGATAATAAAGGAATTATATTAAGTGAGTTTGGTGAAATCGAAGTAGAGCCAAAGTTGTTTATTGATGAGTACAATGTAGAGGCTAGCCATGGAGCTGCTATAGGTCAAATAGATGAAGAACAATTATACTATTTGCTTAGCAGGGGATTAAGTGAAATGCAAGCTAGATCTTTAATTATTTCTGGATATACAAAACCATTTATAAATAAAATACAAGATGAAGATATTAAATTAATGGTTGAAAGACAAATTCTTAAGAAAATTAATGAAGGTGATATTGTATGATAAAAAATATATGGAGCAAAGATTTTCCTCAAATTAAAGGAAATAATATCTATTTAGATACAGCTGCGACTAGTTTGAAACCTAAATCAGTAATTGAAGCTATAAATCATTATTATGGAGATTTAAGTTCTAATATTCACCGTGGCATGTATGAAGCAGCAGTTGAATCAACTCAATTATATGAAGAAACTAGAGAAGTTGTGGCTAAGTTCATCAATGCTAGAGATGATGAAGTCATATATACAAGAGGAACAACTTCATCCTTAAACTTGGTTGCTTTTTCATATGGGTTAGATAACTTAAAAGTGGGCGATGAAATAATTGTAAGTGAGTTAGAACATCATTCGAGTTTATTACCTTGGCAAAAAATTGCAGAAAAAACTGGAGCTGTTCTTAAATTTGTTGCTTTAGACAAATTTGGTAGAATAACTGTAGATGCTTTTAAAAAGATTATATCTAAAAAAACTAAAGTTGTAGCTTTAACATATGTATCTAATGTAATGGGGTATATTACTCCGATGAAGGAAATAATCGAGGTTGCTCATAAATACAACTCTGTAGTAGTAGTTGATGCTGCACAAGCAGTTCAACACTTAGCTATTGATGTAGTTGATCTAGATTGTGATTTTCTAGCCTTTTCAGGACACAAAATGTTGGGACCTACAGGAATAGGCATTTTGTATGGTAAAGCAAATCTACTTAATGATATGGAGCCATTTGAATACGGCGGAGATATGAATGAAGATGTGGGTAAGGAAACTTCAACCTGGAAACGTGGACCGCAAAAGTTTGAAGCTGGAACCATGCCAATAGCGTCTGTGCTTGGTTTAAAAGAATCAATAAAGTATATTCAAAAAATTGGTTTTAAAAAAATACACGATTACATTACCAATCTTCATAGATATACTATAGAACAATTTAAAATCATTGATGGATTAACTTTATATAATCCATTATCAGATACGGGAATTATTTCTTTTAATTTGGAAAACGTTCCTAGTCATGATGCGATAACCTATTTTGCTGAAAAGCAAATTGCAATAAGAGCTGGACAGCATTGTGCAAAACTTATATGTGATTGGCTAGGTATTTATTCTTGCCTTAGAGCATCAATATATATCTATAATACAAAAAAAGAAATTGATATTTTTATAAGCGTTATAAAAGAATCAATAGAATATTTTAATAAGTTAGGATTTTAGGTGATTATATGTCAGGTTTAGATAATCTATATAGAGAAGTTATTATGGAGCATTATAAGAACCCTCGAAATAAAGGGTTGATTGAGGATTCTAAATACAAATTATTTAGAATTAAAAATCCTTCATGTGGTGATGACATTACAATTCAAACTTATGCTGAAGATGGAATTATTAAAGATTGTCGACAAATGGGGCATGGATGTTCAATATCTATGGCTTCTGCGTCAATACTAACTGAAATTATGGTTGGTAAGAAAGTTGAAGAAGCAAAAGAAATTGCTGAAACATATTTAAATATGATTGCAAACAAAGAATTCAATAAAGACATTGATTTAGAAGAAGCGACTGTATTTAGTGGGGTTAAAGATTTTCCAGCAAGAATCAAATGTGCTTCTATAGCTTGGGTAGCTTTTAAAGACACCTTAGAATAGGGGGATTTTATGAGTAAGAAAAAAGAAGAATTAAATATCGTAACCGATTATAAATATGGATTTCATACTGATACTAAATCTGTCTTTGAAACTAAAAGAGGTCTTAGTGAAAGTGTTGTTAGAGAGATATCTGAAATAAAAGGTGAACCACAGTGGATGTTAGATATTAGATTGAAAGCTTTACAGGCTTTTTATGATATCCCAAATCCAAAATGGGGACCAGACTTAACTAAGATAGATTTCGATGATATTATTTACTACATTAAACCATCTCAAAGGGTGGAAAGTGATTGGAAAGATGTACCAGATGAAATTAAAGATACTTTTGAGAAGCTAGGGATTCCTGAAGCTGAACAGAAGTATTTAGCCGGAGTTACAACTCAATTTGACTCTGAGGCAGTTTACCATAGTACAATTAAAGAATTAACAGATTTAGGAGTTATATTTTTAGATACAGATTCTGCATTAAAAGAGCATCCAGAGATATTTAAAAAATATTTTACTAAAGCTGTTAGTTATTTGGATAATAAATACGCGGCTTTAAATACAGCTGTTTGGAGTGGTGGATCATTCATCTATGTTCCTAAGAATGTAAAAGTAGAGAAACCATTACAATCTTACTTTAGGATTAATACAGAGAAAATGGGTCAATTTGAAAGGACATTAATAATTGTTGATGATGCAGCGTCACTTAACTATGTTGAGGGATGTACAGCACCAATATATTCTAATGATTCCTTGCACGCTGCTGTAGTTGAAATCTATGTTAAAGATCATGCTAATTGTAGATATTCAACAGTTCAAAACTGGTCTACTAACATTGTCAATCTAGTAACAAAAAGAGCTATCGTTGAAAGATATGGACATATGGAGTGGATTGACGGAAATATTGGGTCAAGATTAAATATGAAGTATCCAGCATGTGTCTTAAAGGGAGAACATGCAAAAGGAACTACTATTACAATTGCTTTTGCAGGAAAAGGGCAATATCAAGATACAGGTAGTAAAATGATTCATTTAGGTGATTATACTACAAGCAAAATTGTATCCAAATCAATAGCTGCAAAAGGTGGAAAAGTTAATTACAGAGGATTAGTATCTCAAGGAAAAAATGCTAAAGGCGCTAGGGCAAAAATAGAATGTGATACAATTTTAGTTGATCGCGAATCAAGTTCAGATACAATCCCTACAAATATAGTTAAGAATTTTAAAGGTCAAATAGAACATGAAGCAACAGTTTCAAAAGTTAGTGAAGATCAATTATTCTATCTAATGAGTAGAGGGTTAACAGAAGATGAATCTAAGGAAATGATTATCATGGGCTTCATAGAACCTTTTGCTAGAGAATTACCTATGGAATATGCAGTTGAATTAAATCAACTGATAAAATTAGAAATGACAGGATCAATTGGATAAATATATAAACCCACTAAAGCATTAACTTTTTTAGTGGGTTTTATTTCTAAGATAGAGCTATCTATATATCTTTTCTTTTATTGATGCATTTTGCAAATAGAAAAAATATATGTTAAAATATAACAAAGGTGGTGTTAACATGAAGCTGGTTATGGCAATAGTATCTAATGAAGATGCTAATAAAGTTATCAAGAGCTTAATCAAAGAAAATTTCTTTGTAACAAAGCTTGCGACTACTGGTGGATTCTTAATGAGTGGGAACACAACTATGATAGTTGGGGTTCAAGATGAAATGATGGATAAGTGTATTGAAGTTATATCAGAGACTTCAAGAAGAAGAACAAAACTAGTTCCGAATGCAATATCTAGTGAATTTGGAATCTTTTCATCGACACCTGTAGAAGTTCAAGTAGGCGGAGCTACAATCTTTGTTTTGGATGTGGAACAGTTTATAAAATCTTAATCAATTTAGAATTAGAACTGCAAAACTGCAGTTCTTTTTTAATGAAATAAGTAATATTGAATAATTACTGGGTGTGAAACTGTAAAAAAATAATAATTGCAATTGATAAAGACATATAGCAGCATTATTGTTATAATGTTAGTAATGAATGTATGGGATGTTGACTATGAAGGAGATTATCTAATTTGGAAGATTTGAGAAAAGCTTATTTATATATAAAGGGAAATAATGGAAATGAAGTTATTTCTTTTTTAGAAACGTATAGAGAGTTTGATGTAAATAAACTACTGGATGGTTATGTAGAAATTATCTATGAAAAAGATATTGATCCAGAGATTTTTGTAAAAGCTAGAAAAATAGCTATTGAGGAACTTTATCAGGATTTTATTGCTTTTATATCTCCAGTCAAATTTGATTTTAGAATAAATGAAGTTTTAGAGGTTTTGCCGATTTTAAATCCAGGAATATATACTATCGAAACTTTTCTTCCAGCCATTGTGTTATTGAATGAAGCGGTACTAATTGCAAAACTAAGGGATTACTATTTTAATCGTTTTAGTTCTGAGACAATTGATACTATTTTGGGATTCATTAATTCAAATATGAACGCAAGTAAAACAGCTAAAACACTGTACATGCATCGCAACACTTTGAACTATAGATTAGATAACTTTATTAATAAAACTGAAATAGATGTACGTAAATTTAAGGGTGCAATAGCTATATATCTTTTGTTTAAGAGGTAATTTGTGCATATTGTATATATATATGAAGAGAATTTGTGCAGTTTGCATATACAATTCTCTTCTTTTTTTTTGTATAATATAGGAGAATAAAAATATTAGTAAGACTATACTATAGGAGGATTTTTATGGCTACTTTAAGTTTCAAAGGATTAGATAAAGTTTATGACAACGGAGTTCAAGCTGTTTTTGACTTTTCTTTAGAAGTAAAACACCAAGAATTTATCGTGTTTGTTGGACCATCTGGATGTGGTAAATCTACTACATTAAGAATGGTTGCTGGTTTAGAGGAAATTACAGCTGGAGAATTATTTATTGATGATACATTAGTGAATGATGTTTCTCCTAAAGACAGAAATATTGCGATGGTTTTCCAATCGTATGCATTGTACCCTCATATGACTGTTTATGATAATATGGCATTTGGACTAAAATTAAGGAAAATGCCTAAAGATGAAATTAGAAAACGTGTTGATAACGCAGCTGATATTTTAGGTTTAACAGGATATCTTGATAGAAAACCTAAAGCATTGTCTGGTGGACAACGTCAAAGAGTTGCGTTGGGTAGAGCAATTGTTAGGGATGCGAAAGTATTCTTGATGGATGAACCATTATCAAATCTTGATGCAAAATTGAGAGTTGCCATGAGAGCTGAGTTAATTAAATTGCATAAGAGATTAAAAACTACAACAATTTATGTTACTCATGACCAAATTGAAGCAATGACTATGGCATCTAGAATTGTTGTTATGAAAGATGGTAGAATTCATCAAATAGGAGCGCCAAAAGACATTTACGACAATCCTAATAACATATTTGTTGGTGGATTTATTGGTACACCTGCAATGAACTTCTTAACTGGTAAAGTCGATAAAGAAGGATATTTCAACTGCGAATCTATTAAATTAAAAGTAGATGAAAAACATATAAAGATGTTAAAAGATAAAAAATATATTAATAAAGAAATAGTATTTGGATTCAGACCTGAAAACATTCATGATGACGAAAGATCTCTAGAGTTGTATAAAGATGCAAAAGCAGAATTTACTGTTGATGTAGCTGAGTTATTAGGTGCAGAAACTAATATTCATATTAGTATTGCTGGTCATAATATTGTTGCTAAAGTAAATGCAAGAGCTGATTTAAATATTGGCGATAAAATTGTATTATCTATCGACATGTCAAAATCTCATTTCTTCGATTCTGAATCTGAAGAAAGATTAATTTTAGAATAAACAATTAAATATTCTACTTAAAACCACCAATTTTGGTGGTTTTTTTCAATATTAATTTCAATGATTTATGGTATATTATTTATGGTGATAAAAATGCTTAATTATGTTAAAAAAACAATCGATAATAAATTATATCTATCAATAGGAAGCAGTGTGTATATACTTGATATGCCTTTTAAAAAGTATATTAATAAGTTATTAAAAATAAAATTTAATAACATCAACACCTTAGAGATTACCACAAAGAGAGCTCTAGGCTTTAAAGCAAAGGTGCCAATATATATAGATGAAGAAACAATGCTGATGTGTATAAAGAGTTATCGATTAGATAGGAGTCTCTATATAAATTTCTTCTCAATCATAAAATATGAATTTTCTAAAAACATTGTTATCATCACATTTTTAGATTATCATGTTATGAAACTACATGAAAAAACTAGCTTTGTAAGGCAGTTAGAAAAATGTCGACTGATATTAGATTATTTAAGGTAATAGAAAGTGCTTTCATTATATTATTTGAGTGGAAATAATATGATATATCGAGTATAATGTTCATGGTAATTATAAATAGGAGGTTTCTTTATGAAAAAGAAAACATTAGAAGATTTAAATGTTGCTGGGAAAAAGGTGTTAGTCAGAGTTGATTTTAATGTACCAATTATTGACGGAGTAATTTCTGATGATAATAGAATAGTGCAAGCATTAGCTACAATTAACTATTTAACAGATGAAAAAGCGAAAGTTATTTTATTATCTCATTTAGGAAGAATAAAAAAAGAAGAAGATATTGCAAAGAATTCTCTAGAAGTAGTAGCAAAAAGATTAGAAGAATTACTAGAGAAGAAAGTCAATTTCATACCATATACAAGAGGACCGGAATTAGAAAAAGCTATCAATGAAATGAAAGAATCAGAAATAGTAATGTTACAAAATACAAGATATGAAGACTTAGATGGAAAAAAAGAATCAAAAAATAATCCTGAATTAGGTGCTTATTGGGCAAGCTTAGGAGATATGTTTGTTAATGATGCATTTGGAACTGCACATAGAAGCCATGCTTCTAATGTTGGTATTGCATCTTGCTTAGAATCTGCTGCAGGTTATTTAATGGAAAAAGAGTTAAAATACTTTGGTGATACTGTTGATAATCCACAAAAACCATTTGTTGCAATCTTGGGTGGAGCTAAAGTGTCTGATAAAATTGGTGTAATTGAAAATCTACTAAAAAAAGCTGATAAGATTTTAATCGGTGGTGGAATGGCATATACATTTATGAAAGCACTTGGTCACAATATTGGAACATCAATTTGTGAAGATGATAAATTAGATTTAGCAACTTCTATACTAGAGAACGCTAATGATAAAATTATTTTACCGGTAGATGTAGTTGTAACAAAAGAATTTAGAGAAGATGCTCCATTTAGAGTTACAAATTATAAAGGTATGAAAGATAATGAAATGGGACTAGATATTGGTCCAAAAACAATAAAACTATTTAAAAAAGAACTTAAAGGTGCTAAAACAGTAGTATGGAATGGACCTATGGGAGTTTTTGAATTTGAAAACTTTGCTACTGGAACTAAAAACATCTGTGAAACATTAGCTAACCTAAAAGATGCAAGAACTATAATCGGTGGTGGAGATTCTGCAGCTGCAGCTATTCAAATGGGATATAGAGAAAAATTTACTCATATATCAACTGGTGGTGGAGCTTCATTAGAGTTTTTAGAAGGAAAAGAACTTCCTGGTGTTGTTTCTTTAGATGACCTAGAAGATGGAGCTTGCGGTGCTGGCTGCGATTGCGGTCATTAAAAGGATATGCATAAGATGGAAAAAACAATAACTATAACAAGCACTAAGGGACTTCATGCTCAACTAGCTAATAAATTAGTTCAGATTACTAATAAATTAGATGTAGATATGAAATTGGTTTATCAAAATGTAGTGGTTGATGCAAAATCAATTTTAGGATTAATGAGTTTAGCAGTTCCACACGGAGAAAACGTTCAATTAATTGCCAAAGGCAATGATGCTGAAAAAGCAGTACAAGAAATAGAAAATATATTAAGATAGGATAAAAAAATGAGAAAACCAATTATTGCTGGAAACTGGAAAATGTTTAAAACCAGAGATGAAGCTATAGAATTTATGTATCAAGTATCAGAATCAATGCCATCAAACCAATTAGTAGATTCTGTAATTTGTGCTCAAGCACCTATGATGAGGTGTTTGATCAAAAGACAAGGACAGAATTTAAGAATAGGAGCTCAAAATCTTTGTTATGAAGATCAAGGAGCTTATACTGGAGAAATTTCTGGACAGCTATTAAAATCATATAATGTAGATTACGTTATTATTGGACACAGCGAAAGAAGAAATATTTTTGGTGAAACTGATGAGACTGTCAACAAGAAATTAAAAGCAGCTTTAAGAAATGAATTATTACCAATTGTTTGTGTTGGTGAACATTTAGAGGAAAGAGAAAACAATCTTACTAATAAGGTTTTAACAAAACAAATTAAGGGTGCTTTTGCTGATATTAGTGCAATTGAGATGGAAAATATTGTTCTTGCGTATGAACCTATATGGGCGATAGGCACAGGAAAAACGGCTACCGCTGAACAAGCGGAAGAATCGTGTGCATTTATAAGAAAACTAATCAAAGAAATGTATGGGCTAGTTGTAGCTGATCAAATAAGAATCCAATATGGTGGTTCTGTTAAACCTGCAAATATAGATGAAATTATCGCTAAGGAAAACATAGATGGAGCACTTATTGGTGGAGCGTCTTTAGATCCTGAGAAATTTATTTATATGGTTAATGCAGCTGTAAAGAAGTAATATTATAAATATCAAAAGTCACTTTTAGATAAAGTGACTTTTTTAATGCTATATATTTGACTTCTAAATCAAAGCCTAGTATAATGATGACACAGTGTCATCTAGGAGGTGCTAAATGCCAAATAACACGTTTAATAATATTTCTAAAGAAAAGCAGAATAGAATTTTGGAATCAGGTAAAATTCTGTTTTCGAAGCATTTCTTTGAAAATGTTGATGTAAAAATGATTGTTGAAAAATCAAAAATACCTAGGGGGTCCTTTTATGCATATTTTGTCAATATTGAAGATTACTATTTAACGGTAATCAAGTCTCTACAAAATATGAGAATCCAGAGTATTAGGAATATTTCAAAAGAAGAAGAGTTAGATTTCTTTAGCTTTCTTACTAAAATATTTACAAATGATATTAAGGAATCTTTATATAACAACCAGAGGTTATTGATTCAACATAACTTTAGATATATGTTGACGCATAAATTAGGGTATCACAACCAAAGTGACGAATTACAAAGACCAATATTTGAAGTGCTTAATAAGTACAAAGATAATTTTCAAATGAATAAGGAAGATTGGTCTGATTTTTTAGAATTTATAATGAATATATACTTGATGACTTATATGAAGTCTATTCAACAAAAATATAGTTACGATCAAAGTATAAAACTATTTAGTTCAAGAATTAATATATTAAAAGAAGGAGTTGACATCAAATGATTACTTTAGCATTTATAGCATTAATAATATTAGCAGGATATTTTTTGAGTAAAAGCATTAGGAAAAACCATACCATATTGTATATAATATTTACTATAGTGAGTGCATTAGCATTTTTTATTAGTGAAATACCGATTACTATGGCATTCAACAAAGGATTTTTAGGATTAGCATTTTTCTATGTGGTTATGATTAATGGGATTCTACCTAAGAAAAAATCACTATATAAGAAACTATATTCAATTAGAGCTGAACTCTCAATTCTAGGTTTTATAGTGCTTACACCACATGCAATAAAATTCTTTATCGACATGTTCTTCAACAGTGGGATAGATGGGATATTTGATTTCGTAGGGTTAATTGCATATGTAATAATGATTCCATTGTTTATAACATCATTTAAGAAGATAAGAGCGAAATTTTCTTTTTATAATTGGAAAAGAATCCAAAATTTTGCATACTTTGCATACTTATTAATTTTTGTACACTTAATTATGAATTATAGTTTGCCAGTAAATCTTATTTTATATTTAATATTATTTATCCCATATATTATTTATAAACCAATATATTATTTTAAATATGAAAAAGATTTTTATAAGAAACTAAAAAAATCTAGGTAGACAAAAAAGGAGAGGGAAGACCAGAGCATTATGCTAATGGGAATTTATACATGACAGTTGTTAGAGGAACAGTTTCTTTAAAACTAGAAGATCAACCATATCATAAGTACTCTTAAGGGTCTGCAATAAACATTCCCCTTCATACAAAGATGAATGTCATCAACAATAATGATGAAGTTTTAGAGGTAATTGTTGTGAAATTACCACCGTTCGCTGATTGATAATAAAAAAAGGACTGCCAATTGGTAGTCCTTTTGTTTTTAATCTTATTTGTTGTATAATTCAACGATTAAGTTTTCTTTAATTTCTGGTAAGATTTCACTTCTTTCAGGTAATCTTGTATAAGTAGCTTGGTTTTTGTTTTCATCAAAAGCAACGTACTCTTGTCTAGCAACTATAGCTTCTAAAGATGCTTTAATAATTACTAAATCTTTAGATTTTTCTTTAACAGAAATTACTTGACCTGGTTTAACTCTGATTGATGGAATTGTAGCTTTTTTATCATCTAATCTGATGTGACCATGGTTAACTAATTGTCTAGCTTGTTGTCTAGTTCTTGCAAAACCTGCTCTGTATACTAAGTTGTCTAATCTTGATTCTAATAAGAATAAGAAGTTTGAACCTTGTTTACCAGCCATTTTTTTAGCTTCATTGAAAGTTTTTCTAAATTGTTTTTCGTTAACACCATAAGTGAAACGGACTCTTTGCTTTTCTTGTAATTGAAGACCATATTCTGATATTTTTCTTCTTTTTTGTCCGTGTTGTCCTGGTGGAAATGGGCGTTTGTTTAATTCTTTTCCGCTTTCAGAAATTGAGTAATTTAAACGTCTACTAACTTTCCAGCTTGAACCTGTAAATCTTGACATATATTTTCCTCCTTTTAAAATGTTACGTAGTAATTGAGGAGTTTAATAATACAATATTTTGATTATTTTGATGGTTTCTTGTTAAGCAGTTAACAGTACTACCAAACCTACTTCTGGAATAATCAAACCTTATAATATTATCGAACAACTGCTTCTTATTACATGCGCACAAGGTATTATAACTTATACATTATAATAAGTCAACTAAAAGATTAGTGATGGTTTCTAAAGCATTTTTTAACTCATTATCAAAGCGATTTTTTATAGGACTATCAATATCTAAAACCCCGAATAAATTACCATCTTTAGATATAATCGGGATAACAATTTCAGATTTAGAATCACTGTCACAGGTTATGTGACCATCAAACTTACTTACATCATCAACAACTAATATTTTACGGGTTGAAGCACTAGTGCCACAGACACCTTTACCCATACTTATGTTGGTGCAAGCAGGTTTGCCTTGGAAGGGACCAAGATATAATTCACTATCCTCACAAAGATAAAAGCCAACCCAATTTAATTTGTCAATAAATTGAAATAGATATGCGGTTAGATTTGCAAGATTTGATATAATTCTTAGATTTTTGTCTAAGTAATATTTTGAATTATTTATTAATTCTGTATAATCATTCATAGAATTGACTCCTTTTACCCATTATTATAATTTAAATTTATACTATTAACAACAAATATGTTAAAATAATTACAGTATTGCGAGGTAATTTATGTACGAGTATATAATGATAAGATATGGTGATTTGACATTAAAAGGAAAAAACAAATCAATTTTTAAACAAAAACTAAATAATCAAATAAGATTTAAACTAGATAAACTGAACGTTGATTTTGAATTTCAGCATGATTTAGTCTATATTAAATTAAATGATGTTGAGGCAGATATAGTTATTGATATTTTAGATACTATAGCTGGTATTTCATCATATAGTAAAGTTGTTAAATGTGAATATGACTTTGCAGTAATGGCAGAAAAAGGCATTGAATTAGTTAATGATTTTACTAAAGGGAGGTTAACAACATTTAAAATAGAAACTAAAAGAGCTAATAAGAATTTACCTCTGACTTCTATTGAAATATCACAGAAACTAAGTGGTATGGTGCTATCAAATGTTGATAATCTTAAGGTTGATGTAAGAAACCCTGAACTTACTCTAAATGTAGAAGTAAGAAAGGATGCTACATACCTATATACAAATAGAATACCTGGCATGGGTGGTTTCCCAGTTTCTATTGGCGGGAAAGGCATGGTTATGTTAAGTGGTGGAATTGATTCCCCTGTTAGTGCATATTTGGCAATGAAGAAGGGATTAGAAGTTGAGTGTATTCATTATGAATCTACGCCTATGACTTCAATTGAATCTGCGCAAAAAGTTATAGATTTAACAGAGATTTTAGCGCGGTATGCTCCTAAATTAAAAATCAAGCTTCACATGGTCCCATTTCAAAAATTACATGAACAAATAATTATTAATACAAGCGAATCATATGTAATTACAATAATGAGAAGAATGATGTACCGCATCGCTACTGAAGTTGCGAAACTAAATGATTGTCAAGTTTTGATTACAGGCGATTCAATAGGGCAAGTTGCTTCTCAAACTATTGAGAGTATGTCTACCATTCAAGATGTTACAAATCTTATTATAGTTAGACCATTATCTACCTATGATAAAATGGAAATTGTTAAGATAGCTACTAAGATTGATACATTAAAAATATCAATCAAACCATTTTCAGATTGTTGTACAGTTTATGTTCCAAAGAGACCGGTTATTAAACCAACGGTAAAACAGTCAGAATTTTATGAAACTAAATATGATTATACAGAATTGTTAGAGGAATCAATAGCTAATACAAAAACAATTATTTTAGATTCAAGAGAGCACCTTGATATACAATCCAAGGGGCTAATAGTGTCGGAGTGTATATAATGAAAACCCTAGATACTGATAGATTAATTCTTAGAACTTTTAGATTAACTGATATTGATGATTTCTTTGAATATTGCCAAATGGAAACAGTAGGTCCTAATGCCGGTTGGATGCCGCACAAGAATAAAGAAGTGTCTATTAGTTTTATCAAAAAATTTATTAAAAAAGAAGAAGTTTGGGCAATATATCATCGTCTAGATAAAAAAGTAATTGGATCAGTAGGATTGCATAAGAAAATTGATAGTCAGACAAATGAGGTTTTCTACGAAATTGGATATGTTTTATCAACTACTTATGAAGGAATTGGATTAATGACTGAAACAGTAAAAAGAGTTATCAGGCATGCATTTATAGATTTAAAGTTAAAAGAAATAAAAGTATCTCATTTCTTTGAAAACGATAAATCACGCAGAGTTATAGAAAAATGTAATTTTAAGTATATTAAAAATTTTAAATATAATACACAAGATTTTGGAGAAAAAGAATCAAAAATTTATAATTTAAGTAAAGAAAAATATATGGAGTATCTATGATGAAAATGTGGAATTTAATAAAATTATACAAGAGTTTTAATGATGAAGCTTTTTTAACTGATTCTTAAAATTAACCGAATAATTTCAATTAATTCCAATAAAAGTTATACTTCAATTGTTTATACTTATGAAACCAAAAAGGAGGATTATCTATGAAAGGAATGAAGAAGTTTTTAACGATTATATTATTTAGCTTTTTTGCTATCACTTTGGTAGCTTGTGGGACCAGCCCTCTTGAAGGAACACCAACAGGAGAGAATTTCGGTTCTTTTGGTACTTACGATAATTTAAAGGAATATTTACTTGAATACTATGATGATGAAAATGATAACTATTATACAGCTGAGGGCGCGCTAACAACAACCGCCATGGATGGAGTGGATTTTGATTCTCAAGAAGATGCTACTACAGAAACTAGAGATTATTCAAAAACAAATAATCAAGTTGATGGGGTTCAAGAATCGGATAGGATTTTGACTGATGGGTATAAAATATATATTCTTTCAGGAAACAAGTTTTTTATAGTAGATGCAGATACCCTAAATATTGATTACGAATTTGAATTTATGGAAGATAATGCAGATATTTACTCATATGGATATTTAGATGATATGTATCTTTATGACAATAAAATAATCTTGACATCTTATGTATATTCATATCAAGAAATTCAAATAGAAGATTGTAAAAACACTACAACAACAGCACCAGCACCAGCAATTTCAGATGAAAGTGACGACGATGTTTTAGATGAAAGTGGCAGCGAAGATTATTACTATGATCCATGTATAGCTTATGATTATTCATATGGTACAAAAGTAATAGTTTTAGATGTTGAAGATACTTTAGATGTTACTTTATTTCGAGAATTATATTTTGATTCTGCACATCTAGTTAATACAAGAATGATTGATGAACAAATGTATCTCGTTTTAGATAACTATATGATTAGATATTCTTTCTCTGAAGAATTATATGTACCAAGATACATGGATTCTGCAGTTTCTAATGATTTACAAGAATTATCTGCAGATAATATTTTCTTTATGCCTAGAGATGTAGGATCTTTTGGTTACTTAGTTTTAGCATCATTTGATGTGACGAGTAATGAAGAAGTTAATGTTAAAGCATATCTAGGAAATACTTGGCAAATGTATATGAGTTTAAATAATTTATATACAATTATCAGTAGATGGTCTTATGATGAAGATACTCAAAGATCAAGTTATTCTACTTTTGTTGTTAGGTTTGAAATAGAAAATGGAGAATTAGTTTATAAGGCAATAGGAGAAATTGAAGGATCACCATTAAATCAATTTTCAATGGATGAATATGATGGAGTATTTAGAATAGCTACTACTGGATATTCTTATACTGATTTAGAAACTGATAATTGGGAATGGAATATTGATAATTTTCTATTTTGTTTAGATGCTACAGCTGATGATGATATGACCGAATTATCAGTTTTAACTGGGTTAGGAAAACCTGGAGAAACAATATATTCAGTTAGATTTTCAAATGAAACAGCTTATGTTGTTACATTCCAGCAAATAGATCCACTTTACAAATTAGATTTATCAGATCCAGAAAACCCAGTAATATTAGGAGAATTAGAAGAAGAAGGAGTGAGTGATTATTTACATGTAATCTCTGATGACTTGATGATTGGAATAGGAAGGCAAGCCGTTGTTGAAGAATGGGGTACAAGATTCACTGGTGTGAAGGTTGCACTATATAATACTTCTGGAGATGTTCCTATTAATTTGGAAACATATTTAGTTGAAGGTGAATATTCATATACAAATGTTAAATGGGATCACAAGTCATTTGTTTACTTCACTCCTGAAGATGAAGACTTTACTTATGTAGCAGTTCCAATTTATGAGTACTTTGAAGATTATTATGGATACTCGCAAAGTTTGTATGTATTTAAAATAACGCATGATGGCGATTTAGAGCTACTATCTAAGTTAAGCCATATGGAAGAACAAGAAGAAGGAAATTATGCTTATTATGATTCAATAGAAAGAGCTGTTATGATTGAAAACTATATATACACAGTATCATATTCTAGCATCAAAGCTTTTGATATTGATAATAATTTTGTGGAAGTAAATTCACAAGTATTAAACCAAAATTACTATTCAGTTTGGGGTTATCCTGGAACTGATGCAGTTACTGTAGAAACAGTAGATTAATAATTTAGATATTCTAAAACAGCTACCCAAATAGGGTGGCTGTTTTCTTGTTTAAAGCGTCAAATATAAATGCTAATTAGAGACATGTTATAGATTTTTAAAAGTCTTTATGGTATGTTATTAATATATAATATAATTAAATATAAAAGGAGAGTGAAGAATTTGAGACGCAAACTAATTACGATGTTGATGTTGCTTATGTTTACTTTTTTTCTAGCGAGCTGTGATTTATTTGGCGGTAATGATACAACAACTACTACCACTACAACTACAATCACAACTACAACGCAGGAAACAACTGTAATTACTACAGCACCCGTTACAACGGCACCTGTTACAACAACTACAGAGACAACAACTACAGAGACAACAACAGCTGCTGAGATATATTATACAGTAGTATTTTATGATTCAGACGGGACATCAATTTTAGACACACAACAAGTTCTTGAAGGTAATGCGGCAGTAGCTCCTACTAGCCCAAGCAAGCCTGCAGATGCTCAATATACATATGCATTTACAGGATGGGATGTAGGATTTAGTAACATAACGAATGATACTAATGTTACTGCGATATATAGTGAAACTTTAAATAGCTATACTGTTGCCTTTTTAGATGAAGATGGCACAATCTTAGAGACACAGACAATAATATACGGAAGTGGAGCAATAGCTCCGACCTCACCTGTAAAAGCAGATGCTGAGATGTATACTTATACATTTACAGGATGGAATGTAGACTTTTCAAATATAGTAGGTGAACTAACCGTAAGAGCCGAATATGATAGAGTGTTACTTACTTACACGGTAACATTTAATGATGAAGACGGCATTTTGATAGAAGAACAAGTTGTTAATCATGGGGATGGAGCGATGTCGCCTCCTAATCCATTTAAAGTTTCTGATGGAAGTAATGCATACCAATTTATTGGTTGGGATGTAGATATTTCTAGTATTACTAGTGATTTAACAGCTACAGCTACATATAACGCAGTTCCTTTGAATACGGAATTTACTGTTTCTTTTTATGATGCAGAAGGAATGTTTATAAGTAGTGAATCTGTAGTTATTGGTAGTGCTGCAACCCCACCACCAAATCCACCTAAAGCAGCTGATATGCAATTTACATATACGTTTGCAGAGTGGAATAATAATTATACGAATGTAAATAGTAATTTAGATATTTATCCTGTTTATGATGGGGTTCTAAATCAATATACAGTTACATTTATGGATGAAGATGGAGTAACGGTTTTAGGAACTAAAACAGTGCCTTATGGATCTGATGCAACAGCACCTGCAGATCCAACCAAACCAGATGATATTGAATGGTCATACACATTTATTGGTTGGGATATGTCAATTAATAATGTGCAAATGGATTATACAGTTTACGCTGTTTATTATGAAACTTCATTATTAACATTTGACCACGAATTACTGGTTAGCCTAATAAAACAATTATTTGGTACTTTAGATGAGGATATGGATGATACTATATTAGAAATGTCAACTATTCTTGGAGTGGCTAATGAAGAAGCATTATATAATGAATTGTTATTAGTTCAACAATTATTTATTGAGTTACAATTAATTAGAGATGCTGAAGCATTACAAACATGGTATGCCAATGTTGAAACATTAGGTTTTGATTCAGATAGACTTATTTCAATATTATATAGTGCTTTGCTAAATGGTATGACAAATGATGTAGGATATATTGAAGAAGATATTACATGGACATTAGCTAATATTGCTGAACAAGAAGCGATGTTAAGTAATCTAGAAGATGAGTTTGATCAATTTATGGTTGATGTACAGGCATATTGTGCTTCAACAACTGAAGCAACTATGTGTCTAGATTTCTTTGGCAATATGATATATGTAAGAGACTTAGAAGAAGATTTCTATCAAAACATGTATGAGGATGAATATTCTGATGGTTGGAATGGAGATACATTCTATTATTTAACTGAATTATTAAGAGATATTGCACATCGTACTTATGTTGAAATTGATCCACAAATAGTAAGTGATTTAGAAGCAGAATTTAACAGTGTATGGAGTTCATTACCTATAGAAGAGCAACAATTATATGAACCTCATCTAGATAGATTTGAATTATTTATAAATCAACAAGCTATGTTTGATGGTGCCGATTGGAGTCCTTTATATGCTCTAGACAACGATGGCAACGCTATAGATAGTATGGTTTGGAATTGTTTCTATGGTTACTATGATGAGTATGATAATCATATTTATGGATATTTAGACTATAAATATGAAATTGAAACATACTACTGGCAAATTGAAGGGGGATTAGAACACCTAGACGATTTATATGGAAGACTAGCTACAAATCAAGCAATTGTTAATTATTTAGGTGATCCTGCTAATGAAGTTAATGCTTTAACTTTAATGCATACTGTTTATGATGCGTTGGACGCAATTATTTTAGCAATGGATCAAGAAATGTTTGATTTTGTTTATGGAATGGTTATGGAAGTAATGGTAGAAACTTTGGGTGTAAATTTCGTTAAAGGTATTGAAGAAGAAAATCCAGGATTCCCATTTATGAATTTAATCACTCCTGAAAATATAGTTGGATTAGCTGGTAATCTTGAAAAATTATTATTAGCAGTTCAATCTACTTTACAACCTGCAGACTTTGACAATTTACAAGTAGTTGCTTTAGATTTCCTTGATGAATTGTTTACATTGCAAGGAATGGATGAAATGTCAAGAGTAGCTATGTTAGCTGTTATCGATGTTGTAATGGACAGATATATTGAATACTTTGAATTTGGATTAGGGCAAGTAATTAGTTTCATACAATCAGTAGATATGAACAAAGCTGAAACTATTATGAGTATTGCCAATCTTGATTTTGAAATGTTTGGTAATCCAATTGATTTTGCTATTGAAGTTGTACAAATAGCAGAAGTTATTATAGGTGATGGTAGTATAGACATCCCTCAAATATTCCAATACTTAACAGAAATATATTTTGATGCTACAAATGAATTCAATCCAGATGCTACATTGGTAGCTACTACAAAAGCGCAAGTAATGACATTTATTACAGATACATTAGCTTTGGCTTACGTTGTAAAAGATTATCATCCTACATATATTAGTCCAGAAGAAGTAGAAAATTTATTTGATTTAATTGCGAGAATTAAA
The DNA here is from genome assembly GCA_023132365.1 of Mycoplasmatota bacterium. Lineage (GTDB taxonomy): Bacteria > Bacillota_I > Bacilli_A > Izemoplasmatales > Hujiaoplasmataceae > 4572-104. The sequence goes on from JAGLYJ010000005.1 coordinate 30,450, forward strand.
TCAATGTCTACTTGGTTTGAATTGGGATTTGAACATGTAACTGATCCTTATGAAGCTTATGAGGAAACTATGCTAGATATGTTCTTAGATTATACAATGGGTGAATCAAATATAGAATTAGCAATTACAAGATATTTAACTGTATTCGGTGTACCAACCGAAGAAGATTTATTTTATACATTAACATCAATCTTCCAATACATTTTTGGCCCAGTTAGATTTAATGGATTTGCTGATATCCAAGAATGGGTTGTTGGTATCGAAACATTTGGATTTACCGAAGATGAATTAATCGGTTACTTTATGGATATCTTAATACTTAAAATGGGAGACGATGCAGTAGGTGACCAAGAGTACCAAGATCATCTTGCTTTTGTTGAAGCACAAATTGTTTATTTCCAAGATCTTGTAGATGGTTATGCTGCAGAAATGGATAGTATTAATGCAGCAATTCAAGTATATATTGATGCATTAGATCCTTCATTACAAACTCAAGCTTTAGATTATTGGGAAACATATTTAGAATCAATGATGTACCTTGATCCATACTTTAATATGTATGCTAATTTAGAAATGTATATCGGAGTAAGTGAAGCACTCGCTCTAGAATCAGCTCTATTAGATTTGGCATGGTATGATGTAGTTGATCAAGAATATATTGATGCATTAGCTGCTTATCAAGCAATTTATGATGCTCAATCTCCTGAAAATCAAGAGTTTATAGATGAATTTGAAACATTACTTAATATATATAAACCTGCTTCGTGGTATAATGCTGATTTGTATACTATTCTATCAGCTGAACCTACAGCAGTTGCATTTATGGCAGCAGTTGAAACTCAAAGATTTCTTTATATTAATGAATATTGGGGTTGGGACAGCGCGACGAATAATCTTTACAATTGGTTAACAGAAAAAGAATGGTTATTAGAAAACCTTGTAATGCCACTATTTATTTCAGAATTCTTAGGAATTACTGCTAATGAAGATATGGTAACGGATGTTATAGGAATTTTATTAGATGATATGCAAAATATGGTAGGTGAAATGCCTTCTGATTCATTTGCATTACTCGCTGAAATTGTTAAAATGGTTCAAGGACCACAAGAGAAATATGTACCAGAAAATACTTCTGAAGAGAACTATCCAGAAGAACAAGTACCATTTGAAATGCCATTTAATGCATCTGAAATTCATGCATTAATACAAGATATAGTAACATTCTTAG
>JAGLYJ010000050.1 GCA_023132365.1 Mycoplasmatota bacterium
ACTAGGAGGGTTTGGCTCGACAGGGAGTTAAAACCTCTTTTTTTTGGATTAAATCAAAAAACACACATTTTTAAGAAAAAACACAGAAAAGATATATATTTATGTATAAAAACATTAAATTAGGCTTGAAATATTGCATTTCACATGGTATTATTCAATTAGTAATTAGTCAGAAATTAACCGCTAATTAGAAATTTTAGCTGAAATGCTTAATATAGAAGTTTGTAAATATTAGGAGGAAAATAATGAAAAACAGAGCATACTTAGAAGAAAAAGCAAAAGAAATTAGAAAACATACACTGAGTTGTATAGGAAAACTTGGTGTTGGACATGTTGGTGGAAGCTTATCAATAGCTGATGTATTAGCGGTTTTATACTTTGACCAAATGGATATAGATCCAAAAAATCCTGAGAAATCAAATCGTGATCGATTTGTATTATCAAAAGGACATGGTGGACCAGCAGTTTATGCAACTCTTGCATTAAAAGGTTATATACCAATGGATCAATTATGTACACTTAACCAACCAAATACTGACTTGCCTAGTCACACTGACAAAAACAGAACTACAGGAATTGATATGACTACAGGTTCACTTGGTCAAGGATTCTCAGCGTCTGTTGGAATGGCTACAGCTGTGCAAATAGATAAAGCGCCTTATTACATTTACTCTGTAATAGGTGATGGAGAAAGTCAAGAAGGTCAAATATGGGAAGCGGCTATGTTTTCTGGAAGTCAAAAATTAGATCACTTGATCGCATTCACTGATTATAATAAAATGCAAATTGATGGAGCAGTAGAAGATGTTAATGGAATTGATCCATTGGATAAGAAATGGGAAGCTTTTAATTGGCATGTACAAGTTATTGATGGGCACGATGTAATTGCTATTAGAGATGCTATTTTAGAAGCAAAAAAAGCAATAGGAAAACCATCAATGATTATTCTTAACACTATCAAAGGTAAAGGTGCAGAATTTGCAGAAGGTAAAGTTGGATCTCATAACATGCCAGTAACAGAAGAAATGGCTAGAGAAGCAATTGAAAGGTTAGGTTAATTATGGAATTAAAAAATAGAGCATTAAGAGATATATATGTAGATTTATTAATGGAATATGCTGAAACACATCCTGAATTAGTAATAGTTGAAGCGGATTTAGCTACAGCTTTAGCTACTAAGAGGTTTTTTAAGAAGTATCCTAATCGTGCTATTAATGTAGGCGTGGCTGAAGCTAATATGATTGGTGTAGCTGCTGGCCTTGCAAATATGGGTAAATTACCATTCACACATACATTTACACCATTTGCTACAAGAAGAGTATTTGATCAAGTAACGTTATCGGTTGCTTATTCAAAATTAAATGTAAAAATGGTTGGTTCTGATCCAGGAATAATGGCTCAACTAAATGGCGGAACTCATATGTCACTGGAAGATGTTGGTATAATGAGAAATATTCCTACTATGACTATTTTTGAACCAGTCGATGGAGTTCAACTTGCTAAAATATTTCCACAGATAGTGGATCATAATGGGCCAGTATATATTCGTTTATTGCGTAAGGATTTTGATCCAATATTTGATGAATCAGAAGATTTTGAATTAGGAAAAGCAAAAGTGATAAAAGAAGGTAAAGATGTATCAATTTTTGCAACAGGTATAGAAGTAAAAGAAGCACTAGATGCAGAAGCAATTTTAGCTAAAAAAGGAATTTCGGTCAGTGTTGTTAACATCCATACTGTAAAACCTTTAGATGTTGAAGCAATCGTTAAAGAAGCTAAAAGAACCGGTGCTGTAGTAACTGCCGAAAATCATAATATTATTAATGGATTAGGTAGTGCTGTGGCTGAAGCATTAGTGGAAAATTATCCAACGGTTATGGAACGTATAGGAACAAGGGATCATTTTGGAGAAGTTGGGAAAAAAGAATTCTTAATGGAGAAATATGGTTTAAAAGCACATCATATAGTTGATGCAGTGCTTAAAGTACTAGATAGAAAAAGCAAATTATAAGCAATAAAAATATTTATCAGTTTAAAAACTGGATAATAATATATATTATGAACGTAACTGCTTTGACAGTTATTTATCTTTATATAAAAATATTTGAGGTGAATTATGGAATACATTCATATTAATAAATTGATTACAACTTCAATTTATAAACAAATCGCATCTTCTATAACAGAAGCAATTGTTTCGGGGTTATTAAAATACAATGATAAATTACCAACTGAAAAAGAGATATGTGAATCATTTGGCATAAGCAATACTGCTGTAAAGATGGCATATGAGATTTTAATAACGGATGGTATGATAAAGAGAATTAAAGGAAAAGGTACTTATGTAACAAATAGAGAAATCAATCACACTGATTTGCATGCTTTTTTAACAGCATATAATGCTGGTGAAAATATTTCTGATGGTTATACAAAGGATATTATATTATTTGATAGAATCCGTAAAGATCATGGTATATACAGAGATATGAAACTTGATACTGGTGAGAAATGTTATCTAATTATCACACTAGTAAAATCATATCAAAATCCAGTTTTACTACAAAAAGTGTATCTTCCTGATAAATATTTTCCTAAATTTAATAAGAAATATGATGAATTTAACAAATTATATGAATTTATTGAAAATGTATGTGATTATAAAATCAAGCATTTACACAGTACTTTTCGTGCTATAAACGCTTCATCAGCTGAAGCGCTTTTGTTAAATGTTAAAACTTCTGATGCATTATCTTTTGTAAGGACTCAAATAGTTAATGAATCAGACGATATTATTGGATATGTGTGCAGTTATTTTCCTGGCGATTTTACAGAATTCGAGGTGATTGCAGATGCAATCTAATATATTAGATTTGATTACAATAGATAGAAGATCTGCACTTGAATATGACACTCAACTAAAGAAAAGCATTAAATCTCTTATTCTAGATAAAACATTATATTATCGCACAGCTTTACCTACTCCAAAAGATTTAGCTGAATTTTTAATAATAAATGAGAAATTAGTGAAAAGTGCATATAATCAACTTGAGAAAGAAAGGTATATTCATCTAAGCAAAGATGGACAATATTCTGTATCATTTTTTGAATCAAGTAATCATTTTTTCGACCGTAATACAACTATTTACGAAGTGATAATTTCTTTAGGATTAGAACCTTCAATTGAATGTATAGAGAAAAGGATAATTTTTCTAAATGAAGAAACTGTTAAACAAATGGGGTTTGATAGCGATAAAAGCAATGAATATCTATATATAAATAGAATGTATTTTGGTGATAATCAGCCAATAATGATTTTAGAAAACTACTTACCTCTCTATATTTTTCCGAATATATTTGAAAAGTTTAATGGAGATGATCCTTTGTACCAACATTTAAAAGAGTATTATGGAGTAGACAATATTACATCAAGACGTACTATAAAATCTGTGAATCTTAACCAGAGATTAGCTGATTTATTAAATGAAGCAAAAAATGCTCCAAGCATACAATCTACCAACCACGTATACGATAGATTTAATCGTTTAATTGATTACAGTAGAAGTCATACTATTAGTAGTTATTATTTTCAAACCTTGATTACACGAGAGGAAATGGAAAAATATTTATATACAAAAAACTAAAACTCAATTTCATAAAAAAAAACAGTTATGATTAATAATCTTAGCTGTTTTTTAGTTATAAGGAGATTGAAGTTCATAACTATTCTTAATTTTAATAGTTTAATATTTCTAGTTGCTTCAACTATCATTTTCTTAATGCTTTAGTATGTTCCTTGATCTATTGATAAAATATATTCATTCAATTTATTAACCTCTCTATTTCAAACATGATTTTGTTAATATAACATTTGAGCCGGTATCAAGAATGTTGGAAATTAACACTTCACCAATTGCCATAGGTTTGTCAACTACAACACCATTTATGATGTTCATGATGTCATAAATTAATTCCTTAGGTATTGGAACGTCAGTTTTAACACTTACCCTTGGTAATTGTTTAAATACTGTTCTAGCAGTAGTTGTAATAATTCTTTTTGGAGCAGTTAATTCTGTTAGAACATAGCTTTCTCCTCTTTTACATTGGTTGCCTGTAATGTTCATATTATCATCAACATTAACCCTACAACCCCTAGGGCAAACAATACATATAAATGATTTAGTCATTATAAAACCTCCAAATCAAGAACAATGTCATTTGAACTATCGAAATTTTCGATATTTAAAGTTATTGATTCCATCTCCGCTGGAACAACAAAATTTATTCTTTTGTTTTTAACTAATTTATTGTCTTGAGATATTTTTAACATTGATTTCTCTATTTTCATCTTTGATCTAAATTGAAATACAATTTTAGAAGACTCACTTGAAAAGTCTACATAGTGAGGTGTTACAAAAAGTAAATTTTTGCCTGCAACAACTCGCACATTCTTATTAGCTTTTGTGGTTTGTGATAGGACATATTGACTAGCGCAAACACCAGCCCTTTCACTCTCTAAAGATACATTGTCTACTAGGTCATGTACTTGAAGAGAGTTACCACAAATAAATAACCCAGAAACATTAGTTTGATATGATTGATTAATTTTTACACTTTTTGTTTTATAGTCTTTTTCAACATTTAGATTATCAAGAAGAGTAATATCTGGTATTAAACCAATTGACAACAGTAATGTATCTACTTTAAAATTCTTTTCAGTGCCTTCAATTGGGTTATATTTTTCATCAACCTGTTGAATGATTATTGATTCTAATCTTTGATTTTTGTTAGCATTAACTTGAGTTACAGTATGAGATAAGAATAGGGGAATATCAAAGTCATTTAGACATTGAACTATATTTCTTGTTAAACCATTTGAATATGGCATTAGTTCAGCAACGCCAAGAACATTAGCGCCTTCAAGGTGCATTCTTCTAGCCATAATTAAACCAATATCGCCACTACCCAGAATGAAGACGTTTTTACCAACCATATATCCATCAATATTTAAATATCTTTGTGCACTACCCGCCGTTATAACTCCGTAAGGACGGTCACCAGGAATTATAATAGAGCCTCTAGTTCTTTCATAACATCCAGTAGACATAATGACTGCATTAGTATTCACTTTTTTGATTCCTGTTTTTCTTGAAGAAAAAGTAATTTCAAAGCCATCCTTTATTTTTATAACATCAGTTACAGTTGCATCTAATAAATATTCAATATTGTTTTTATAAAACTCGTTAATATACCTATCAGCATATTCTGGACCAGTATACTCTTCTTTGAATACTTGTAAGCCGAAACCATTATGGATACATTGATTAAGGATTCCACCTAATCTATCTTCTTTTTCAATTAGTAAAACATCTCTTCCTTCTTTTTTTGCAGATATAGCGGCAGCTAACCCAGAAGCTCCGCCACCAATCACAATGATTTCTTTTTTCATTTTTTCACCTTCGATTCTGAAACAAATAGATTCGATTTTTGCGAATCATATACTATATCTAACGGAGATGATTTAGTTTCTCTAGCTATTAATTTATATACTTTTTCCTCACAATAACCACCCTGACATAAACCAGCGCCAGCTCGAGTTCTTTTTTTAATGCCTTTAATACTACTTGACCCTAACGGTCCATTAATAGCATCTATAACTTCTTTTTCAGTAATTCTTTCACACTTGCAGATTATGTTAGCATAGCTTGAATCTTGTTTAATTAATTCATTTTGCTGATCATTAGGTAAAGTATGAAATTCTTGAAGTTTTTCTCTTTTGGGATTGAAGTTACATTTTGTATCATACTTTTCATGAACCATCATAATTTTATTTAATAAATAATTCGCAATAGCAGGAGCAGCAGTTAAACCAGGCGAATCAATACCTGCTACATGATAGAATCCCGATACTTCATTTGATTCTCTAATAATGAAATCTTCTTGATTAGAAGTGGATCTTACACCCGCAAACGATCTAATAATTTCATTGAATGGCAAATTATCTGCAAGTAGAACAGCGTTATCTTTTACGTATCTTAATCCATCAGTAGTATTATTAGCTCTATCTTTATCATCTACAAATTTACTGTTAGGACCAATCAATATATTGCCGTGAACTTGAGGAGTTAAAAGAACTCCTTTTCCTAAATTTGTTGGCAAAGGATAAAGAACATGGTTTATGAATCCTTTAACTCTTTTATCTAACACAAAATATTCACCAATTCTAGGAGTGATTTTATATTCAACGTTCCTTTCAATCATTTCTGCTATATCATCAGCTTTTACACCAGCTGCATTTATAAGGTGTTTTGCTTCAGCTATGTCAGTATTGTTAATAGTGATTTTAAATATATCATCAGTTTTAGTTATATTAGTTACTTCAGAGTTCTTTCTGAATTCAACCCCATTTAGGATTGCATTTTCCATACAAGCAAAAGCAACTTCCCAAGGATAAGTAACACTAGTCGTAGGTAAAGACAAAACTTTAGTAACAGTTTTGGCTAAATTCGGTTCATATTTTACAGCTTCATCAAAACTTAGAAACTCAAATTCAGTTACTTCATTTTGCTTTGTAGTCACCACTAAATCATCTAATTTTTTCTCTTCTTCATTGTTGTGTGCTAAAACATAAGCGCCAGTTCTTAATATTGGAATGCTTAATTCAGATTCAACCTCATCGTATAACTTATTTCCAAGAAGACAGAGTTTAGATTTAAGTGTGTTTGGTTTAGGGTTGTGTCCCGAATGCAGGATTGCACTATTAGCTAAAGTTTGAACATTAGCCACATCATTTTCTTTTTCAACTACAAGAGCTTTTAAATTATATTTTGATAATTCTCTTGCAATAAAACTTCCTATTATGCCTGCACCTACTACTATATAATCGTACATGGTAATCTCCTTCTAATAACAAAAAATAAAAAGCAAAAAAACGGTCAAATGTTTTTTTGCTCTTAACTCTCTATAATATTAACTTTTTATTTATATGTATTCCATAAGGATTCATCAGAAGTTGTTAAAGCTAATGCGCCATTAGCAAAACAATTTTCAGCTAAATCTTGGTTTTTAATAAGCCCACCTACTAATACTTCGCAATTAAGCTTATCTTTTATGTCTGTAATAAGATTATAACAGTATGAAGGTAAAATTTCAACAAAGTCTGGCTTTAATTTTTGCCCAAGTGAAATACTTTGAGCAAGAGATAAAGAATCTTTTAGGAAAAATCGATATACTCCGATTACTCCTCTTTTCTTGCAGACATCAATAACTTTTGTTTTGCTTGATATAATACCATCAACTTTCAAAGATTGAATTAAATATATAGCTCCAAATTCATCACTAGATAGTCCCTTGATCAATTCAGAATGAACTAAAACTTTTTTGTTATGCTTTTTCATTGTCTTAACCAATTCATCTAATTGAGCAAGTTGAAAATTCATTAGAATACCATACTTTAAATTTGAGTTTAAGAAGGAATTTAATTTCTTATGATTGTGGATAGCTGGTATTATTCTCTGTCCTAACAATTGAATCACCTCAACTAAACAAAAAAGAACTCGGGATAAGGCATTGTGATTTGTTCGATTTTGTCTCTAAAATTATTAACTTTAATATATATTTGCTTATATATATATTATAAAATATATTTATAACTATGTCAATAGGCAGCTAAAAATGACTTTAAAAAGCTCCTGCATTTTATTATTATAACTGATATAAGGAAGAATTTGTGCTGTAAAATGAAAAATTACTTAATTAATACTATTTTGTTGTTGATTTA
>JAGLYJ010000051.1 GCA_023132365.1 Mycoplasmatota bacterium
ATTTTCTGCTTTTTTTTATGAAAAAAGACTTCAGAAACTAACTGAAGTCTTAAATGTTATTTAAACTTTTTCTTCTGTAACTGGAGCTTTCTCTACTGGAGTTTCCTCAACATATTCAACTTCTTGAACTTCAGGTATTTTGAATAGTTTGTAGATAAAATTCATAATAAGTTCTTGTTTCCAAGTTAACAGAACTAAACCAGCTAAAGCTAAAGTAGTTAAGAAAAATCCAAAACCAATATTTACTGTTGGTAATGTTGAATCAGTTGCGGCAACAATATAGACTAAGAGTAACCAAATATAGAATATAATTGCAAATATAGTTGTTGCTTTAAAAAGTTGTTTAGCATTTTTTTCTTTTTTAGTTAGTGATAATAGTAAAACCGCTATAGGGAGCACTAAAAATACAAGTACCCAAATCCAACCTAAAAACACATCGAACGCATTAATTATATTTGTTAAGAATAAATATTTTACTTTAAAGAATGGGAAAACCAATCCGAAAAAAAATAGTAATCCAAATGAAGCTCTTGTTGCTAAATGGCAAAATACTCGTCTATTGTTTTCAAAAAGGTCTGTAATTGTTTTCCATAAGTTTTTTAATCTGTCCATTTTTTCCTCCATCATTATTTTCTTTTCTTATTATAATATCAAATTATGTATAATATTAATAGGAAAATGCTAAATTAATGCATAAAACTACCATATCCCTAGATATTTCTTGTTCATAATAAAAAAAAGACGATTAAATTAAATCGCCTTTTTATTATATTGTCTGACCATCTCAATAAAATACTTATGTATTCTTAAATCATCTGTTAGTTCTGGATGAAATGCAGTTGCTAATTGATTATCTTCCTTAGCAGCCACTATCATATTATCTATAACAGATAAGACTTCAACATTTTTTCCTACTGATTCAATAAATGGGGCTCTAATAAACACGAATGGCATATTATCTATTCCAGCAAAGTTGCCGGTAGTATTAAAACTACCTAACTGTCTTCCATAAGCATTTTTCTTAGCTACTATATCCATTGTTTGGATGTAAGAAGAAGTATGGTTATTTACTTTTTTGGCTAGCAGTAATAAACCTGCGCAAGTACCAAAGACTGGTAGCCCTGCTTGTATTTCTTTCTTTATAACTTCAAACATATCTAAATCGGTAAGAAGTTTATACATTGTTGTTGATTCTCCTCCAGGGAGGATTATACCATCCATTGGCTTATCTAAGTCTTTTTTTTGTCTGATTTCAAAAGCTTCAACATTTAGTGCTTTTAGCATTTTAATGTGTTCATAAAAAGCTCCTTGAAGTGCTAAAACACCAATTTGCATTTTAGATACCGCGTTCTCTCATTAAGATTTTAATTTCGCCTTCGTTAATACCAACCATTGCTTTACCTAAGTTTTCACTTACTTCAGCTAATATTTTAGAATCATTAAAGTTGGTTACTGCTTTAACAATAGCTTGAGCTCTGTGTGCAGGGTTACCTGATTTAAAGATTCCTGAGCCTACAAAGACACCTTCAGCTCCAAGTTGCATCATAAGCGCAGCGTCTGCAGGGGTAGCTATTCCACCAGCTGCGAAGTTTACAACTGGAAGTCTTCCGTTTTTATGAACAAATCTTAATAAATCCATAGGGACTTCAAGTTCTTTTGCTTTTTGGAAAAGTTCGTCTTCTCTTAAAGACATAACATTTCTCATTTCACCTTGGATTAATCTCATATGTACTACAGCTTGAATAACATCACCAGTTCCTGGTTCTCCTTTGGTTCTAATCATTGAAGCGCCTTCAGAGATTCTTCTTAAAGCTTCACCTAAGTTTTTAGCTCCACAAACGAAAGGGACTTGGAATTTTTCTTTATTTATGTGATAGATATCATCAGCTGGTGATAATACTTCTGATTCATCAATGTAATCAATTTCTAATGCTTCTAATATTTGAGCTTCCACAAAATGACCAATTCTAACTTTAGCCATAACAGGAATAGAAACAGCAGCTTGAATTTCCTTGATAAGTTTTGGATCACTCATCCTAGAAACTCCACCAGCAGCTCTAATATCAGCTGGAATTCTTTCTAAAGCCATAACTGCACAAGCACCAGCTTCTTCAGCTATTTTTGCTTGTTCTGCATTAGTAACGTCCATAATAACGCCACCTTTTAACATTTGTGCTAATTCTTTGTTTAATTCATAACGATTGTTTTTCATATTATTTCCTCCAAATTATTGACAAAATATATCTTCTATTATATTATACAGCTAATCTGGTATGTTATAAATGCTCAGTTTAATAAAAATTAATAAGGTCAGATTGGAGATAACATGATAACATTATTTTTTGATTCAAACAGTAAGACTCCTCTTTATGAACAATTATATATTCATATAAAGAATGTGATTCATAAAAATGAGCTAAAAGCTAATGAGAAACTACCATCAAAAAGAAAACTCGCAAGTCATTTGAAAATAAGTGTAATCACAGTTGAATCGGCTTATAATCAATTGATGGCAGAAGGTTATATAAAATCAAAGCCTAAATCAGGTTTTTATGTACTGCCATACATTAGATTAAAAACCGGTGCTAAGTCTCAAACTGAAACTTTAATAAAAAGAAAGCCTATAAAGACAAAATACTTAGTTGATTTTCAGACTAATCAAGTAGATAGCCTTCATTTTCCATATTCGGTCCTTTCAAAAATTGAAAGAGATATTCTTTTAGATGAGTATCATAAACATATTAACCATATGGATTATACTGGTTATTATGAATTAAGAGAACGAATAACAGAGTTTCTCTTTGAATACCGAGGGATAGAAACTACTCCTGAATCGATAGTTATTGGTTCAGGATCTGAATACTTGATTTCGCTTCTTATATTGCTTCTAGGACGAGATAAGGTGTTTGGGGTAGAAGAACCAGGGTATTTAAAGAACTATCGAATCTACTTAGATTACGGGGCTTCAGCAAGCACTATAGGACTTGATGACTCGGGAGTTGACCTATCTCAGTTTGGTAACGTCGATGTTATACATGTAACTCCTAGTCACCAATTCCCTAAAGGTATAGTAACTACTATAGCCAGAAGAATTGAATTGCTAAACTGGGCATACAAAAATGACAATCATTATATTATCGAAGATGATTACGATAGTGAATTTCGTTTTAGTGGTAATCCGATACCAGCTATGAAGGGTCTTGATAAGGCTGATAAGGTTATATATATGAATTCCTTTTCAAAATCACTAGCGCCATCACTAAGACTCAGCTTCATGGTTTTGCCTAAAGAATTAATGAATAGGTATCATAAATTCTTTTCATATTTCACATGTTCTGTGCCGATGATAACACAGTTAACAATTGAAAGATTTATGAAATCAGGTGAATACGAAAAACACTTGAATAGAATGAAGATATTATATAAGAATAAAAGGGACTATTTAATATCATTATTTCAAAATTCTGAACTTAATGAAAAGATAGAAATCATTGGCGAAGAAGCAGGTTTACACTTCTTAATTAAATTAAATACCGATGTAGAATTAAGTGAATTAGTTAATATGGCTAAACAAGTGGGTGTAAGGGTTAATGGAATCAATGAATATTGCTTAGAACCAAGCAAAAAACAGAGCGAAAAAATCATTGTTTTAGGTTATTCTCATTTAGAAAATAAAGATTTTGATATGGCAATAAAATTACTTGAAAAAGCATGGGGTAAATTTCTTTAAAAAAATAAGTTAAAAAAATAGAATTTTTACTTTTAAATGTAAGCGCTTTTTGATACAATATAATTTGGAGAGTGGTGAAGGAATGAGAATAGAAAAGCATCCGATTTTATCTTTTGAAAAAAAGAATAAATTACATTTCACATTTAACGGACGAGATTTAGTTGGATATGAGGGCGATACTATTGCTGCTGCATTACATGATAATGATATTATGCATTACTCTAATAGTTTAATTAAGAAACGCCCTAGAGGCTTTTATTGTGCTATTGGAAACTGTGGATCATGTAATATGACAGTTGATGGTGTTTTGAATGTCAAAACTTGTATTACACCATTAAAAGATCGAATGGTTGTTGAATCAGAGCTAGATGAGGTGACTATTCATGGTTAAAAGAGATCTTATTATTGTTGGAGCTGGACCTGCTGGGTTATCAGCTGCTAAAGTCGCTTTAGAAGCTGGGCTAACTGTCACTATTATTGAAAGAGCTGCTATCCTAGGTGGACAATTAACAAAACAGACTCATAAGTTCTTTGGATCTAAAGAAGAATATGCAAAAACAAGAGGTATTGATATTGCATCAATCCTTATAGACGAGTTAAAAAACTATGAGAAGCGATTAGAAATTCTTAAGGAAGCTACTGTTGTTGGAATGTATAAAGACTATGTCTTAACAATCTATCAAGGAAATGAATACTTTAAGTATCAAGCAAAGGCTATTATTATAGCTACAGGAGCTTCTGAAAAAGTACTTGCTTTTGAAAACAATGATTTACCAGGCATTTATGGTGCTGGAGCTGTACAAACACTTATGAACCTATATGGGATTGTTCCAGGTAATGAAGTGGTTATGGTAGGTAGTGGAAATATCGGGTTAATTGTAAGTTATCAATTAATTCAAGCTGGAGTTAAAGTGAAAGCTTTACTTGAAGCTGCTTCTAATATTGGTGGATATTTAGTTCACGCAGCTAAGCTTGTTAGGCTTGGCGTTCCAATATATACCAAAACCTCAGTAAAAAAAGCATTTGGTGATAAACAATTAGAAAAAATTGAAACTGTTAAATTAGATGAGAATTGGCAATACATTGAGGGAACTGAAGAAATAATTAACTGTGATGCACTTTGCATCTCAGTTGGTCTTACTCCATTACATCAATTATTATCTATGGCAGAAGTAGATATGATATATATAAGTGAATTAGGCGGACTAATTCCTAAGAAAACCCCTGATTATGAGACATCGATGCCTCGTGTTTACGCATGTGGTGATGTTACGGGAATTGAAGAAGCATCAAGCGCGATGGTTGAAGGCAAAATCGCTGGACTTATGGCTGCTAGAGATTTAGGACATCGTCATAAGAAGTTTAACGAATTAGAAAAACAGTTTAAAGATCAACTTCAAAATTTAAGACAAGGACCAAGTGGTGTTAAAATAAGATTGGGTTTACAAAAAGCAGGTGAAGAATTATGATAAAAAATACTGGGATTCCTAGTTTAGAACAGATAAAATCAAAATTTCCTGATGAAGTACCTGTAAAACCAAAAGCAATTATTGAATGTTATCAAGAGATACCTTGTAACCCATGTGCTACAAGTTGCCCATTTGACGCTATTACAATAGGTAAAGACATTAATCAAATTCCAAGAATTGATTTTGATAAATGTACTGGTTGTGGTTCATGTGTATATTCATGCCCAGGACTTGCAATTATTATAGCTAATGTTAAAAATGAAGAAGCAGTCTTTAGAATTCCTTATGAACAATTACCTTTACCAGAAGTTGGAAGTATTTGGCACGGAGTTAACCGTAATGGAGAGGTAATTTGTAAAGCCTTAATTAAAAGTGTATTAAAAAATAAGAATACAGATAGAACTTGTATTATTACTGTAATCGTCCCTAAACAGTTTCTATATGAATTTATTACTATAAGGTGCCCAGAATGAATAAAAAAGATATAATAATCTGTCGTTGTGAAGACGTAACTCTAGAAGATGTTCATAACTGTCTTAAAGACGGTTATACAACCTTTGAAGAGCTTAAGAGAATATTAAGAGTTGGAATGGGTCCATGTCAGGGGCAAACTTGTTCAATTCTAGTGCAAAGAGAAATAGCTAAGTTTTTAGGCAAAAAGATTGAAGATGTTAAGACTCATAAAACAAGACCGTTAATTACTGGTGTTGTTTTAGAAGATATAGCAGGTAACGATAATGATTAAAGCAGATATAGTTATTATAGGTGCAGGGATAAGTGGTTTATCTACAGCTTATAATTTAGCAAAAAATGGTGTTAAGAATATTGTTGTTATTGATGAACTATTTATTACTAGTGGATCAACTGGAAGATGTGGTGCAGGAGTTAGACAACAATGGGGAACAAAATTAAATTGTATTCTAGCTAAGAAGTCAATTGAGTTTTTTATGACCGCTAATGAAGTTTTAGGTTATAAGAAAGATATCGAATTTAAACAAGAAGGATATTTAATACTTTCAACATCTAAAGAAGAAGATGAAGTGTTTAAAAAAAATGTAGCAGTGCAGAATTCAATTGGAATTCCTTCAAAACTTTTAAGTGTTGAAGAAGCATTAAAAGTTGTGCCGCATTTAAATCCTAAAGCTTTTACATCAGCAAGCTTTTGTAAAACTGATGGACATGTTAATCCATTCTTGATGAGTGAAGCATATTACAAGGCTGCTAAGAATCTTGGGGTTGATTTCTACTTTTATGAAAAAGTATTAGAAATCAAAGTTAACAACAACCGTATTGAAGAAGTTATAACAGATAAGCGAGTTTTTGAAACCAATAAAGTAGTTAATGCAGCTGGTGGATTTGCTAAAGAAATCGGTGATATGGTTGGAGTGGAAATTCCTGTTTTTTCAGAAAATCATGAAATATTAGTTACAGAGCCAACAACTAATATACAAGGTCCAATGGTAATGAGCTTTTCAAAGAATATTTATTGCCAACAAGTTCCACACGGATCATTCTTGATAGGTAGGTCTAACCCAGATGCATTACCTAATCATGATATATCATCTAGCTGGCAATTCTTAGATGAAATGGCAAAAACGGTTTGTGATATCTTACCTAAGGTAGGTAAACTAAGAGTTATAAGAACCTGGGGTGGTTCATATAACAATAGTCCAGATCATCAACCAATAATTTCAGATATTGAAGGGTTACCAGGTTTTTATATAGCCTGTGGTTATTC
This sequence comes from Mycoplasmatota bacterium, assembly GCA_023132365.1. Taxonomy (GTDB): domain Bacteria; phylum Bacillota_I; class Bacilli_A; order Izemoplasmatales; family Hujiaoplasmataceae; genus 4572-104. Next base: position 6,938 of record JAGLYJ010000051.1, read on the forward strand.
TGGTCATGGATTTATGTTCGCTCCAATTACTGGAGAGATATTAACCCAAATGATTCTTAATAAACCTTTAGAAGATTATACAAAAGAACTACATATTAATCGTTTTAATAATAAAGAAATAACTGATTTCGAAAAATCAGTAGTATAAGAAGGGAGTTTTATACAATGGCAATTTACAGTTATAAAACAGAACTATTAACAGATTTTAGTAAACAAGAGAATGTTGATCTTTATCAAAAAGCATTAACAAAGGTAAGAAAATACTTAGGTGAGGAATACCCACTAATTATCAATGGTGAAAGAATTTTCACTGACAAGTTTATTACTTCACTTAATCCATCAAAACATAGTGAAGTAATTGGTAGAATTTCACAAGCAACTCTTAAAGAAGCTAAATTAGCAATGGAAACAGCTCTTACTACTTTCGAATATTGGAAAAAGGTAGATCCAAGAGTTAGAGCTGATATTTTATTTAAAGCTGCTAATATTATGAAGAGAAAAAAACATGAGTTATCTGCTTTAATGACACTTGAAGCTGGAAAGCCTTGGGATGAAGCTGACGCTGATACTGCTGAAGCAATTGATTTCTTAGAGTATTATGGTCGTCAAATGATGAAGCTAGAAACAATTGATAAAGAAACATTAAGTAGAAGAAATATGGAAAGAAATGAATTTAAATATATTCCACTTGGTGTAGCCGCAGTAATTACACCATGGAACTTCCCTCTAGCAATTCTTGCAGGTATGACAAGTGCTGCAGTAGTTGGAGGAAACACAGTACTTCTTAAACCAGCAATTACGACACAAGTAATAG
>JAGLYJ010000052.1 GCA_023132365.1 Mycoplasmatota bacterium
CCTCTTGATTACAAAATGTTTTCAAGAATGGTATTAAGGGCTCAAAAACAAATTGAAGGAAATAACTTCGATAGACGTAAAACCGTTTTACAATATGATGAAGTTAATAGAAGACAAAGAGAAATAATTTACCAACAAAGGACAGATATATTATTCTTAGATTCAGTTGAGGATTACGCAAACAGTATGATTAACGAATCTCTAAAAAGAGTTGTTAATTCAAATCTTGAAAATATTAAGTCAATGTACAAGAATCTTCTAATATACTTCCCTAGAGACGGTATTGATCATAAATTGCTTCAAACAGAAACCGATATTTTAGAGTATGTATTAGAATCATTTAAAAGAAATACACAAGCCAAGAAGGATTTAGCAGGAGATAAAGTATTCAATGACTTCCTTAAAGCAATCACACTTAGAGTAGTAGATACATACTGGGTACAACATATTGATGCGATGAGTGAACTACGTCAAGCGGTATCTTTACAAAGTTATGGTCAAAATAATCCATTCAGGGAATACCAAGAAATTGGATTTGCCATGTTTGAAACGATGATTCAAAACATTCAAAATGATATAACTAAATTTGTTCTTAAAGCACAAGTTAGACAGAATACAGAAAGAGTACAAGTTGCGAAACCAACAAGAACTTTCTCAGGAAAAGAAGATCAAGCAGTTAAGAGAAAACCAAGAACAGCTGAAAAAAGGGTTGGAAGAAATGATCCTTGTCCATGTGGTTCTGGTAAGAAGTATAAATATTGTCACGGAAAAAATGATAGCTAGGAGATAATATGACTCAAATTGAGCTTCAATCTATTCTTTATAATCTTAAAAAAGAATTAGATAGACTTGTATCAACAATTGATATTGGGAAACATAGAATAGAAGCTAAAAATCTGGAAGCGAAAACATTCGCTCCAGACTTTTGGAGCGATACAGAAAAGGCTCAATCAATAATTGCAGTTTTGAATGAAGAAAATTCTATCATATCTGATTATGATAATATTATTGATATATTTGAAACATTAGAATTAACAAATGAACTTGCTAAAGAGGATGAAAACTTCGATTTATCTGATGTAATTTCACTTGCGAATGAATTCACAAAATCCGCTGATGCATTTACAATAAAAGTTCTTCTAAATAAACCTTATGATAGACTAAATGCTTATTTAGAATTTCATCCTGGAGCTGGCGGAACTGAGTCTCAAGATTGGGCGCAGATGTTATATAGAATGTATCTAAGATTTGCTGACCGTAAAAACTATAAAGTTAAAGTTATCGATTATCAAGATGGAGATGAAGCTGGGCTAAAATCAGCTACTGTATTAATTGAAGGAATAAATTCTTATGGATATTTGAAAGCCGAATCTGGTGTTCATCGATTAGTAAGAATTAGTCCTTTTGATTCGTCTAGTAGAAGACATACTTCATTTGCTTCTGTAAAAGTTTACCCTGAAACAGATGCTTCAATAAATATTGATATTGATGAATCTGATATAAGAATTGATACATATCGCGCAAGCGGCAAGGGTGGGCAAGGAGTAAATACCACTGACTCGGCAGTTAGGATTACACATCTACCTACTAAAACAGTTGTAACATGCCAAAATGAAAGAAGCCAAATTCAGAACCGTGAAATTGCAATGAAAGTTTTGAAAAGCAAATTATATATTCTTGAACTAGAAAAGAAACACGCAGAACAAGAAGCATTCTCAGATAATAAATTAAATGCTTTTGGTTCGCAAATAAGATCATATGTTTTTCATCCATACACAATGGTTAAAGACCACAGAACAAATGAAGAAACTGGTAATGGGGATAAAGTAATGGATGGAGACTTAGACAGATTTATCTTAGCATATTTAACACAACTGAATTCATAATCTAAATTCCAATTATTAGTTTTAATATAGTTAAACTTAATAGTTGGAATTTTTAAATAATATAAGGAATGATAATGATGTATAAAATAATAGAATCTAAATATTATAAGAGAAAATATTTAATAGTTTTTAATGGCTCTAAAAAAGATGAAGAGTTTCTTGTTTCTGAAGATTTAATGATAGAGTATCGTTTAGTTAAAGGCAAGGAATTGGATAAAAAGCAATACTCACAATTCAAAGAATCTTTCAAAAGAGATGAGATTTACCAAAAAGTACTACATTATGCTCTTTATAAACAAAGGTGTACATTTGATATTAAGCAATTCTTAGATAAAAAAGAAGTTTATCAAGAACGCCAAAACTACTATCTTGAAAAACTTAGAAAATCACGGATTCTAGATGACAAGAACTATACATATAATTATATACATGAGGCTTTTGAGTTTAAAATGACAGGCCCAAAAAAAATTATTTATGACCTTAGTAGAAAGAAAATATCTGAAGAGTTGTACCAACCAATTATTACTTCATTATCAAATAAAGAGATTGAAGCAAACGTTGTTTCATTGTATCAAAAGAAATTAAAATCTATAAAGAATAAATCAGCTATCAAAGCTGTTCAAGATATTAAACAATTTATTATAAAAAAAGGTTATAGTTTTGAATTAGTTAATAAGGTTGTAAATAGTCTTAAAAATAATATAGCTGATATTATTAAAGAAGATGATGCATTAGAAAAAGATTATTTGAAAGCAAAAAATAAATATAGTAAAGATAAGCAAAAAGAATACAATAATATATTAAGTTACTTAATGAGAAAAGGTTATAATTATAGCAAAATAAAGCAAAGAATGGAGAAATAGCGTGGAAAAAATGAATAGTGCAGATTTATTTCTATATAACGAAGGAAAACTAAAAGAAGCCTACAAACATTTTGGTGCTCATTTAATAAAGGATAGTTCGGGTAGTATAACAGGAACTGAATTTAGGGTATATGCACCACATGCTAGGATAGTCTCGCTTGTAGGAGAATTTAACAACTGGGATTCAAGGACACATGTTTTAGATAAAGAAGATGACTGTGGAATATATTCGATATTTATACCAAATATTGGCGAGTGGACTCGCTATAAATTCTGTATTGTTACTTCTTATGGACAAACAATTTTTAAAGCAGATCCATATGCATTTTTTTCTGATGAACGACCTGAAACATCATCAAAGGTATATGATATTGATGGATATGATTGGCATGATTCAAAATACGTGCAATCTAGAAAAAATAGAAATCACTTAGAAGAAAAACTATCTGTTTATGAACTACACTTAGGTTCATGGATGACAAAACCAGGTGGTTCTTTTCATAAATACAATGAGTTAGTTGATTTATTGATACCATATATTATCGAACATGGTTTTTCACATATAGAATTAATGCCTATTGCTGAACATCCTCTTGATGAATCTTGGGGTTACCAGGGAACTGGGTATTATTCAGCTACTTCAAGATATGGTGTTCCAAAGGACTTAATGTATTTAATAGATAAATGTCACGAAGCGGGAATTGGAGTTATTTTAGATTGGGTTCCAGGACATATCTGTAAAGACGATCACGGGTTATATATGTTTGATGGAGAACCACTTTATGAATATGATGATATTAATATTAGAGAAAACAAAGTTTGGGGTACTGTCAACTTAGATTTGAGTCGTGGAACAACTAAGTCATTTATGTTATCGAGCGCATATTTTTGGATGGAATATTTTCATATAGATGGATTTAGAATTGATGCTGTATCTAATATTATTTATTACTTAGGAAATATGCATGTAGGCACTAATTTTGGAGCGATTGAATTTCTAAAAAACTTATCTTACGCAATTAAGGAAAGAGATCATTCTGTTTTATTATTTGCAGAAGATTCAACTGCATACCCAATGCTTACAACTGGAGTTCTAGATGGTGGAATCGGTTTTGACTACAAATGGAATATGGGTTGGATGAATGATACACTTAAGTATTTTGAAAAGGATCCAGTACATAGAAAGTATCACCATGATTTAATAACATTTGGACTTGTTTACACATATTCAGAGAAATTTATTTTACCTCTTTCTCATGATGAAGTAGTTCATGGTAAGAAATCATTAGTTGATAAGATGCCAGGTGACTATTGGCAGAAATTCGCTAATTATAGAGTTTTATTAGGATTGCAATTTACTCATCCTGGCAAGAAATTACTTTTTATGGGTGATGAATTTGCACAGATGCATGAATGGAAAGATAAAGAAGAGTTAGATTGGTTCTTATTAGAATATCCATTACATAAAAGAGCTAATTTGTTTGTCAGAGATTTGATAAAAGTATACAATTATCATAAGTGTTTACATGAGTTAGATCACAATTATCGAGGATTTAGATGGATAGATCAAACCAATCATGTCCAATCAATTTTTTCATACATTCGTCAAGGAAAAGATGATTCAGATTTTGCAGTTATTATTTTGAATATGACTCCGAATTCATATGATTCATTTTTCTTAGGTGTACCTAAAAAGGGAAGTTATGAAGAAATATTGAATTCAGACAAAGATTGTTATGGTGGATCAAATATATATAATGGTGCCGATTTAAATTCAATGGATTTTGATAATCATGGATTTAGTCAGTCAATTGAAGTTAAAGTAGCACCATTATCAATAACAATACTTAAATATAAAGGATAGATTATATGAGAAAAACGATGATTTCAATGATTTTAGTTGGTGGAAAAGGAACTAGACTAGGAGATATAACAAAAGAGACAGCTAAACCGGCGGTTTCTTTTGGCGCGAAATATCGTTTAATAGATTTTACTTTAAGTAATATAACAAATAGTTATATTGATGTTTGTGGTATTGTTACACAGTATGAACCATTTGATCTAATGTATTATATTGGTAGTGGATCATCATGGGATTTAGATGTTTTAGATGGTGGAATTCGCTTCCTAACCCCATATGCAAGAAGAGATAATATTCTATGGCAAAAAGGAACGGCTCATGCTATAAAACAGTATTTTAATTTTATTAAAAGTTATCAAGCACAGTATGTTTTGATATTGTCTGGTGATCACATATATAAGATGGATTATCAAAAAATGCTTAATCACCATATAAATAATAATGCAGAAATTACAATTAGTGCCGTAGAAGTACCTCTAGAAGAAACATGTAGATTTGGGATTTTAGAAGTTGATGAAAATTCAAGAGTAGTGGGTTTTGAAGAAAAACCAAATAACCCTAAAAGCAATCTTGCATCAATGGGCATATACATCTTTTCAGTTGATGCATTAGAAGAAATATTAGATAAAGCAAGCGATGGGGATATTGATTTTGGCAAAAACATTATTCCTAAAAGCATAAAAGCAAAAAAGGTTGTTTCACTATATAAATTTGATGGTTATTGGAGAGATGTGGGAACAATTGAATCTCTTTATAAAGCTAATATGGATTTACTTGATGATTCAGATTATTTAAAACTAAATATTTCTAAGGATTTGCCAACATATTCAAAATCATTAAACTTGAATCCTCATGTTATTCTATCAAAGGGAAAAGTAACTAATTCTCTTGTAGCTGATGGGTGTTTAATTAATGGTGAAATTACACATTCAACAATTGCATACGAAACCGTAGTAGAAGCTGGGGCTTCGGTGATTGATTCAGTTGTTTTACCTAACGCTGTTATCAGCCATAATGCACATATTAAGAACTGTATTGTAAATCATAAGCTTATAATACCTGAAAACTATCACTGTGACCCTATTGAAATTACTCTGATTACAGAGGATAATCTTCTAAAGGTAGGTGAGATACATGAATAATCTATTTATGATAATCGACGCTACTAGCAAAGGAAATTTCTCTAAACTTACAAGACACAGAGTTCCTGGAGCCTTGCCTTTTGGTGCAAAGTATAGACTTATTGATTTTTCTTTATCTAATTGTAAAAATTCAGAAATATCTAATGTTTCGATATTTCCTTATGGGAACTATCGTTCTTTAGCTGATCATATTGGCTCAGGTGACAGATGGGATCTAAACCGCAGGCATGATGGTATATTCATTTTGCCTCCAAAAAGTTTAAATTTGACGTTTGAGGATACTATCAGTTTTCAAAGGATGTATGAACACAGTGAGTATTTTGAAAGATCTAATCAGGAATATATTATTGTTTCTCCAGCTAATATAGTATGGAATGTAGATTATAATGTTTTCTTACATTCTCACCTTATGAATAAAGCAGATATTACAGAAGTATTATCTAGAGATAAAAAGCGAATTAAAACATATATATTATCAAAACGTTTGTTGTTGGAATATGTAAAAAGCTACGATCAAATTCAATTTAGAAACCTTTCTGATGTTTTTGATTATGCGCCAAATTTAAGGAAGTATACTTATATTTATGAAGGAACATGTTACTACATAAATTCTGCAAAAGAGTTATATGAAGCAAATATGCAAATGCTATTTAAATCGGTAAGAAAAGAATGGTTCAAGAAAGATAAACCTATATTTTCTAAAGAAACAATGTCAGCCCCTTCAAGGTATGGAGAATCAGCTAAAGTACAAAATTCTATTATTGCTTCAGGTGCAGTTATCGAAGGTGAAGTTTCAAATTCAATAATTGGTAGAAAAGTATATATAGAAAAAGGTGCAAAAGTATTTAATTCAGTTATTATGAATCAATGTAGAATAAAAGAAAATTCACAAGTTGAATATTCTATTCTAGACAAGGAAACTCAAGTATTAAAATCATCTGTAGTGGAAGGATCTATTGATAAACTATTTATATCAGAAAAGAAACAAGTAGTTGTTTCCAATGATTCTTTAGCAGTTTTACAAGTAGCAGCTGAATGTTTCCCATTTATTAAAACCGGGGGATTAGCAGATGTTGTTGGAAGTTTAGCGACTCAATTTAGTATGTTAGGTGTAAAATCTCAAGTTATACTACCTCTATATCCTGAAATTAAGTTGAAGTATGAATTACTTTTAGAATTAGTCGCAGCTAATAAGATTAAATATGATGATAAATCATATCGAGTAAACTTATATTCAATTACAAATTTAAATACAATTTTCTATTTTATTGAATCCTATGAATTCTTTGATCGTGAAAATGTATACGGTTATGAAGACGATGGAGATAGATTTGCATTTTTCTCAAAGGCTGTCGTATTTTTCTTAGATGCTTTGCAACAGAAACCAGACATAATACATCTTCATGATTGGCATGTAGGATTATTACCTTGTTTATTAAAATCTAATAATATTGATATAAAAACCCTTATGACAATACATAATATTGAATATCAAGGTGAATATAATTTAGATATTTACCGAAAGTTAGAAACAGAATGCCCATTAAGCTATGGAAATACCAAGCTTAATTTTATGGAGTCAGGGCTCAGCTACTCCACAAAAATTTCTACAGTTTCAGAGACATACCGTGACGAATTAAGGTATGAGTATTATTCGAAAAATTTAGTTGATATAATTAATAAAAGAGATCGTGATTTCTATGGAGTCTTAAATGGACTTGATGACAGTGTGACCCCAGAATTAGACTTAGAAATCAAGGAAAGATATAATTTAGTAAATGTTTTTGAAGCTAAACCTAGAAACAAGGAAGAGCTCCAAAGCAAGATGAAAATAAGTGTTGGAGAGGATTACTTTGTTTTAGGTATGGTTACTAGAATAGTTGAACAAAAAGGATTCGAAATACTAATTCCATCATTATTTGAAATTCTTAATAATCCTAAGGTGGAGTTTGTATTGCTTG
>JAGLYJ010000053.1 GCA_023132365.1 Mycoplasmatota bacterium
TATCTGAACAAATTTCAACTGCAGGTAAGGAAGCATCCGGTACGGGTAATATGAAATTCATGATGAATGGAGCGATTACTCTAGGAACTTTAGATGGTGCTAATGTTGAAATTGACGAACTTGTAGGTGATGACAATATATTTATCTTTGGAATGAACTCATCTGAAGTTACAGATATCTTTAAAAATGGAGGATATAATCCACAAGATATTTATAATAATAACTCTGAACTTAGAATGTTATTAGAACAATTTGTTAATGGATTCTTTGAAGAAGTAGATAAAGAAGAATTTGTAGATATATTCAATAATCTTGTTTATAAAGATGCATATTTTGTATTAAAAGATTTTCAAGAATATAAAGAAGCACATGATAAGGCTAATGAAGCATATAAAGATAAATCATCATGGGCAAAAAAAGCAATCATTAATATAGCGAAAAGTGGAGTTTTCTCTTCTGACCGCTCTATCAATGAATATGCAGAAAATATTTGGCATATAAAGCCAGTAAAATAAAGGTTGATTTCTCAACCTTTTTATTTTTTGGTATAATAGAGTTGGTGATAGTATGAATAAGTGGATAGATTTAACAATTTTAATCGATGAAGAAACCGTTTTGTATCCTGGTGATACCCCTTTTACTGTGGTTGATGAGAAAAAATTTAATGTTGATGGATACAATATGAAGAGATTGTATACAAATATGCATGTAGGTACTCACTTGGATGTTAAAAAACATGTTTTTGATGTTGAAGAAGGAATTGAAGCTATAGATATCAATAAACTAATTGGTAAAGCTTTAGTTATAAGACCTAGTATAGATAATTTAATTGTTAACTCAGATGATATTATAAAAAATTATATTGAAGGGTATACAATAATCATTTTAGATTTAGGTTGGTCTAAATTTTTAAATACTGACAAGTATTATAATCATCCAAAATTTGACAAAAAAATAGTACCATTTTTAAGGAAAAAGGGAATAGAAATCATTGGAATTGATATTCCATCACCTGAATATGCTGATAGTGATTTATTTGTTATGCATAAAGATTTATTAGAAAATGGAATGTTGATTATCGAAAACTTAACTAATCTAGATAAACTAACAAAAACCGTAGATTTAATAGCAATGCCACTCAGAATAAAAGGATTAGATGGATCATTAGTTAGATGTGTTGCAAAAAACATTAATATCTATTGACATTATTTGATATTTTAATTATAATTTGAGTGAAAAATACTTCAGGGCAGGGTGTGATTCCCAACCGGCGGTAAAGTCCGCGAGCTTAGGCTGATTAGGTGTAATTCCTAAACCGACAGTAGAGTCTGGATGAAAGAAGTCAATGTTCTGATGAAAGCCTGTATTTTTTGCAGGTATTTTTATTGGAGGTTTTTTATGAAAAAATTTAAGACAAGAGAACTAGTTATTATCGCAATCCTTGCGAGTTTTGCTGGAGTTTTAATGTTTCCAGCTTTTGAGATTATAGTGCCATTTGCTCCACCGGATATCTATAAGCTAGATTTCTCTGAAATTCCAGTTTTAATTGGAGCTTTTGCAATTAGTCCTATTGCTGGAGTAGCAATAGAAGCGGTCAAAATTATTATTGCATTAATTATCAAGGGCGGATCAATTACAATGGGCGTTGGTGAAATTGCAAATTTCCTTATAGGAGTGTCTTTTGTTGTTCCAGCTAGTATTATCTATCATAAGCATAAAACGAGAAAGAATGCGCTAATAGGTATGATTGTCGGTACAATTTCGATTATGGTAGTAGGCGCCGCACTAAATGCTTTTGTACTATTACCAGTTTACGCATATTTCTTTAAAATTGATGTCTCTGTATTAATTGGTATGGGTTCAGGTGTAAATAGTTCAGTTAATAATCTGTTTACATTTATATTCCTGATTACGGTGCCATTTAATTTGATGAAAGGCGTAATAATTAGTGTTATTGTTCTACTAATTTATAAAAGAATTTCGATGCTTATTAAAGCAAAGGATAGTATTGAATAATAAAAGAAGTCAAATTAATGACTTCTTTTTTCTCAATTATTAAATCAAATAAAACTGATTAATTTTTTTCTAATTTCAGGATGAATATCAACAGGTTGTCTACGGTTAATATTTTCAAAGTAATATGTAACAAAACCTTGGATATTATTTCTACCTCTACCAGAGTAACTAGTCATTTCAGTAACCTTATTTGGTACTACATGAGTTTGATTTGAGAAGTAGTAAGTTTTAGTTAAACCACTACTATAACTTCTCTTTGAATCTGGTTTGTAGGTTAGAACGGTTCGCTTTTTTTTATGTTTGATTTTATAATCATTAACTTTATTAAAATTTTTCCAGAAAATAAATCTATTTAATACTTCATCAATAATTTTTTTATTAGATTCTTCAAACATACTATTATATTTTTGATTATAAACCAACATATATTCACTAGTCATATATATGAGTTCATTCTTTTTGTAGTTGTGAATATAATAGTAAGTATCAAAATTTGTTTTATCTTTATCGATTACAATATAAGTTTTGGGTTTTTTAAAAATATTAACTAAAGTAAGAATTAAGAAAATAATTGAAATGCTTCCTATTGCTGATAAAAATATAACAAAAAACCGTTGATATGCAGGTTCTCCAAAATATGTCATAACATCGTTAATATCTATGGGGGCTTTAAGAAGATAAATAACTAGAAAAGCGATAAAAATCGGCAAGAAAACTAACGCTAAAATAGCACTTACAAAAGCAATAGTGTAACTTTTACGTTTAATTAAACAAGAATTTAGGTTTGAGTAATCAAAACCTAGTTCTGATAGATTCATAATATCAACTCCCGACTATTATTGTAACAAAAAAGATGTTTTTTTAAAATGATAATCAGAAAATAACTAAATGTGGTAAAATAATTATATATAATTATCAGAAGGCGTGAAAATATGAATACGATAAAAATCAATAAATATTTTAAAGGTATGGTTGCTAATAGAGGTTTAAGTGGTATCGAGACAGAAAATACGATTTTTGCTTTTTTAGCAGCTTCAAATAGATCTTATTATGGAATAAGTTGTGAATTGAATGTCTCAAGAGACAATCAAATTGTTGTTACTAAAGATGACACATTGCTAAGGTTAGGACTTTTAAATTTATATATTCCTAGTTTTAATTATGATGAGCTGAAGAAATTTTCTTTGGTTGATAGAAAAACTACAAATTTAGATAGCAATTTATTTATTCCAAAATTATCAGATTACTTAGCTATATGTAAAACTTATAGAAAGATATCATTTATGAAAATCCAAGAAGGATTAAAACATGACAATATTGATGCTATCCTTAGGGATGTTGAAACATATTATGATATGAAGAAAGTTATTTATATATCTAAGCATAAGAAATCGTTGTTATATATAGCTAAACGTGTAGAAAATAATCAAATATTTTTTGATGTAGATCAAGCTTCAGACAATAATTTTGATTTTTGCAAAAACAATGGATTCAATTTAAATGTTTCATTTGAACACATTACAGAAGATTTAGTTAAGAATATGCATTTAATTGGATTAAAAGTAAGTGCTGGGGTTGTTAATGATAAGGAGTTAGCTGAAAAACTTATTAAGTATGATGTGGATTTTGTTTTTACCGATATTCTTGAGTAATAGATATTAAGAATATTATAATATAATTTACAGGAGGATTCTTATGGATGAGATTGTTAACTGTATATTAAAAAGAAGGAGTATTAGAGCTTATTCTAATAAGATAGTTCCAGAAGAACTAATAAAGAAGATATTAGAATGTGGAATTTATGCTCCAACTGCAAAAAACCGACAAAAATGGCATTTCACAGTTATCACTAACAAAGAAAGAATTGAAGAAATTAACAAATTAACAATTGAAGGTATGGAAAAAATTGGTATTGAAGTAGATCCCAATCACCATATTTTTCATCATGCTCCAGTAGTAGTTATATTAAGTTCAAAACTGGGGGGCTATTCAAGAGTTAATGCAGGGTGTGCTGTTGAAAACATGTCAATTGCAGCTGAATCATTAAACTTGGGATCATGTATTATTGGTCAAACAAGATATATGTATCATGATGCAGATAAAAATGATATCGATAGATTATTGAAGATACCTGAAAATTACGACCATGATGTATCTATTTGCTTTGGTTATCCATCGGGAGATAGACCAGATGCTAAACCAAGAAAAGAAGACGTAATTGATTATATACTTTAATACTTTTGGTTTATATCAAAAGTATTTTCTATGAAAGGAATGTTATTATGTGGAAAGATGAATATAAAAAATGGTTGAATTATAAAGACTTAGATTCTTTTGTTAGAAACGATTTAGAAGAAAAGTCAGAAAAAGACTTAGAAGATATGTTTTATACAAATCTTTCTTTTGGTACTGGGGGAATGAGAGGTATTCTTGCTGCTGGAACCAATAGATTGAATATCTATACAATAAGAAGAGCGAATATGGGGCTTGCTACATATTTGATTAAAACTTACAAAACAAGCGAATTATCAAGAGGGGTTGTTATTGCTCATGATAATCGTAGAATGTCACGTGAGTTCGCTAAGGAGTCAGCGATGGTTTTAGGAGCGCAAGGTATTAAATCATATTTATTTGAAGATTTAAGACCCACTCCAGAACTTAGTTTTGCAGTTAGAGAAACAAATGCATTAGCGGGTATAGTTATTACTGCTAGTCATAATCCACCGATGTATAATGGCTATAAAATATATGATGAATTTGGATGCCAGTATACTCCAAGATATGCTAATGAAATCGTTGGTTATGTTAATAACATTCAAGATTTATTTGGTATAAAGACTATTGATTATGAGGAGTTATTAAATAATAAAATGGTTGTGATTTTGGGCGAACCGATGGATAAAGCATATTTAGACGCAGTAAAAACTGTTAGTATTTATCCAGAAATTAATAAACCATTAAAAATAGTTTTTACGCCACTTCATGGTACAAGTGGATATTTAGGGGAAAGACTATTAACAGAAACTGGTTATGATGTTTATCCAGTTAAGGAACAAATGATAAACGATCCCAACTTCTCTACAGTAGCCCTACCTAACCCTGAAGAAAAATCTGCTTTTAAATTAGCTCAAAAGTTAGGTGAAGAAATAGGAGCTGATTTATTAATAGCAACTGATCCAGATGCTGATAGATTAGGTATTGGAATTTTACATAAAAATGATTATATATATATTAATGGTAATCAAACCGGCGCTTTAATGATTTATTACCTATTAAATGAAAAATTAAAGTTAAATATTTTACCTAAAAAAGGTGTAGTGTTTAATACTATTGTTACTTCAGATTTAGGAGCTAAAATAGCTAGAAGTTTTAACTTAGATGTAATTTCTACTTTAACAGGATTCAAATTTATCGGTGAACAAGCAAGATACTTAGAAACTGATGAACGTGAATTTATATTTGGCTATGAAGAATCATATGGTTATGTTGTTAAAGATTTTGTTAGAGATAAAGATTCACTTCAAGCAATGTTATTAATATCTGAAGCAGCTAGTTTTTACCGCTTTACAGAAAACAAAGATATTTATGAAAAACTATTAGATATCTATGAAGAGTATGGATATTATTATGAAAGTTTAAAAAACATTCATTTGTTAGGTAAATCTGGTAGTGAAAGAATTGCTAGAATTATGAATGCTTTTAGAACTAATAGCATTAAAGATATTCAAGGAGTAAAAATTCTTGTAAAAGAAGACTTTGAATTATCAGAAAGATATATTGGTGATGAGACTGAGAAGATTGATTTGCCTAAATCTAATGTTATTAAATATATTCTAGCTAATGATTCTTGGTTTGTTTTAAGACCTTCAGGAACTGAACCTAAATTAAAAATCTATGCTGGAGTAATAGGAACTTCTTTAGAAGATGCAAATCAACATGTACAACAATTATTAGAATTTGTTAACAACATGGCAGAGCTGGTGAAATAAATGACTAAATACTTTATAGCAATTGGAATTATTGTATTAATTATTGTGATTTATGTTGTAACATATGTAATTAATGAAAAAACAGAAAGACCAGAAGATTGTGAGGATTTAGAATGTAGCGGTTGTAATGCAAAAGACTGTTCACATCGAATTTAATTATGATAGGAAATGATTGGGATAAAATTTTAGAAGAAGAATTTAATAAAGAGTATTTTCTTGAATGCAAAGAAAAAGTAATTGCTGATTACAACCAATATGTTTGTTATCCGCCAATAGAGAAAGTTTTTGATGCATTTAGATTATCTTCGTATAAAGATACAAAAGTTTTGATATTAGGACAAGACCCATATCATAATCCGAGTCAAGCAATGGGATTAGCTTTTTCTGTACCAAGCGGAGTTGCTATACCACCTTCTCTGGTTAATATATATAAAGAATATAAACATGATTTAGGCTATGATTTTCCAAGTCATGGTGATTTATCAAAATGGGGAAATTCAGGTGTTTTACTATTAAATGCAATTTTATCAGTTAGAAAAAACCAACCGTTGTCTCATAAGACATTCGGCTGGATGACTTTTACTGATAATATTATAAAGATGTTAAACAAAAAGAATATACCTGTAGTTTTTGTTTTATGGGGTTCTTTTGCAAGAAGTAAGAAGAAATTGATAACCAATGATATACACTTAATAATTGAGAATGTACATCCTTCGCCGTTATCTGCTTATAGAGGCTTTTTTGATTCAAAGCCATTCAGTAAAATAAATAGTTTTCTAGAAAGCACAAATCAAGAACCAATAGATTTTTGTTTATGAGGTAAAAATGAAAAATATAAATCTTAGAAATATTATCTTTGCGGGGCTATTAGTTGCTATTGGTATTATTTTATCATCACTACTTTCAATATCATATCCACCAAATTCAACTATCATAAGATTTGGTATAGGGTATCTACCGTTAATAATTATAAGTATTGTACTAGGCCCTAAAATAGGGTTTTCAGCTGCTATTATTCAAGATATATTAGGATATTTTATATATATTTGGATATTTGGAGCGCCTTCTGGACCATTCTATTTGGGATTCACATTGAATGCTATTTTGTATGGTGTTGTTCCTGGTTTAATATACAATATGAAATTAAAGAACAGAAGAATATTCAATTATATAAATTTTGTATTTCTTTTATTATTAATTGGTTTAGGTGTTTGGGGATTATTTAATGTAAATGATATTATTGTAGCTATTGAAGCTAGAATAACTGATAACATGAGTTTTAGTCCACTCTTCATATATTTATTAATAATAGTAGGAGAAATTGGAATTGTTGGAACGTTAGTATTTGTTATTAAAAATAGAAATGAAGGTGATCAGAGTCACCGCATTATATTTAGCGTTATTATTCTGCAAACTGTAACGGCTTTAATTCTAACTCCTATTTGGGTAAGTAATCTATACGGAATTCCTTTTTGGCCACAACTGCCCATTAGGGTAATCAAAACCCCTTTTGAAATCTTTATTTATTCGGTATTGCTGATTAGAATTATTAAAGTTCTTAAAAGTTATATTATTAGTCCAAACAAAAAGCCGATTT
>JAGLYJ010000054.1 GCA_023132365.1 Mycoplasmatota bacterium
ACGAAGATAATTGCATGGTGGATGTTGCTAGATTCTATTTAGAATTTACTGTTGAAGAATCATGTGGAAAATGTACTCCATGTCGAGAAGGCACAAAAAGAATGTTGGACATTCTTAATAGAATATGCGAGGGAAAAGGATTGATGGAAGATCTTGATATCCTTGAGAGACTCGCTATTATGATTAAGGACTCTTCATTATGTGGATTGGGTCAAACAGCACCAAATCCAGTATTATCAACTCTTAAACATTTTAGAAAAGAATATGAAGCACATGTAATTGACAGAGTTTGTCCTGCTGGTGTGTGTTCATCACTTACAACTTATAAAGTTTTAGATAACTGTATTGGATGTACAAAATGTGCTAGAAACTGTCCTGTAGATGCAATAAGCGGTAAAGTTAAAGAAAAACATTTTATCGATTTAGATGTATGTATTAGTTGTGGAGCTTGTAAGACTGCTTGCCCAGTAAATGCTATTTCTACAAAACCTGAAAATTGGGAGGGTATATAATGGCTAATTTAGTAAATTTAACTATTAATGATAAAAAAGTATCTGTACCAGAAGGTTATACAATAATGAAAGCTGCAGATTCTATTGGCATTAGCGTTCCGAGATTATGTTTCTTAGAAGGAATCCATGAAGAATCAAATTGCCGTATATGTATTGTTAATGTAGAAGGTCAAAATGGATTAAAAACAGCTTGTTCTACAAAAGTAACCGAGGGAATGGTAGTTCAAACTGATACTAAAGAAGTATTTGATGCCGTATCATTCAATCTTGAATTACTAGCTGGTAATCATAAATTTGAATGCTGGAAGTGCTCAAGAGAAAACTCTTGTGAATTCCTAGATTTATTAAGAAGATTTAATGTAGATAATGATTTCTCAGACGCAAAGAAATTCGATCAAAAAGAAATTAAAATGAATACTACAAGTGATGCAATGTTACTTGATTCAAGTAAATGTGTTCTTTGCGGTAGATGCGTATCTGCTTGTGAAAAATTATCAGGGTTAGGAATCTTAAACTTCAGTAATCGTGGTTCAAAAACGTATATCGGACCAGCTCAATTTCATAACCTAGAAGATGCAGGATGTATTTACTGTGGTAAATGTATTCAAGCATGTCCGACGGGAGCGATTAGAGAAAAAGATGAAATTAAAGTTTTAGAGAGAGTATTAAGAGATACATCAAAAACTATCGTTGTTCAAGTAGCTCCGTCTGTAAGGGCGGCTTTAGGAGAAGAATTTGGTTATAAGATTGGAACTAATGTTGAAGGTCAAATGTTCGCGGCTTTAAATGAATTAGGTATTCATGAAATTATGGACACAAACTTTACAGCTGACTTAACAATCTTAGAAGAAGGAAATGAATTTATTAATAGAGTTCAAAACGGTGGAGTTTTACCAATGTTTACATCTTGTTCACCAGGATGGGTTAACTATTTAGAACTATATTATCCAGAATACATTGAACATCTAAGTAGTTGTAAATCACCTCAACAAATGGCTGGGGCATTAATCAAAACTTATTATGCAAAAAAATTAAATAAGAAACCAGAAGATATTTTCTCATTATCTATAATGCCTTGTGTAGCTAAAAAAGCTGAAGCAAATAGACCAGAGATGGGTAGAGAAGGATACAAGGATGTAGATCTTGTATTAACGACAAGAGAATTTGCAAGAATCATTAGACATAGAGATATTCCTTTCAGAGATTTAGATCCAATTAAACCTTACGGAGAACTAGCACAATATACTGGCGCAGGAAACATTTTTGGAGCCACCGGAGGAGTTATGGAAGCAGCTTTAAGAACTGTAACTGAAATCTTAGAAGGTCATTCTACTCCAGTTGAGTTTAATGAAGTAAGAGGTTTAGATAATATCAAAGAAGCAACTTATAAAGTTGCTGGTATGGATGTAAATGTTGCAGTTGTACATGGCGGAGCAGCAATTAAGGAATTTATGAATAGCTTAAAGACAACTGATAAACAATATCATTTTGTTGAGTTTATGGGATGTACTGGTGGTTGTATTAATGGTGGTGGACAACCAATCGTTTCTGCAATTAATCAAGAAAAATATGATGTTAGAAAACTTAGAGCTAAAGTTCTATACAATATAGATCAGAATACTGAGTTCAGAAAATCACATGAAAATCCTACAATAAAAGCGATTTATAAAGATTTCTTGGGCAACCCAAATGAACATAAGTCACATGAATTATTACACACTCATTATAATAAACGTTCTTTTTATGATGTAAAATTTTAAGCACAAAAATTGAATACAAGATACTGCGGATTTTAACGATGAAAAAAAATTATAACATCATTTTTAAATCCGCAGTAATTATTATATAATGTATTTGCAGTACTACTTGTAGTATTAGTATATGTATATAGGAGATATAATTAATGAAAAAAATATTAGTGTTTTTATTGGCTATATTATTAACTTTAGGATTAGTTGGATGTAATTCTAACTCAGAGCCTTTAACAATAATGGCGCCAAATGGAGCACCTGCACTCTCTCAATTATTTATGCAGGATGATAGTGAAAATTATAGTGTAGATATAGTGAATGGAGCAGATCCTTTAGTAGCCGCATTTGGATCAGGTTCACATGATTTTATTTTCGCACCAACAAACCTTGGCGCGAAATTATATACATCTGGAATTGAATATAAATTTATAGCAGCGATTACCTTTGGTAACTATTATTTAGTTAGTATGGAAGATAACTTTACTATTGAGTCATTAGAAGGAAAAGATATTGTTGTGTTTGGTCAGAATGCTACATCAGATATTATAATTAGATATATTTTAGAAGAAAATAATATAAACGCTACAATAACTTATGTAGATGCAGTAGCTACAGCTAATGCAGAATTTATAGCCGATAATACAAAAATTATTATGTCAGCTGAACCATTGTTATCAATACTAGCATTAAATGTACCCGATTTTAATACAATTGATTTACAAGCCGAATATCAAGAAATAACAGGGGAAACTAGTTACCCTCAAGCAGGTGTATTTGTAAAAACTGAAATTACAGACAGACAAATTAGAAATTTCTTAGATGATTTAGAAAATTCTGTTGAAAAAGTTAACAATGATTTAGATTCAACTGTTGCAAAAGCTGTAGAATTAGAATATACTTTTCCTGAAGCAGTTCTACGTTCTGCGATTCCTAATAGTAATATTGGATTTGTAACTGCAGAGGATATAAGAGAAGATTTAGAAGATTATTTTAATATTATTTTAGAAATGAATGGAGTTTTAATTGGGGATCAACTTCCTGATGATGATTTTTATTTCTAATATAAATAGATAGGTGATTTAGTTGAAAAAAACCGGTATTACTATATTATCAATATTCTTTTTGTTTTTAGTATGGATTATTTTTGGAGCTATAGTTAACAATGATTTGTTATTACCTAAACCAGGAGCAGTATTGATAGCGTTTGGAAACATTTTTATAGAGGCGGATTCTTTAAGCGTGATATTATTTACAATATTACGTTTATTAGTTGGGCTTTTATTCGCTTCATTGTTTGGTTTTTTACTAGGTATTATTGCGGGATTCAAAAAGGGTTTTGCAGTATTTCTTAATCCTGTAGTAACGGTTTTAAGAACAATACCAGTTATTTCAATCACCGTAATATTATTGATAATGTTTGGTTTTTCTTTGACACCATATATTATTACATTTCTAATGCTATTTCCTTTGATATATCAAAGTACTTACGGAGCTATTACTAGCATAGATAAAGAACTAATTGATGTTTATAAATTAGAAGATAATAATTTTTTTACTGGATTAAGACATTGCTATTTGCCTTTGATATCAAAAAACATTAGAACAGCTTTACTTCAATCTCTAGGATTAGGAATTAAGGTTTTAGTAATGGCAGAATATTTAAGCCAAACAAAAAATTCTATTGGGGCAGAGTTATATTTAGCTAAAGTGAATTTGCAATATGATGAAGTATTTGCATGGACATTATTGCTGATAGCATTGGCTTTAACATTTGAACTTCTTATTAACCATTACAAACCGATTTCTGAAAAATTTAAAAAAGCTAGCAAATAATATATATATACTTTATTTTTATAAAAAATATAGTATAATATTTAGAAGAATGAAGCAGCTAACTCGTGCGTGGTTAAAGCATTATAATGATTATAAACTGACTTAATTTTTAACATTGAGACTTATGCACTAAGTTGTGCATAAGTTTTTTATATAAACGAAAGGAACATATATGAACGAATACAAACAAACAACTAAGGAGATACTGGATGAGCAGTCCGTATCTATAAAACAAGGATTATCAACTGAAGAAGTATTAAAGAGACAAGAGCAGTATGGTCTTAATGAACTAAGAGAGAAAAAGAAGAAAACATTATTGCAAATGTTTTTAGCTCAGTTTAAGGACTTTTTAGTTATCATCTTATTGATAGCGGCAGGTATTTCTATTATTCTTGGTATCATCGAGGGTGAAGGGCTAGTTGATGGATTGATTATTCTAGCAATTGTTATCTTAAATTCTGTATTAGGAGTTGTACAAGAGCAAAGAGCAAGTAATGCACTTGCTGCATTAAAGAAAATGAGTTCTCCTAACGCTAAAGTTATAAGAAACGGAAAGCCAGTAGGAGTTAAATCAAGTGAATTAACTGTTGGAGATATTGTATTATTAGAAACAGGAGATTATGTAGCAGCTGATATTAGATTACTTGAATCAACTAACCTAAGATCTGATGAATCTGCTTTAACAGGTGAATCAATGCCAGTTGAAAAGGATGCTTCAATTGTTTTAAAAGAAGATACACTTTTAGCTGATAGAGAAAACAGTATTTAC
Source organism: Mycoplasmatota bacterium (assembly GCA_023132365.1). Classification (GTDB taxonomy): domain Bacteria; phylum Bacillota_I; class Bacilli_A; order Izemoplasmatales; family Hujiaoplasmataceae; genus 4572-104. The sequence continues at coordinate 4,866 of JAGLYJ010000054.1, forward strand.
ATGTCTACTTTAATTACCTATGGTAAAGGTAAAGGAATAGTTACAAGCATCGGTATGGAAACCGAAATCGGTAAAATCGCTACAATGTTAGATGCTGTTGAAGAAGGAAAAACTCCACTTCAAAAAACAATTGACGAATTTGCTAAAATGCTTGGAATTATTTGTATAGTTGTTTCTCTTGTGGTATTTGGATTAGGATTACTACAAGGAAAAGAATTATTTGATATATTTTTAACCGCTATTGCATTGGCAGTGGCTGCAATACCAGAGGGTCTTACAGCTGTAATAACAGTTGTTTTAGCTTTAGGTATGCAAAGAATGGTTAAAAGACACGCTATTATTAAAAACTTAGCTACAGTTGAAACTCTAGGTCAAGCAACTGTAATTTGTTCTGATAAAACCGGAACTTTAACTCAAAACGAAATGACTGTTAGAAAAGTATTTGATTTAACTAATGAATATGATATTTCTGGAAATGGTTATGCTTTAGTAGGGGATGTTCTTTTAAAAGGCAAAAAATGTGAGTTAACAGATGGTTTGAATAAAATTTTACAAGTATGTTTATTATGTAATGATGCTAAGATTGAAAGCGCAGATAAGGTTTTAGGAGATCCAACAGAAGGAGCTTTATTAGTTTTAGCTGCAAAAGGTGGATATTCTTTAAATGATTTAGATGAAAAATATCCGGAATTAAATGAATATACTTTTGATTCAACTAGAAAAATGATGACTTCAATAAATAGAGTTGATAATGAGAATTTAGTATTGACTAAAGGTGCATGTGATCAACTAATTAATCAATGTAATAGAATATTAATTGACGGAGAAGTAAGAGCAATTACTAAAAAAGATATTAAAACAATACTTAATAAAAATGAAGAATATTCAAAAAATGCTTATCGTGTTTTAGGTTTTGCATATAGCGTTACTGATACTCCTGATGCAGATGATTTAGAAAAAGATTTAATCTTTTTAGGGTTAGCGGCAATGATTGATCCTCCTAGACTAGAAGCAAAAGAAGCAATTGCTAAATGTCATCAGGCAGGTATTAGAGTAATGATGATTACAGGAGATCATTTGACAACAGCTAAAGCTATTGCTACTGAATTAAACATTTTAAAACCTGGTCATCTTTCGTTATCTGGTGAAGATACAAGAAATATGACTGATGAAGAATTTGAAGAAGCTATTCTTACTTGTGATGTTTTCGCAAGAAGCACACCAGCTGATAAAATCAGAATAGTTGAGGTTCTACAGAAAAATGGCGAAGTAGTAGCTATGACTGGTGATGGGGTTAACGATTCTCCAGCATTGAAACAAGCTGAGATCGGTATTGCTATGGGTATTACAGGAACTGAGGTTTCTAAAGAAGCAAGTAATATGATTTTAACGGATGACAATTTCGCTTCTATCGTTTCTGCAGTTGAAGAAGGTAGAATTATTTATAGTAATATTAGAAAATTTACAATATATTTAGTTTCATGTAATATTGGTGAAATACTAATTATATTGGTAGCTATGATTTTTAGTAAATACTTTGGTACATTTATTCCACTACTAGCAATTCACTTGTTATGGATTAACTTAATGACTGATTCTTTCCCTGCTTTTGCACTTGGGATGGAAGAAGGCGAAAAAAATATTATGGATCAAAAGCCAAGAGATACAAAAGAAAGAATACTAAACAAACCAACTCTTACCAAGGTTATTATTCAAGGGGTTGGATTAATGATAGCTGCATTAATCAGTTTTAAAATTGGACTAGTGTTAGATACAACATTTGCTACAACTGGTGTTCCAGTTCAAGCAAGAACGATGATTTTTGTAACGGTAGTATTTGGAGAATTGTTTAGAACATATTCAGCTAGATCTGAGACAAAATTCTTATTCCAAACAAATCCTTTTGCAAATAAGGCAGTTAACTACGCGGTGTTCTTGTCGGTAGCGCTTCTTGCTTTACTTGTATATGTCCCAACATTAGCAAACATATTCTCTATTGAAGCACTAACGTTTGAAGAAGCAGTTATCGCTATATCACTAGGATTTATTCCAATGTTGTTTGGCGAATTAACGAAAGTATTTAAAGATAAAGTAAAATAAGGTTACTTTGTGATTTTCTTTTTAGATGTTGAAAAGAAATATGATTTAATGTAAAATGGTGCTATGAGATAGGGCGGCGATATTATGAAAAAGAATATTTTAAAGAATATTACTTTGGATAGAGGCGAAAAAGTATATAAAGATTTTCGTAAAATAAATGCTAAAGGTTATTCTTGCCAAATATTACTTACCACAAAAAGATTAATTATATTTTCAAAAGGAATGGTATTGTCTAGAGGTAAAAAAGCTAGACACAAAAGGATGAATGAGATTGATTTAAATTCAATTCATCGTTTAGAATATTATATTGAGTATATAAAGTATAATATTTGGGTTCGCTTAATTGGATTCTTAATATTTGCAGGCGCTTTATTTGCTGGTTATATGCTCTATATGGGTAAAATTCCAGTGCCAGCGTCAATACCATATCTACCCTATACAAAATACGCTGCAGCTGGATTAATCGCTCTTATTGGGGTGTTCATGATGGTTAGAGTTTCAAAGACTCTATACCTAAAGATTAATTCAGGCACAAATGAAAAAACTATTGAGAAATTTGATGTGAACAAATATAATGAATTAACAGTTAGATACATTGCTAGTAAAGTTAGAACAGGAAAATGAGCGTTCATTCGA
>JAGLYJ010000055.1 GCA_023132365.1 Mycoplasmatota bacterium
AGTCAAATGTTGGATAGTGAAGTTTATGAAACCTATGATAAGTTAGTATTAATCGATCATCACAGAAATGATCCTGATATTGAACATGATTTAGCATATCAAGTTAAAGATGCTTCGTCTTGTTCTGAGATTATAACAGATTTACTTATCGAATGGAAAATTCCAATCAATAAAGAAAGCGCTAGAGCTTTGTATATTGGGATTATTGGAGATACCGGAAGATTTATGTACAACAGCACTACTGCAAAGACATTTAGAATGGCGTCCTATCTGCTAGAAACTGGAATTGATATTGGCGAAATTAACAATGATATATATATAGATACGAAAAGAAATAAAGAAATAAAAAATGAATTTTTCCAATTAGTCCAATATACAAAAAATGGTGTCGCATATCGTAAAAACGATAGAGACTTTTTAGAAAAATTCAGTTTAAATACAAATTATGTTAGTAGAGGATTAGTTAATCAAATGGCAGGAATGGTAGAGGTGCCTATTTGGGCTAACTTTACTTTGGATATAGAGACTGATAAAATAATTTGTGAAATACGTTCTAGAGATTTAACGGTTTTAAACGTTGCAAAGAAATATGGAGGAGGAGGACATCTAAACGCTTGTGGATGTACTCTAAACACTTGGGAAGATGCAGATAAGTTAATTAAGGATTTAGATAATTTAGTGGAGGAAAATAAATGAAAATGGATCACATTTTAGAAAAAATAAAAGAATATAATAGAATCATTATTCATAAACATATAAGACCAGACGGCGATTGTTATGGCGCAGCATTTGGGTTAAAAGAAATAATCAAAGAAACCTTTCCGAAGAAAGAGGTTTACGTAGTTGGAGAAATAGCTGAATACGTTAAATTTATTGGAGATGTAGACGATATTCCTGATGATTATTTCAAAGGAGCGCTATCTATTTGTGTAGATACAGCATCTGGAGATAGAGTAGCTGACCAAAGATTTAAGTTAGCAGATTATGTAATTAAGATAGATCACCATATACCTGTTTCTGATTATGGAGATTTTCAATACGTCGATACAACAAGAGCTGCCGCAGCGCAAATAATATTAGAGTTCTACCTAAGATATAAAGATGAGTTAAAAATCAACATGACAGCCGCTAAGGCTCTTTACACAGGAATTTTAACAGACACAGGAAGATTTAAATATCGTTCTGTTACAGCAGACACCTTTAGAGCTGTTGCATTCTTGATAGATTACGGATTAGATTTTACTGAGATAATCGGTAAATTGGATATTAAATCTGAAAACCTAATGAAATTACAGGGTTATGTATTACAAAACTTTAAAAAAACACCCAATGGTGTAGCATATATTAAAATGAAACCAGAAATACTTGAAAAATTTGATATTTCATTAGAAGAAGGAACATCATTAGTTAATGAATTATCAACGTTAGATGATTGCCCAGTATGGATGTTATTTGCAGAGTATGAAAATAATATTGTTAGAGGACGTTTAAGATCAAGGGCTCCGTCCATTGATAAGCTAGCCAATAAATATAATGGTGGAGGGCATAGATTAGCTTGTGGTGCTAATTTAGGAGACTGGGAAACGGTTGAAAAACTATTAGTAGATGCTGATGAATTAGTAAAAGAGTATAAAAAAAGCAAGAATTGATTTTCCTGCTTGTTTTTTTTGTTTGATTTGATATAATAAGGGCGGTTTTTGGATTATATATTGACAAAAAGGAGACTTGTATGCCGCACATGTTTTTAGATATAATTGAGATTGATTGGAAGTTAACAATTTTTGCAATTGTTGGTGGATTAGGTATTTTCTTGTATGGCATTAACTTAATGAGTGATGCATTAAAGAAAATTGCAGGATCTAGATTAAAATTATTTTTAGAAAAAACTACAAATACACCTTTAAAAGGAATTTTTGTTGGTATCTTTATTACAGCAGTAATTCAATCATCTTCAGCAACAAGTGCTTTAGTTGTGGGGTTAGTTAGAGCGGGATTAATGACGCTGCCACAAGCGGTTGGAGTTATTTTTGGAGCGAATATAGGAACGACCTTTACATCTGTATTAATTTCATTAGATATAGGATCTTACGCAATGCCAATAATGTTTCTTGGTTCAGCGTTGATATTCTTTATTAATAATAAAAAAGTTAAGAATTACGGTAGAGCAATACTCGGATTTGGTATGTTATTCTTCGGATTAGATACCATGGGGGACGCTTTAAAACAGCTTAGTCAGTTAGATTCGTTTATATTGATGCTTGAAAATGTAGGAGAGCTGCCTATTCTAGGAGTAATTACGGGCGCTATTTCAACCGCTGTAATTCAGTCATCATCAGCTACAATTGGTATTTTACAACAGTTATTTGCAACCGGAAAGATGCCTTTAATTGGTGCAATAGCAATTGTTTTAGGAAGTAATATTGGTACAACAGTTACTTCTGTAATGGCATCAATTGGTGGAACTCCAGCAGCTAAAAGAACCGCATTAGTCCATGTTTTGTTTAATACTATAGGTACAGTAGTGTTTTTCATCTTACTAAATCCATTTCATACATTTATAGATTGGGCTGCAAGCAACCTAATTGGTGAATTATATCTTCAAAGCAAATTTACCATATCTCTAACACATATGATATTTAATTTCATTACTGTGTTTATATTCTATTTCTTTGTTAAGCAGATGGTTTGGTTAGTTACTAAGATGTTGCCGAGCAAGAGTGATATTGAAATTGATGAAATCATACTTGATAACACATTATTAAAAGGATCTCCAGACTTAGCTTTAATTAATGCTAAAAATGCAATTACTAATATGGGGAATGTTGCAAGGGGCATGCTTGAGTTCACTTACAACTATGCATTTACTAAAGATCCAAAAGAACTAGAAATGGCTAATCAATGTGAAGAAATGTTGGATACCATGGAAGATAAAATAAATAATTATTTAGTTAAAATTGGTGGTCAAGATTTATCTTATGACAATATTCAATTAGTGGCTAAAAATATGGATACAGTTTCTGATATAGAAAGAATTGGAGATCACTTAGATAACTTACTTGAATTCTTTGAAGTAAGACACGAAAAAAAGATGATTCTTCAAGGTGAATCCAAAAAAGAAATTGAAGAGTTATTCCAAATGATTAGAGTTTCAGTTGATCAATCTTTAAATGCTTTTCTTGATATGAATAAAGAACTTGCATTGGAAGTAAATTCTAAAGAAGATAAGATTGATAAACTAGTGAAGAAATATCGTAAAAATCACATTAATAGATTAAATGATAAAGCATGTAAAGAAAACGAAGCCGGATTCTATGTTGATATACTGTCTAATATAGAAAGAATCGGAGATCACTGTAATAATATGGCTATAAACGTGTTATCAGATGAGTTTTCACATGATGATCAATATTTCTAGAAAATAAATCACAGAAGTTTTAAAAAAACATACTTGTATTATTTTAAAGTTTAATATATAATATGTAAAGCATAAAACAGACTAATAATAATATAACCAAAACTTCGGAAATACAGAATGGATGGTAGTAATGACAGATAGAAAAAACATGTCACTTATGGAACTTGCTAATCAAGTTCTATTAAACAACGGAAAAGCAATGACATTTACAGAATTATATGATATTATTTGTGCGGAAAAAGCACTTTCTGATGAAAAAAAAGCATCAATAATATCTCAAGTTTATGCTGATTTTATTACATCAGCTAAGTTTATCTATGTCGGCGAAGACGAATGGGATATCAAAGGAAGACAAACAATTGACTTATGGGATAAGGATGGAGCTTATTATGATGAGTATCCAGACTATGAAGAAGAGTTAAGTTTGTTTGATGAAAAAGCTGATGATGAATATTCAATTCCAGAAGTTGTTGAAGAAGACGAAGAAGAGACTGAAAGCAAATATGAAGAAGATTTTAACGAAGATGACATTGCGGATGCAGATGCTACTGAGTACGATGCATTTATAGAAGACGATGAAGACTATGTTGAAGATGAAGAAGATTTAAAAATCAAAGAAGACCTTAATGCAGAAGTAAAAGAGTTTGAGGTTGAAGAAAAAGAAGAGTTCGATGATGAAGAGTATAATGAGTATATGGACGATTACGAACAAATGTACGAGGATTAATAATTTATAGATTGCAAATCTACAAATTATTTGTTATAATCATTAAGAGCCACAAAATGGGTTCTCCAAACGGAGAATCTTTTTTTATTTTTTTGGAGGAACTAATGAAAAATACAAAATATATATTCGTAACAGGCGGAGTTGTTTCTAGTCTTGGCAAAGGAATTGCAGCAGCGTCTCTAGGACGATTACTTAAAAATAAAGGGTTGAAGATATTTATGCTTAAATTTGATCCTTATATAAACGTTGACCCAGGCACAATGTCTCCATATCAACATGGAGAGGTTTTTGTAACTGATGATGGTGGCGAAACAGATTTAGATTTAGGACACTATGAAAGATTTATTGATGAAAATTTATCTGGAGATTCCTCTGTTACAACTGGAAAGATTTACCAGTCAGTAATAGATAAAGAAAGAAAAGGAGAATATTTAGGCGCTACAGTTCAAGTTATCCCTCATATAACAAATGAAATTAAACTTAGATTACAGAATATAGCAAAAGAATCTGATTGTGATGTTTTAATTACTGAGATTGGCGGGACTGTTGGTGATATTGAATCATTACCCTTTTTAGAATCAATTCGACAAATGAGACGAGACATAGGCTTTTCTAATACTATGTATATTCACAATACATTAGTACCTTATCTTGAAACTACAGGTGAACTAAAAACAAAACCGACTCAACATAGCGTAAAAGAACTTAGATCGTTAGGCATTATTCCTGACGTTATTATTCTTAGAACGCATAAAAATATAGATAATGCCATTAGAGAAAAAATCGCTTTATTTTGCGATGTTAAAAAGGAAGCAGTAATAGAATGCAAAGATGTAGATGTTCTCTATGAAGTAATGATCAATCTTAAGAATGAGAATTTAGATGATTTAGTGTGTAAACATTTAAAACTTGAAAATATAGAGAGTGATATATCTGTGTTTCAAGACCTAATCAAGAGAATTAAAGGGCTAAAGGAAAAAGTAAGGATTGGATTAGTTGGAAAATATGTTACACTACACGATGCTTATCTCTCTGTGAATGAAGCACTTAAACATGCTGGTTATGTGAATGATGTTGACATTGAAATAGAATGGATTAACTCTAGTTTAGTTAATGATGAAAATGTTGAAGAACTTTTGAAAGAATGCGATGGTATTTTAGTACCTGGGGGATTTGGACCTAGAGGTATTGATGGGAAAATTTCAGCGATTAAATACTCTAGAGAAAACAAGGTGCCATTCTTTGGGCTGTGTTTAGGTATGCAGCTTTCAGTAATAGAATTTGCTAGAAATGTTTGTGGGTTACCACACGCGAACTCTACAGAATTTGAAAAAGAAACTATATATAATGTTATAGACTTTCTTGAAGACCAATATCATGGCATTAATATGGGAGGCACATTGAGATTGGGGCTATATAACTGCGATTTAGTTGCTGGAAGCATAGCTAAAAAAGCATATAATAGAACTAGAATTCAAGAAAGACATAGACATCGTTATGAGTTCAACAATAAATTCAAGAATATTTTTGAAGAAAATGGAATGACTTTCTCTGGTATAAATCCAGAAAAAAACTTATGTGAAATTATTGAAATTGAAAACCACCCTTTCTTTGTTGGCACCCAATTTCACCCTGAATTCTTATCTAGGCCTGACAAACCTCATCCGCTATTTAAAAAATTTATCGAAGCAGTAAAAGCATACAAATAATATAAATAGCATGCCAAGCATGTTATTTTTTAATTTAAGTATTGTGTAACACACAGTACTGTGTTATAATGCGCTTGGGAGGCAGACATGAATTCACAATTTAAACGAGGCATAATTGAGTTATGTGTTTTAAAAGAATTAGTTCCAGAGGATATGTATGGATATATGATAATCAACAATTTATCTGAATATTTAAATGTTAACGATAATACAATATATCCGATATTGAGAAGGTTAACTAAGGAAGGATATTTTACTACATATTTGAAGGAATCGAGTTCAGGAGCGCCAAGAAAATATTATCGCATCACTAAAAAAGGTTTTGAGCATTACATTAACCTAAGAGATGAATGGGATCAATTTATTGGCGGTGTATATGTTATATTAAACAAAGGGGGAAAAAAGAATGAAGAAGTTTATGAAAAAATTAGAAGAAGAATTGAACAAATGTAATTTAAATGAGGATGAAATTGAAGAAATATTAGCCGATCATGAAGAAATGATCAATTCAGCTATAAGTGAAGGTTTAACTGATGAAGAAATAGTAGAAAAATTTGGTGATCCAAAACATTTGGCAGAAGAATTATCACAGATTTCTGATAAAAATGATTCAGAAGATCCAACCGGAGAAAAAACATTTGGCGATGTTAAAGATAACTATGATATTTCAATAAAACTAATCAATGAAGATATTCAGTTTTATAGTCATGAAGCAAATGAAATTAAAGTTCTATATTTTGGAAAAAGAGGGTTTAAACGCTATAAAGTTGAATTTGTTGACAACAAACTTACTATAGAAAGACCTAAAGGCAAGTATATAGGATTTTATTCCAGAGACGAGGGTGGAGAATTCAATATATATTTGCCAAAAAGATTAAAGGCTCATGAACTTGTGTTAAAAACTGTCAATGGAGATTTAGAGGTTGGTGGGTTGAGTATTGATCAAGTAGAACTTCAAGCTACAAATGGAGATTTAGAAATTAATAATCTTCAATCAATTAGTTTCAAAGTAACTACAGTGAACGGTGATATAGAGGTTAAAAATGTAGCTTGTGATGATTTTATCACTTCAGTTGTCAGTGGTGACATTGAAATATCGGGGTTGACTTGTAAAAATGATGTATATATGAATACTGTATCTGGAGATATAGAAATTACTAATTCTACATGTGCTGAGGCCACTTTAAAAACTGTATCAGGCGACCTTAAAGGTACTGAATTCTATCCGGAAGTAGTATCTTTAAAATCTGTATCTGGAGATATAGACATTAACAATAAAGATAAAAGCAAAAGAATTAAAATTAAAACTAGCAGATCTGTATCTGGAGAAATTAGCATTAATTAATATATAAATAATATTAATGGTGTATAATAATTACTAGAGGTGATAAAATGCAATTAGTAAATAAATTCAGAGATATGAATAAGAAAATGGAAGCATATAACTATGTT
>JAGLYJ010000056.1 GCA_023132365.1 Mycoplasmatota bacterium
CTTTCTTTTATTATATAATCTAGTAAATTATGCTCATTAAATGTAGAAGCAACTTCAGCAACAAAGATAGTATATTTTTGTAAAGAAGTAGGTTGAGAATCACCTGCAAACATCGAGTGAATTGAATGCCCAGCTTCATGTGCTACAGTAAAGACATCAGATAATGTTTTAGAGTAGTTAAGTAATATATATGGATGTAAATTAGGCATTGAACTTGAGTAAGCGCCAGTTCTCTTACCAGATTTTTCTTCTACATCTACAAATCCATTTTTTAATACGTCTTGAGCTTTATCTTGAAAATCTTGTGGAAAATTTTTAATAGAACTAAAGAATAAAGTTTTGGCTTCTTCAAATGAATATTCCTTGTTGTCTTTTGCTAATTGTAAGAATCTGTCATAAGTATGATTTTCATTTAATCCTAAGTGTTTTTTTCTCATGCTGAGGTACTTTTTAAGATATTCAGTGTTGTTTCTAGCTACATTACATAAAGAATGATACACCTCTACAGGTATAGCATTATTAAATAAGTAACTTTCTAAACAAGAGCTGTAGTTTCTAGATTTCATAAGTGCATAATCAGCATCTAAAACAACTTTATAAATATTAGCGTAAATATTTTTATGAGATTCATAATATTCGAATACAGTTTCAAAAATCTCTTTTCTTTCTTTTTCAGATTCAGATTTTTGAATATAAGCTGTATAATTTGAATTTGTAATGCTTGTTATTTCACCATTGTCTAACATAATATCACTTGGTTCAATATCTGCTATAGTTAAAGATGAATATAAAGATCTACCTGCATTTGATAAACTAGAATAATTAGCTAATAAAGATTCTGATTTGTCATCCAAAATATGTTTTTGCCTTCTAAATAATTTTTGAATGTTAAATTTAAATTCATCCAATGATTTATCTTTAGCAATAAATTCCATAATATTTCTTTCGCCTAAAGCAATTATTTCAGGTTCTTCGAAAGCAGTAGCTTCCCTAAGCTTAGCAAAAACGATTTGTATTTTTTGAAGTCTAGCAGAATTCTCTGCGTCTTTTTTATTTAAATCAGATAGTAATGATGCATATTGATAAGTTCTTAATCCTATATCGGAAAATTTAAGCTGTAATAAGAAATATTCTTTAAATGATTCAAACTCACCTAATTTACCTTTAAATGTACGTAGTTTTTCAACTAGTTCAACAGTTTTATTGTATCCTTCATCCCAGTCTTTGATGGTGGGGTATAGATATGTTAAATTCCAATTCATAGAAAACCTCCAAAAAGTGTCTAATTTATTATATCATTGTTTTATAAAATATTCTTCACTTTTTTTAGCGTGATATGATATAATATCTATGAAAGTGGTGATGAATATGGTTACGCTTTATACTAGTTCAAGTTGCTCTTCTTGTCGCAAAGCAAAGAGATGGTTTGAAAGCAACAACATTAAATATCGCGAAAAGAATATTATCGGTATTAGATTAACCAGAAATGATATTATAAATATGTTAAAATATTCAGAAAATGGATTTGAAGATATTATATCAACTAGATCGAAAGTATTTAAAGAATCTAATATTGTACCAGATGAAATGAAGTTTTCTGAATTAGCTGAATTTATCATTGATAATCCAACGGTTTTAAAAAGACCAATTATCATTAATGATCAAATCATGCAGACTGGATATAATCAAGATGAAATCCGTGCATTTATACCAAGAGAGCTTAGAAAATTACTAAGCTGTGATGATTGTGAATACAATATACCTGGTGAAGATTGTGAATACGAAAAATGCTTAAAGAAAGCTTTTGCGAAGAACATGGAGTAATAATGTTAAAGGTAGAATTCTACCTTTTTCTTTTTTTATGCGAAATTATCATTGAAAACGTTTTTACAACGTCAAAGATGTTTGAAAAAAAACTCATTTTCGTGTAGAATACATATGTCTTAAAAAAATTATAGGAGGATATAAATATATGGCGGTTAAAGTTGCTATTAATGGATTCGGAAGAATCGGACGTCTTGCTTTTCGTTTAATGTTTGGAAACCAAGATTATGAAGTCGTAGCTATCAATGATTTAACAGATGCTGAACAATTAGCATATTTGCTTAAATATGATAGTTCACAAGGTAGATATGGGAAAAAAGTTGTATTTGAAGGTACAGATTTAGTAGTTGAAGGTATTAAAATTCCTGTGTACTCAGAAAGAAACCCTGAAGACTTACCATGGGGAAAATTTGGAGTAGATGTAGTTCTTGAATGTACAGGTGTATTTACATCTTTAGAAGGTGCTTCAAAACACATTACTGCTGGCGCTAGAAAAGTAGTTATTTCGGCTCCTGCAAAAGGAAATGTTCCTACTGTAGTTTACGGTGTGAACGAAAATATATTGACTGGTAAAGAAAATGTTATTAGTGCTGCTTCATGTACTACTAACTGTTTAGCTCCAATAGCTAAAGTATTGGATGATAATTTTGGGATTGTTAAAGGATTCATGACTACAATTCACGCTTATACTAATGATCAATCTACACTTGATGTTCCTCATCCAAAAGGAATTAAAGCAAGAAGAGGTAGAGCAGCAGCGGCTAATGTTGTACCAACATCAACAGGCGCAGCAGCAGCAGTTGGATTAGTTTTACCACAATTAAAAGGAAAATTAGATGGAATGGCTTTACGTGTCCCAGTAATTACAGGATCAGCAGTTGATTTAGTACTTGAACTTGCTAAACCAGTTACAGTTGAAGGGATTAATGCTGCAGTAGCAGCTGCTCAATCTGATGTAGTTGGATATACTGAAGACCCAATCGTATCAAGCGATGTTATAGGTATTCAATATGGTACATTATTTGATGCTTTATCAACAAAAGTTATTGATGTAGATGGAAAACAAATGGTTAAAATAATTAGTTGGTATGATAACGAAATGTCATTCACAGCACAAATGATAAGAGTTTTGAAATTGTTTGCAGAATTAATTTAATTACTAAAAAGCATCTTTTGATGCTTTTTTATATAATAGAGGATGATTATGAATTGGATTTATGAACTGTTAGAAAAAATTGAAAACTTCATACATACTAACTTATGGATAGCACCATTATTTAGTGTTATTTTACCATTTGTTGAAGCGATTATTCCTAGTTTACCTTTAACTGCTATTATTGCATTAAATATCAGTGTATTATCTGCTGCTTTTGGAGCAATACCAGGAACAATTTTAGCAATTACCTTATCAACGATAGGGTCATTTTTAGGTATGTTATTTATGTTCTTTCTCATAAGAAAGACCTTAAGTAAAAAGTTTTTAAGAAAAGTAGAAAACAGCAATCATGGAAAGTGGTTCACAAATGTAGTAGAGAGAGGGAATACAGGATTAATGTTGGCTATTCTTTCTAATCCATTATTACCATCTTCAATCCTTAATTATGCAATTTCTCTTACCAATATCAGGGTAAAAAAATATATATTCCTTACTTTTGCTTCAAGAATAATTATTATAATATTTTTGGTTTTCTTGGGATCAATTTTTGATATTCAGTCCAAACCTCTAAATATTGTGTGGGTGATGTTAACATATTCAGTAATCATATTACTTTATGGATTAATAATTAAAATAAGAAATAAGAAAAAACACTTAAATATAGAAAGGGAAAGTTCTACTGAGTAGGACTTTTTTTTATGGTTTTGAACTGTAATTATATTTACTCATAAATGAGTAGAATAAAATATATAAAAATTTTTAAAAACACTTGACATTTGATACTATGCATTGTATAGTATTATGTGTAAGGAGGTATTGTATGGATAGCCAACAAAAAAAAGGTCTCTTAGAACTTATGGTTCTTGCTTCATTAAAGTATGATGATTCTTATGGTTATGATATAAAACAGAATATTAATGATGTAATGGAAATATCAGAATCTACTTTATATCCAATCTTAAGAAGACTAGATAAGCAAGGATTCCTTGAGACATATCAAACTATCTACAATTCCCGAGTAAGAAAATATTATAAAATCACCAGGGAAGGAATAGAAAAGCTTAAGCAATCAGACAGTGATTTTCGTGAAGTGAAAATGCTCTATGACTACATTTTGCGATAGGGGGGAATTATGAACAGAAAACAATTTTTGAGGGCTCTTAAAGAAGAGCTAAGAAAAAGAAGAGATATTGAAACAGAAGAAGTTTTGTTTTATTATGATGAAATGATTCAAGATGCATCTGATAACGGAGAATCTGAAGATGTATTTATAATGAATCTTGGAAGCGTAAAAGACATAGTTAGACGTCTTGAAGATGATAAAGATTTTTTAAATGAGGTAAAAGACAAAAATATTAATGTTGTCAAAAACGTATTAAGTACAACAGTTAAGGTAATAGGGTATTTTATTTTCGGTGTTATTGCATTTTCATTAGGGGTAACATGTATATCTGTATTCTTTAGTGGAGTAGGTGTAGTTATCGCTGCGATCATAAGAGGGTTTATGAGCACGCCACCAGATATTTACGGGTACTTGATTTTATTTGGAATAGTATTGATTGGATTTAGTTTAATAATTTTAAGTGTTGGGGTAGTGAAATGGTTCTTTAATCAGGCGCATCCAGCTTTACTTACAATATTTAGAAGTATAAATGATTTCATAAATAAAAGGGGGAAAAATAATGGGAAGGATGTTTAAAATTGCACTTGCACTATTTCTAATAGGGGTTGGAGTAATAGCTATATTTTCAGTTGTAACAGATGAAAATATATTTGGAAGAATTAGTGATGAGGATTATGAAAAAGTTGAATTACTCTATGATGCTGATGAATTTGACACATTAGATGTAGACTTTGAGAACCGCGATATATTCGTTAGGGAAAGCGAAGATGATCAAATCAAAGTTGTGTATTATGTAACTGAAAAAGATTCAGTAACTGTAACTGAAAGTGGAGACACATTAAAGTTGCTAAATGAGGTTGATTGGTATGATCAATTATTTACTTGGTTTAATCTAGTTACGAATGATGATTACTATGATATATATATTTATGTTCCTTTAAGCCAAGATTATAATTTTGATTTAGATACTTCAAACGGTAATTTAGATGTTGTTAATTTGGATAATATCAAAAATTTTAAATTTGATTCATCAAATGGAAGAATCAATATTAGTAATGTAGAAGCTGATTTAATTGATGTTGGTACATCAAATGGAACTATTACAGTTGAAAACACAGTTGTTAATGGTACTGTTGATTTATATTCATCAAATGGAAGAATAAATTTAACAAATCTTACAACAGATTCACAAGTAATAGCTGACATATCAAATGGTAAAATAATTGCTACAGATATTAAATGCCATTCAATCACGTTAGATACATCAAATGGAGATATTTCACTAGAAATAGTAGGAGACAAATCAGATTATGAAGTTTATATGTCTACTTCAAATGGTGATTTAGATTATGATGGAATAGGAGTCACAGATGAACACTTCAATTTAAATGGAATATATTTAGTTGATTTAGACTCATCAAATGGTGATGTTTCGGTAGTTTTCATAGATTAAAAATATGGCTTAGTTAAACTAAGCCTTTTCTTTTTTTAAAAATTTTATGTTATAATTAATAATTGAGGTGATTTATATGTATAAAACTGAATTTAGTCTAAGAAGAGCAAATTTTGCCAAAGGAATGAAAGCCGATTCTTTTGCTTTGCTTACATCTGGATTTGCCCCATATAAAGGGAAAGATCAAGTCCATCCATTCTTTGTAAATCGCAATTTTTTCTACCTTACAGGGTTAAATAAAGAAAAGTTTATTTTGATTGTATTAAAAAATGGAAAAAGTCATTTTGAATTCTTATTTATTGAAGAGCCAAGCGATTACGCAACAAAATGGTTAGGTAAAAGAATGACTAAAGAAGAAGCTAGTGAAGTATCTGGAATAGCAGTAGCTAATATTCACAATTTAGATACACTAGATAGTTTTGTAGCTAATAGAATCTTACTTGATTCACGAGCTGCTTTTGTTAATAAACCAAGACATTTATATTTGGATTTATTTAGAGAATACTTAATGAAAAAACCTTTAGGATTAACTAGATTCCAAAACGTAGTTAATACATATCCTGAGTTAAAGATAAATGATGCTACTTTTGTTGTAGATGCTTTAAGAAGAATAAAATCTGAATCTGAAATCAATGATATGAAAAAAGCGATAGCATATACTAATGAAGGTATAAAAGCAATAATGAAAAATGCTAAGCCTGGAATGAATGAAAAAGAACTTGATGCACTATTTGAATATTCAATTAAGTTAGCAGGGTCAAGCGGATTATCTTTTAATACAATTTGTGCTAGTGGTAAAAATGCTACAGTTTTACATTATGAAGACAACCATAGTGATATTGAAAATGGAAGCCTAATTCTTAATGACCTAGGTGCTTTGTCAAACCAATATGCTGCGGATATTAGTAGAACCTTTCCAGCAAATGGCGTATTTACAAAAAGACAAAAAGAAATTTATGAACTCGTTTTAAAAGTAAATAAAGAAATTATCAAAGATATAAAACCAGGGGTAACGTTTAAAGAATTAAATGTTAAAGCTTATGATATGTTGGCAGAAGGTATGATGAAACTAGGCAAAATAAAAGAAAAACCTGAGTTATCTAAGTATTATTATCATTCGATAGGACATTACCTTGGACTTGATGTTCATGATGTTGGAAGTAATTTGAAACCTTTAGAAGCAGGGGTAGTTGTTACTGTTGAACCAGGAATATACATTGAAGAAGAAGGTTTAGGAGTTAGAATTGAAGATGATATATTAGTTACTGCAGATGGATACCTGAATCTAAGTGAAAAAATAATCAAGGAAATTGATGAAATAGAAAAATTTATGAAGAAGTGATTAAATGAGTTATATCGACGGAAGTATCAATAAATATTTATTTTATAACGATGATAATTCTTATTCGGTAATAAAAATAAAAATTATTGACACAGATGAAACTGAATTAGCTTATTTTGAACCCACAATTATTGTTTGTGGGTTTTTTCCTATGCTAGATAAACATACAAATTATCGTTTTAAAGGAGAACTAAGTCATCATAATAAATATGGTACACAATATAATGCTAAAACCTTTGAAAGAATTGTAGATAATACAGCTATAGGACTGGTTGATTAT
>JAGLYJ010000057.1 GCA_023132365.1 Mycoplasmatota bacterium
GCTTGATATTCAGAATCTCGGCCTTGTTTAGCAGAGCCCCCAGCTGAATCCCCTTCGACTATATATATTTCTGAAGCAGATGCTTCTTTAGATCTACAATCGGCTAATTTTGATGCAAACCCTAAAGCATCTAGAGGTGATTTTCTCCTAGTTGCTTCTCTAGCTTTTTTTGCAGCTAATCTAGCTCTTTGAGCCATTAATGATTTTTCAATAATTATTTTAGCCGCTTGTGGAGTTTCTAATAAAAAACGTTCCAATCCTTGCTTCATAATCGCAGATACGGCCGTTCTAGCGTCGCTACTACCCAGTTTTGCTTTTGTTTGTCCCTCAAATTGAGGATCAGGGTGTTTGATTGATATAATCGCAACTAAACCTTCTCTTGTGTCATCTCCTTGAAGTGATTCATCTTTCTTAAATATACTATTGCTTTTTCCATAATTATTTAGAATAGTAGTTAATGTTCTTTTAAATCCTTCTTCATGTGTTCCACCATTAAGGTTGGTAATATTATTTGTAAATGGATAAATGCTTTGAGCATATCCCGTGTTATATTGCATAGCGATTTCTACAATAATATGATCTTGTTCTCCTTCAAAATATGCAACCTCTTTATGAAGAACGTCTTTTCCTTCATTTAAGAAAGCAACATACTCTCTAACTCCGCCCTCATAACAGTAATCTTTTTCAATAATTAAGTTTTCATCTCTTTTATCTATAATTGAAAATTGTATGCCTTTATTTAAAAAAGCAAGTTGTTGAATTCTAGAGCGTAGAATTTCAAATTCAAAATGCGTTGTTTCGTTAAAAATCACAGGGTCAGGTGAAAAAGTAACTGTTGTCCCTGATTTATCTGTATCTCCCCTAATTTCTAATTCTTCATTCAGAAATCCGTGATCAAAGCTTATAAAATATTTCTTACCGCCTTTATTGATTTCAACTGTCATATATGTACTAAGTGCATTAACCACCGATGCGCCTACACCGTGTAATCCACCTGAAACTTTATAACTATTATGATCAAATTTACCCCCAGCGTGCAAGGTTGTATAAACTGTTTCAACTGATGGTCTTCCGGTTTTTGGATGAACATCAACTGGAATCCCTCTACCATTGTCACTAACTCTAATAATATCTCCCGGAAGTATTTCTACCGCGATATTGTCGCAAAAACCTGCTAGAGCTTCATCAACTGAATTATCAACTATTTCCCACACCAAATGATGTAATCCTCTGGAACTCGTTGTCCCAATATACATCCCTGGGCGTTTCTTTACAGCTTCTAACCCCTCTAAAATTTGAATATTACTAGCGTCGTATTTGTTATAATCATTCATTCCTGTATTCCTCCCTTATCGTGTTGTCTTGCACTCTAAATATCGTTGACTCTTTTAAGATGATTTCTTGTATGTTTTCTAAATTGGTGGTTGTAATTATTGCCTGAGCTTCTAGTTTTAAAAGATATTTAATTAATTTGTTTTGTCTTTTAGAATCCAGCTCACTAAAAACATCATCTAATAAAAATATTGGTCTTTCATTTACTTTATCATTAATAATGTCTGCTATAGCTAACATCAAAGCTAAAATCATAATTCTTTGTTCGCCTTGTGATGAATTATCCTTAACTACTAAATCATCAATCAAAAACTCATAGTCATCCCTATGCGGGCCTAAATTAGTGGTTTTTAAATACAAATCATTTCTATATTTACTTTTTAAAGTTGTTTCTATATTTGATGAAACTGACGGATTATATTTAAATACAAAATTAGTATCTTTATCAGATAAAAAACGATACATTTTTTGTAAAAAAAGGTTTATTTTATCCACAAATGATTTTCTGAACGACACAATTAATTCTATCGATTCAGATAACTGTTCAGTAATTATATCCAACAAAGTTATATCCGGATTGTTTTCGTCTGATAATTTCTTTAATAGTTCATTTCTCTGCTTTAAAAGTGCTCTATAGTTTGATAGTTCATTTAAATATGTTCGATCTATTTGTCCATATGCCAAGTCAATAAAATATCTTCGATCTTTTGGCGAACCCTTTATTATCATCAAATCTTCTGGTAAAAATGATATAACATTTATCGTCCCTATATAATCACTAAGTTTTCTAATTTCTTGATTATTAACCAGAGTTTTCTTCCCTTTTGAGGAGATTATAATTTTTAAGTTTAAATTTCTTTTTTTGGTTTGTGTGATTGCGGATATCCTAGAAAATTCTGAATCATGCTTTATAACATTTATATCATTTGTTTTATATGATTTAGCCAAAGATAAAAAATATATTGCTTCTAGCAAGTTGGTCTTTCCGCTACCGTTGTTACCTACGAAAAGATTAACACCTTCACTAAAAACAACATTTTGCTTTTCATAATTTCTAAAGTTATATAATTGTAATTCTTTAACTCTCATTTTTATTGATCTGATATATCACAGATTCAATAAGCACTTGATCGCCAGGATATATTTTTTTTCCTCTTCTATTTTCGGGTTCGTTATTCAAAAATATTTCATAATTTTGTAAGTAGATTTTAACTTCTCCACCAGAACCAACAATACTCAAATATTTAAGTAATTGACCCAAAGTAATATATTCGGTTTTTATTAGTATTTGTTTCATAAGATTCCCTCACTATATGTCTATATATATTATATAATAATATATAACTTTTTTCAATCATTATGACATTAAAAATCGCTTATTTTCAAACTTTTTTTGCATAACCCTACCAATACCGAATAAAATATAAAAAACACCTCAAAATTGAAATTTTAAGGTGTTAAAAGTATAAATCATTTCTTTAAACTTGTTACTTTCTGTAAAAAATCTACCATAGTAAATAACCAGTGCTTATCTAATTTAATTGTATCAAGAATAATTTGGATTTTATCTTTCTTAAATGCAAATCTAATATATTTTGAAATTTCAATGCCGGATTTAAATAAATTATCTCCCGCAGCCTCTTTAGACGCTGCGCTAGTTAGAATTAATGTTACGTTAGTTTTATTTTCTTGAATTTTCTCCACACCAATTTGTTTAGTGAGAAATTCAAATAATTTCTCATAAATATATATTTCTAATTGTTTGTCATATTTACCAAATCTATCATCCAATTCATTAAGAATATCATATGCTTCTTTAATCGTTTTGGTATTGCTAATTTTCTTATGTATCTCAATTTTTACAAAATCATCTTCAATATATTTTTCATCAATAAATCTTGAAACGCGCGCTTTAACTCCTGGTTTTCGTTTTTTAACTTTTGGAGTGTCTGAAGCTATTGAAATTTCTTCTTCCAATATTTTCATATACATATCTACACCAACCGTATCGATAAATCCAGATTGTTCTCTACCAAGAACATCTCCAGCCCCTCTAATAGATAAATCTCGAATAGCAATTTTGAATCCAGATCCAAGTTCGGTAAATTCTTTAATAACTTTTAATCTTTTTTCGGCTTCTTCTGTTAAAACTTTATTCTTTCTGTACATCAAGTATGCATATGCAATCCTATCGCTTCTACCAACTCTGCCTCTAATTTGGTAAAGTTGAGATAGTCCTAATTTGTCAGCGTTATGAATGATTAAAGTATTAGCATTAGGTATATCAATTCCAGTTTCAATAATTGTGGTTGATACTAAAACATCTACTTCGTGATTAATAAAATTATCCACCACTTTTTCTAAATCTGCTTTTCTCATTTTTCCATGAGCGATATCAATTCTTGCATCGGGTATTAATTTTTGAAGTTTATCGGCAATAAAATCAATATCCTCTACTTTATTATACAAATAGAAAACCTGACCTTTTCTTCCGAGCTCTCTTTCAACTGCGTCTTTAATTATTATGTTATTTCTTTCTAAAACATATGTCTGTATTGGGTACCTGTTTTCTGGAGCGGTCTCCAGTAAGGACATGTTTTTTACTCCCATTATAGCCATATTTAAAGTTCGGGGAATAGGTGTAGCAGATAGTGATAAAACGTCTACGTTCACTTTAATTTCTTTTATTCTCTCTTTGTGTAATACTCCAAATCTTTGTTCCTCATCAATTACTAACAATCCTAAATCTTTATAAAACACATCTTTTGACAGAATTCTATGCGTTCCAATTAATATATCAACTCTTCCTTCTTTAAGTTTTTCTAAAATCAGTCTTTGATTCTTTTTGGTAATAAATCTATTTAGCAGCGCTACATTAACGCCAAAGTCATCCATTCTATCTTTGAAGGTATTGTAATGTTGTTTTGATAATACAGTAGTAGGCGCTAAATATGCAACTTGTTTTCCGTTCAAAACCGCCTTAAATGCCGCTCTCAAAGCTATTTCTGTCTTACCAAAACCTACATCTCCACAAATCAACCTATCCATCGGTGTTGTTTTGGTCATGTCCGCAAAAACATCATCTACACTTTTAAGTTGATCAGCCGTTTCTCGATAAGGAAAACTTTCTTTAAAATCGCTCTCTAAGTCAAAATATTCCTTGAATGCATAACCAATAGTGTTTTCTCTCTTTGCATATAGTTTAATAAGTTGGTCAGCTATTTCTTTTACTTGATCTCTTACTCTTTTTTTAGCTTTTGACCAATCATTTCCACCTAATTTTGATAATCTAGGCGAATATCCTTCATTTCCTGAATATTTATGAATTTGATTAATAGCATCAATTGAAACATATAATTTATCTCCACCACGATATTCAATGTGAATGTAATCATTAACTTGATTTCCAAATTTCATAGTTTTTATTTCTAAAAATTTACCAATCCCATAATCAAAATGTACAACAAAATCTCCTTTATGCAAGTCATTAATGCTGCTTAGTCTTTTTGATTTTTTATATACAGAAACATATTCCCCTCTTCTTCTGGATAAATGTTTCCTTGTAATAGCTTCTTCAGTAATCAAGTTTATACCAAAACTATTTGAATAGAAATCAAATACTTTTTCACTTAAAATTATGTTTAGCTGATTTTTTTTAATTAATTCATCAATTTTGATTATCTGATATTTAATATTCTTGTCATTTAATACTTCTTTGAATTTATTTAATGAATTTTCGTTCTTAAATGCAATCACAGATGTTTGCTTGCCTACATTACTAGTTAATTCGCTATATAGAATATCTAAATTTTCACTATATGTTATTGTTTCTTTACCAAATATCGAAAATACATTGTTAAAATCTTTTTTATAAACATAATCAAGATAATCAATCATAACTGTTTTATTTCGTAAAATTTCATTAAAATCGTATAACATGCTGAAGCCCATTTTTGGATAATCAGTAGAAGATAGATACCAATCTTTAATTTCCTCAATAAGTATCTTATTTTGTTCTTTAACTCTTAAAAAATCTAATATAAATATACTTTTCTTATTAGTCAAATCCAATATTGTATTATGTTCTTCTGTCAAAAATGGTAAATACCTAATCAATCTATCTAATTCCTCGTGATTTTTTAGGTTGTCCAAATCTTTATTAACAGTTATTTTAGTTTCTTCAAAAAATTTATCTTTTTTCAGTTTTTCTTGAACTATTGCTTCAATTTTTTCATATTCTGTGTCTGAATAAAAAAACTCAACCATAGGTAATAGTTCCAGAGTTTCTTCCTTTGATACGGACCTCTGTGAGTCTATATCAAAAGTCTTAATAACTTCTAAAACATCTCCAAAAAAATCCAATCTATATGGGTTTTTAGCTCCCAAAGGAAAAACATCAATAATTCCTCCCCGGATTGAAAAGTCTCCTACTTTTTCAACGATATACTCCTTCTTATACCCGTAGTTAAATAATCCGTTAGCAATTTGATCAATAGAGTATTCGTGGTTTGTCTCAAGTTTAATGATTGATTCCAACCAGTTTTTTAGAGGCAATTCAGGTTTCAAAACCCCAAATAAATTGGTTACAACTATTCTTTTTTTATTTTTAATAATATTTTTTATTGTATTAATGCGTTCAACTCTGAATTCCATGGAAGAAACTAATAACTCATTAGTAATAAATTCATCTTGTGGAAAAAAGCACACTTCATTAGAACCAACAACTTGGCAAAGTTTGTCAAATATTAACTGTGCTTTATATAAATTTGGTGTAACTAAGAAAATTGTTTCATTGCTTTGCTCAAAATATTCTAGCAATAAAAGTAATGAATTTTCTTCATTGGTATTGTTGATATACACTTCATTATTTTTGTGTATACTCTCGATTATTTCTTTCATGAATTTGTCTTTTTTTAGAAATTGAATTATTTTTTTCATAGGAACCTCCACGTGCTTTATGCGAGTAAAATACTCGCAGGGGTTATATTATTTTATGGTTTTATTTCTTTCTCTGGATATTGTATGCTGCTCTTAGTAATATTTTTACAGGTATAAATTTTATTAATATGGATAATATTTTGTTAGAAAAACCAGGTATAATTGTGCTTTTTTGTTTTTTAATACCTTTAACTATGATGTTGGCACACTTATTCGCTTCCATGCCTCTATTGATTTTTGATTTTGCAATATTGTTAAATTCTGTTTTAACCGGACCGGGCATAACAGTTAAGACTCTAACGTTTCTTTTGTTTTTTCTCAATTCATAATCCACAGCTCTAGAAAAGTTGTGAACATATGCTTTTGATGCTGCATATACTGATAAATTGGGTGTAGGTAAATAACCTGCCAAAGATCCAATATTTACAACAGTACCTTTGCTAAAATTTTGAATATACAATTTTGTTAATATTTGTAGTGTTATCACATTTAAATTAATCATAGATAATTCTGTGTCTAAATCTGTATTTTCAAATAATCCTACCAATCCAAATCCTGCATTGTTAATAAAGAGATTAATTTGATATTGTTTGACTTTCTCAAATAAACTAATACAATTATCATAAATTGATAAGTCTACAGCTTCAATTATTACGTGAGACCCATTTAATTCTAAATGATTCTTAATCTCAATTAATTTATTTTCTCGGCGAGCAACTAAAATTAAATCATATCCCTCTTTAGATAAAATATAAGCGATCTCTTTTCCTAAGCCTGAACTTGCTCCTGTAATTAATGCATACATACAAACACCTCATTAAATTTACTACAATAAATTATAACATATCATTACAA
>JAGLYJ010000058.1 GCA_023132365.1 Mycoplasmatota bacterium
CTCGCTCCACCCAATTGGAGCTTCTTCAAATTCTGTGTATATTGTAACGTTATCACAGTACATAACAGCATATTCAGTGATAAATTCAACAGAAGCAGGTATATATATAGCAACAATTTCATCATTATATGAAAATGCGTCCTCTCTTATATAGTTAACTGTATCAGGCACCAAGTACACATGGTCTCCTCTTCCTGAAGGAAATGCAATTAAAATTGTTCCTGATTCGTCAAACAATATTCCATTATCAGAATCAAAATATGGGTTTTGGTCATCAACGAAAATATTAAGTAATTCTGGTACATCATAAAAATTAGCATAACCAATTTCGTTCAGGTTATATGGAATAAATATTTGAATTAATGAATGGCAATGTGTAAAGACATTATTTTCAAGTACTTCTAGGGTGTTTGGTAGAGTAACCTCTTTTAAGAAGGACATATCCCTAAATGCATTTTGACCAATAACCTTAACTCCATTACGAATGATTAAGTATTCTATATATTGGCTTCCACTAAATGAATTCGCTTCTATTCTATCTACATATTCAGGGACAACAAATATATTTTCTTGCTTTCCAATTGGATATGCTAATAAAATGGTTTTTTCTATGTTAAACAATACTCCATTTTCTGATACAAAATTTAAATTACCTTCATCAACTTCAATACTAGTTAATAAATTACAATAGCTAAAAGCTGCATATCCAGTATTGATAACATTTTCAGTAATTGTAAGTTTTGTTAAATTTATACACCCATGAAATGCCCAATCATTAATGCTGGTCACAGTCAAAGGAATAATGTACTCAGTTTCAGGTTTTCCAGGAGGGTATCTAAAAAGAACTGTTTTATCCTTATTAAATAATATCCCGTCTTCATCTGCAAAAACACTATTTAAATCTCCTACTCTAATTTCAATCAAGCTATCACATTTCGCAAAAGCACTGTAACTAATATAGGTTACACTTGATGGAATATAGACACTAACCAAATCTCTACAATCACTGAATGAATTATACCCTATATAGGTAACAGTATTTGGAATAACTACACTTGTAATATTCAGGTGCTCAAATGCCCAATTTCCGATACTTGTTACTGAAATCCCTTGGTATTGTGAAGGAATTACAAGATCAGAGTAATCTCCTAAGAACCCAGTTACTTCATAAGTTCCATCTGTATAAAGTTCAAATGTATAATTATCTGTGCTGTCTTCTATTAGAGGCATCCATTTAACATAAACTGTTATGTCTTCGATAGGCATAACCTCAAATGTATATTCATTTGCTAGTTCAGAATCACTATACCAACCATCAAATTTAAATCCTTCTTTAACTGGAAACATTGGCGCATCTAATATAGTTCCTACGTTTTGAGTAATATCTATAACATTACTCCCTCCATTAACTTCAAATGATATAGTGGACTCTGTATTACCTAAATAGTTCCACTCAACTGAAACGGGATCAGGATTCCAAATACTATCCCAAGATATTGGCTTAGATGCAAATTCTGTATAAACAGTTAAATTACCACAATTATAAAATGCATATCCACCAATAAAATCTACGCTATCTGGGATAAATATGCTTTGCAGATTTAGATTATCAGCAAAAGACCAAGCTCCTAAACTTGTTACACTATCAGGTATTATTACATTCTCAAGTCCATAACAATCTGAAAAAGAATATTTCCCTATCGAAGTAACTGTATTAGGAATTATTATATCAACTATATTTGCTGCATATGAAAATGCCCAATCGGCTATACTAATAACTCCTGTAGGTATTTCATATACTGTATCTGATATACCTGCTGGATATTCTAATATTTCTGTTTTATCCTTATTGAACAATACACCATCTAAAGATGAGAAATAATCATTTGTCTCAGAGACTTCTATACTCATAAAATTTTCAGATCCAAAGAATAAACTAGGTCCAATACTTACAATTGAATCTTGTAAATAAATGCTAGTCATGCTATCGCAAAATCCAAAAATACTTTCACCTAAAGTTGTTACTGTCTCTGGTAAGTCTACATTTTCTAAATTAGCGCATTCATAAAATGCCCAATTATCTATATATGTCAATCCGTAAGGAAGGGTTATACTAACTAAATTCAAGTTTCCTACAAATGAAAGACGTCCAATCCTTAATACATCATCAGGTATAATATAGCTAGTTTCGCTTTTTCCTAGAGGATAAATTAATAATGTTGTTTGATCTTTATCAAATAAAACTCCATCTATTGATGAATAATAGCTATTTTCTTCAACAACAGTTATATTGTTAAAGTTTTTATAATCTCTAAATGTCCATTCCTTAATACGTTCAACACTTCTAGGAATAGTGATACTAATTAGATTATCATTAAGCACAAACGCTAAGTTACCAATACTAATCACACTTGATGGAACAATATAACTTGCTTCTGGTTTGTTTGAAGGATAATACATTAAAACAGTTTTATCCTTGTTAAATAATACACCATCAACTGATGAATAATAGCTATTGGCTTCATCAACTACTACCTCACTTAATTCAAGACAAGAGTAAATAGCAGCAGCATCTATAGTTGTTATGCTACTAGGTATTTCAAGATAATTTACATTGGCTTCATTATAAAAAGCTAATCTACCAATGCTTGTAACAGACTTACCTTCATATGTAGATGGTATTATAACAGTCTCTTCATCTCCTATATATCCTGTGAGTTCATATGTATTGTCCTCTTTTAGGGTAAACTCAAAGTCCTCTACCGGTGATGAATTATCCACAGTAGTTACAGGCATTGTTGTACTTTCAATTGTTGTAACTTCAAAAGTCGTTGTGACTGTGGTTGTAGTTGCTTCTGTAGTTGTTGTGGTTGCTGCTGTTGTTGCTGCTGTTGTAGTAGTTGGATTTAAGAAATCACAACCCGCAAGAAAAAAAGCAAAAACAACCAACATTAAAAATACAAAAATATTTCTTTTCATTATATCCCTCCGATATTTATATGTAGGACAAGTTAAGTAATGTATTTGTTATATTATTTATTTATAATAAATGTACAATTATTAAAAAAATAAAGACCAATTTTTTTGGCCTTAAGTATGCATCATATAAAAAGTGTGATATAGCCATATTTATAAATTGTATAAAACACAAGAAAACTTTTTATTAAGACAATTTATTAAATAAATATATTACTATTCTACTACTTAAATATTTTTAAATCAATGACTTGTATAGTTTATTAAAAAAAAGAACATATGTGAATAACAATAATCAAGTATTTACAAATAATAGAGCGCTCATTTTAATTTGAGCGCTCTATCTATATTTATATTATAGTTTCATCTCATAAAAGAATAGTTCTTCTTCCCAAAGGTGAATTTGTTCTTTTCTAATAAATCCTGTCTTCTCTAAAACTCGGTTTGATGCAACATTATTAATTTCAGCTAAAGCAATAAGTTCAGTTAACCCTACTTCCTTAGCTAGTTCTTTCATTCTTAATGAAACTTCAGTAGCTAATCCTTGTCCCCACTTTGATGGGCTAAGTCCATAGAAAATCTCAAACTTATCAAATTCCTTAACATATTGGATTCCACCATAGCCAATTGGCTCATTTGAATCTTTTAGAGATATCAAATATACTCGGTGATAATCTTTAAACCCAAACGAATTAATATAGAAGCTTAAATACTTAAGAATTAATTCATCAGGATATATATTTGGACCTGGAAAATATTTCAATACCTTAGGATCTTTTAGTAACTCTGCTAAAAATACTAAATCATCATCATTAAATTTTCTATAATTTAATCTTATTGATTCTAAGTTTTCGTACGTTTTCATGCTAAATTCTTTCAATGAATCCTATAAGTAATTTTGAAAGTTTCTTAACTGATTTCTTTCCTACTTCTAATACTTCTATATGACTTAGTTTATTCTTAGATATGCCAGTTGACATATTAGTTATTAATGACAATCCTAAGACTCGCATATTTGCGTGTCTTGCGATTATTACCTCTGGAACGGTACTCATACCAACAGCGTCCCCTCCAAGCATTCTAAAAGCTTTTATTTCAGCTTTAGTTTCATAGCTTGGACCAATATAACTTACATAGACTCCATGTTGAAGTTTTATATTTAATTTAAATGAGACCTTATCAATAGTGTTCCTAAACTCTAAATCATATGGTTCACTCATATCAACAAATCTTACGCCTAGCTCATCATTGTTCTTTCCTACTAAAGGATTTCTTCCCATCATATTAATATGGTCTTCTATTACCATTATATCTCCTGGTTCATATGATTCATTCATTCCACCACAAGCATTGGTGATAATAATGTTTTTAACGCCAACACTCGCAAATGATTGTATCATTAAACGCATATCACTATCACTTACTTCTTCATAGTAATGCTTTCTGCCTTCTAGAACTAATAATGGCTTATTATTTAAATATCCTAAATGAAGTTGCCCAGTATGGCCAATTGATTTATCTGTATCAAAATCAAATAGTTCTTTATAAGATAGACATGTTGAATCAGATAAGTTATTTACAAACTCATTAATTCCTGATCCTAATATTATCATTGTTTCTGGCACCTTAGAAAACTTGTCTAAAACTATTTCTTTTAACATTGTTTCACCTTCTTCTTTATCTATTTAATATTTTAACATATATAAAATAAAGTTTTAATAGAGAAATCTATATTTACAAAATGTTCTGTACTATTTAAAGATATATTTATCTATATAGAAAAACCCTAATAACCAGAAAAGGCTATTAGGGTTTATATTTATTCATCTCTTAGTTCCCTATTCATAAGTGCGAAGATTTCATCCTTAGGAATTGAATCATTATATAGAATATTATAAACAGCGTCTATAATTGGCGTTTCAACATTTAGCGATCTTGCTAGATTATATGCACTCTTACAAGTCTTTACACCTTCAACAACCATATTAATTTCTAATAATGTTTGTGAAAGGTCTAATCCTTTACCGATTAATACACCTGCAGAATAATTTCTACTTAGAGTTGTTGTACAAGTAACAATTAAGTCACCAATACCAACTAATCCGTCTAGAGTTTTTTCTAAAGCGCCTAAATTCATCGCTATTCGCTTCATTTCAATTAAACCTCTAGTTATTAGCGCTGCTTTTGTATTAATACCATAACCCAGTCCATCAACGATTCCAGAAGCTATCGCAAAGATATTCTTTAATGACCCACTAAGCTCAACACCAATTAAATCAATTGAAGTATAAACTCTAAAATAGTTATTACTAAAAATTGATTGTATGAACTTAGCATATTCAATATCGTTACTAGCAGCTACTACTGAAGTTATTTTTCTTTGAACAACCTCTTCTGCGTGACTTGGACCCGATAAGGTAATATAACTATTTATAAATGAAGACTCAATTTCATCACTAACAATCTCTGACACTCTTTTATGAGATCCTATTTCTAAGCCTTTTGATACATTACAGAATGTCTTTGGTTGTTTAAGAACTTTATTAATAGCTTTTAATACAATTCTAACAACACCTGTAGGTACAGCAAGTATGATTAAATCACTAAACAACAAAGCTAACTGTAAATCATTAGTTGCTTTTAGTGATTTAGGCAAATTGATATTCTTTAATTTGCTTGAATTTGTATGCTTATTATTAATTTCATTTACAGTTGATACATCATTATCATATATTAATACCTGCTTTTGATTATCAATAAGTAAATTTGCTAGTGCGGTTCCCCAAGAACCACCACCTATGATTACTACTTTATCCATATATTTCTCCTCTATTCTCTAACATGGAAATTATTAAATTGTCTATTTGTTTTGATTTATAAAACTTATTTATCTGTTATTATATAATATTTTTATTAATTATCCAATGATATTTTAGTGAGGAATTAATATATAAGTTTAATCCATAAGCATTTAAGGATTAAATATTTTTAAATTAATATCACATTATAGGACACATGTCCTATTAGATTGTGTTATTATATTTTATAATGTGCTTAATGGAGGAACGTTTATGAAACATTTAACTTATGAAGAAAATTACAATAAACTTAAAAATCAAATACTATTTGATACCCCAGAATCTAAATTAACTCCAGTTATCTACAATAAAGGAGATTTTATTGTTCATGAAGGTGATCAATTAGAATCAATGATATTTATTCTATCAGGAAAAGTTAAAATCTATCAAAACTATGAGAACGGTAAAACGCTTCTACTACAAATCATGGAAGGTCTAACCTTTATTGGTGATATTGAATATTTCCTTGAACGTCCCGCTGAATGTAGTGTTGAAGCTTTAAATACAGTTAAAGCCATAAAATTAAACTTCAGCTACATCCATAAGAAGCTCCGTCACAACATTTTATTTCTAGACCACATGCTGGTTCAAATAAGTAGGAAAATACTTGATACGAATAAATATGCATCTCTTAATCTAATGTATCCACTAGATACAAGACTTGCTAGTTATATCTTATCGATTAAGGATGATTTATTTGACACAGTCAAATTAACATCCATAACTGACGTTGCAAATCAACTAGGAACAAGTTATAGACATTTAGAGAGAAGATTAAAGAAATTAGAAGACGATTCAATTATTGTAAGAAACAATAAAACAATTAAAATACTAAATTATAAAAAACTTATAGAAATAGGAAGAGGTAATATCTATGAAAGGAACAACGAATCTTTCGTTAAAGGTTAAGAAAATGATACTTTTATTAATACCAGTTGTAGCTGGTGCAGCTATTGCATTACAAAATGTTTTTTACAATCACATTTCTAAAGATGTAGGAGTAATTGGAACTGTACTTGTAGTACACTTCTTTGGCCTAATATTAGCTATTATAGTCTTTCTATTTACTAAGTATACTTTTAATGATCTTGTCACCAATATAAATTGGTACATGATTGTTTCAGGTTTGTTAGGAGTAATCGTTGTATCTGGTATAACTAAAAGTGTTTCAATTAA
>JAGLYJ010000059.1 GCA_023132365.1 Mycoplasmatota bacterium
AACTCCTTAAATGCAGCTTCTATAATCTTATCTTGTTTTACTGTTGAAATATTATCAAATGTTTTACTCATACGCCCCCCTTGTGACCATGTGGTCACTCATTTCAATTTAATGATATCATTAATTTAATTGTTTGTCAAATTAATAATTCTTAAAAAATTAAATATGCTGTAATTGTATGAATGACATATAATAATACATCATAAATACAAAGTCCATGAGGGCTTTGTTATGCTGTTTATACCAATAGTTGCAACCAAAAAAAACAAGCAAATTAATGCTTGTTTAAATATTGTACTTCTTAAAATTCCATCTTAACATCTTCGCGTTTTGATTCTTCAGCTTCAAAGTAAGCTTTTCTTTCCATGTGAATTGCATTAGCCACGATACTTTTAGGAAATGTAACAATTATTGTATTGATTCTAGTTACATTAGCATTATATAAACGTCTAGCTGCTTGTAAATGCTCTTCAGTATTAGCAATTGCAGATTGTAATTCGATAAAAACCGTATTAGCTTTTAAATCTGGATATTTCTCTACAACTACATTAATTCCTTGAGCCACCTTATTCATTTGGCCAAAGAATTCTTCCTTGTCTTTCAAAGTTGCATCTGCTGGAATTCCAGAACGCCATTTAACAACTTTTTCTAATGTTTCAGTTTCATGTTTTGCATAACCTTTTGTAGTCTGTAACATTTTAGTTAACATATCAAATCTTTTTGTTAATGCTACATCTATTCCAGATTCTGCTTCTTGAACTTTAAGTTCTAATTGACGCAATGAGTTCATTACTCCAATATACCAAAGAATTATTACAATTAACAATCCACCTAAAATTATTCCTATCATTCCGCCAGTAGTTACTAAAAACATATTTTTCTCCTCCTATTTTTTCTTAAATAAATTATTATTTAATTTCAATGTCATTATAAAATCTTTAATTACTAATAAATCTTTTTCAAATTCTCTAATCATTGAGTCATCTATTTCTCTAAATAATTTAATCTCAAATGTATCCTTATTGTTATTTATTGTAACATATAAGTGTTCTCCATGGAAACTAAGTCCAATTCTCCCTGGATGCCTTTTTTCTAGATTGAAAATAGCTTCCATAATATCTGGTGTTAAAATATAGAAAGCAGTAATATCTTCAGTTGCGTAAGTCTTAAACTTCTTATTAAAATCAATAGACTCCAATTTCACTCTTTTATATCCTCTTGATTTTGGACGATCACTTTCCAAAACTTGTAGTGAACCTATAAATTCTTTATTAAAAGCAAATCTAAATACTCTACCTAAGAAATAAGTAACGTAATAAGTTCTAGTACCATTTTTAGTATGTTGAACATGCCTTTCTTCTAGTTTAACATCAGAAGAAACAAATTCAACATCTTCAATTTTACCTTCAAGATAATCTTCAGAATGAAATCTGTCTGCTCTTTTTAGAAAATCAGTTTCATAAACAGTACCTTCATTTAATCCATAATCAGGCCTGTATTCAATATCCGGTATTAGTTCTTTAAACATTTTACTTAGAACATCTTTTTTAAATCTTTTATTAAGACTGCTAAAACTACTACTGCCTTTTATAAAAAATACTAATCCAACAACTGCAATAATTACCCCAATTACAAGTGTTGGAACCACTGAGTTCATATAAGAAAGTGCAAACACAACTATCCCTATAGCAAGTCCAATACCCCCTATAATAATGTTCTTTTCAGCAGCTTTTTTATTCTGATTAAATATAATTAAATTATTTTTTTCCATTATGTCCTCCTATTTAACAAACTTAATTGAAGCCTCTAAAGCTTTACTCCATTGATTATATAATTCTTTTCTGGTTTGATGATCCATATTTGTTTCATATATAGCATCAACTTTCCATTTTGTTTTAATTTCATCTAATTTCCAAAAACCTGTAGCTAGCCCAGCCAAGTATGCAGCACCTAAAGCTGTAGTTTCACTTATTTTTGGTCGATAGATATTTGTATTTAAGATATCAGCTTGAAATTGCATTAGAAAATTATTTTGACTAGCTCCACCATCTACTTTCAATGTTTTCAACTTAATATTTGCTTCATCTTGCATTACATTAATTACATCTTTTGTTTGATACGCAATTGCTTCTAATGCACTTCTTGCGATATGTGCATTAGTTGTTCCTCTTGTAAGCCCAAAGAAACATCCACGTACATCTTCTTCCCAAAATGGTGTGCCAAGTCCTACAAAAGCTGGTACAAAATATACTCCAAGATTTGAATCAACAGAGTATGCTAACGCTTCAGTTTCAGATGCATTATCAATTATTTTCAATCCATCTCTCAACCATTGAACCGCACTTCCAGCAACAAAAATTGAACCTTCTAAAGCATAGTCAATCTTACCATCAATACCCCAAGCAATTGTGGTTAACAACCCTAAATCACTCTTTTTAGGTGTTTTACCTGTATTCATTAACATAAAGCAACCTGTGCCATAAGTATTTTTAACATCACCAGGATTAAAACAAGTTTGACCAAATAAAGCTGCTTGCTGATCTCCTGCAATTCCTGATATTGGAATTTCATAACCATATGTGTCTTTGTCGGTATAAGCATTAATTCCTGAAGATGAAACTACTTGCGGTAAAATCGATTTAGGAATATCAAGGATATTTATTAACTCTTCATCCCATTTAAGATCATAGATATTATAA
This sequence comes from Mycoplasmatota bacterium, assembly GCA_023132365.1. Taxonomy (GTDB): domain Bacteria; phylum Bacillota_I; class Bacilli_A; order Izemoplasmatales; family Hujiaoplasmataceae; genus 4572-104. Next base: position 2,700 of record JAGLYJ010000059.1, read on the forward strand.
ATCAAAGTTCTTGATGCATTAGAATAATCAGTAATATGATATTTTCCCTTAGTCAGTTTCCAGATAAGCCAAGAATCAATAGTACCAAATCTAAGATTATTTTCTTCTGCAAGTTTCCTTGCATTTGGTATATTATCTAAAATCCATTTTATTTTAGTCCCTGAAAAATATGGATTAATCAATAAACCAGTTTTATCTTTGAATAATTTATTATATCCTTTTTCATAGAATTCATCACATATATATTTGGTTTGAGAAGATTGCCAAACAATAGCCCTAGATATTGGCAAGCCAGTTGTTGCATCCCAAAGCACTGTTGTTTCTCTCTGATTTGTAATACCAATAGAATCAACTACATCAAAAGTAATACCAGCCTTTTCTAAAGCAGATTCTAAACAATATTCTACTGTTTCCCATATTTCCATAGCATCATGCTCAACATGCCCTGCTTGTGGAAAATATTGTGTAAATTCTTTGCTTGCAAAAGTAACGATATCTCCATTTTTATTAAAAATAATTACCCTTGAAGATGTCGTCCCTTGGTCTATAGCTAAAACATATTTTTTCAATATAATCACCTATTTTATTATATCAAATTGTGTTTAAAATTAATATAGAAAATGTTATAATTACTATATAATAAAACAGGAGGATTAAAATATGGACAAAATTGTTTTAAAAGATTATAAAGAGAATAATATTCACGTATATATTTACGAACCTAAAATGGAAATTAAAGGGATAATTCAAATCATTCATGGAGCTGCTGAACATTTTGGAAGATATGGACTTTTTGCCAAATATTTGAATGAAGCCGGTTATTTAGTAATAGGTTGTGATATTTTAGGTCATGGTCTATCTACAGAGAATTTATCCTATGTTCATTTTGATGATAAAGATGGAGATGTACTAGCTTATGAATCAATTGTTTTAGTTAAGGAATATATCGAAAAAACATATAAAAACAAGGATGTTTTTGTAATTGGTCATTCAATGGGAAGTTTCCTCGCAAGAAAATTAATCCTGGACTTTCCTGATTTCTATAAAAAAGCTATTATATCTGGCACTGCGTTTGCACCTAAAATACTAGTAGCGGCAGGTAAATTATTGGCTTCAATTATTAAGTTTTTTAGGGGACCAAAATACGTTTCTAAGCTTATTCAAAATATGACCGTAGATTCTAGTCCTAATCAAATGAGAAAGGATGGATTTATCACAGGTGCAAATGAAGAGTCATTAACTAGAGACAAAGACATTCAACAGTACTATAAAAATTCTAATATGTGTGGTCAGCCGTTAACAGTTCAAGCTAATTATGATATGATGACTTGGGTTCAATTTATTGATAATTTAAAAAATATCAATCAGGGTCGAAAGGATATGCCTATATATTTAATGTCAGGAGCCAATGATGCTTTATCTGACTATGGCAAGCAAATAAAAGTCCTATATGATAAAATGCAAGGATTAGGTTATTCAAATTTAAAGATGAAATTATACCCTGAATGTAGACATGAAATATTAAACGAAATTATAAAAGAGGAAGTTTATAAAGATATGCTAGACTTCATTAAAGAATAAACACGATTATTTCAATCGTGTTTTCTTTTTGTTATATTCTTTAATTGACAAATATTTTTCATCAGCAATAATTACGTGATCTAAAACCCCTATCTGCAAAAGTTCACCCACCTCAGTAAATCTTTCAGTTACTTCAATATCTTGTATAGAAGGTTCAGGGTCTCCTGAAGGGTGATTATGAACTAATATAATTGAATATGCCGAATATTTCACTGCATATTTAAAGACTTCTCTAGGATGTATTAATGATTGGTTTAGACTGCCAATAAAAATCTGTTTCTTAGCTATCAAATTTGTTTTAACATCTAAAAACAAAGCATATAAAACTTCTTGTTTTAGGTTGAGTAAATCATATTTAAGCAACTCATAAACATCGTTAGGAGAACAAATTTGTAGCTTCTCCTGGCTAGGTTTTAAAACTCTCTCACCTAACTCAATTGCAGCTAGAATTGTAATAGCCTTTGTTAAACCAATACCTCTAATTTTAGCTAATTCCATTACTGTTTTATCTCTTAATTCAATTAAACTATTTGTTTGATAAAGTATTATTTTAGCTAGATCAATAGCTGATTTATCTTTATAACCAACTCGTAATATAATGGCAATGAGTTCATAAGTACTTATACTCTTAGCTCCAAATTTAAGAAGTCTTTCCCTTGGTCTTTCATTTGACGGCATATCCTTAATTAAATACATAAAAATCACCTCATAATAATGGTACTATTATTAAGGTGATTTTCTTTATTTAATTAGTAATTTTCTAATATTTGAAATAAAATACAATGAACCAGTTACAATTAATACTTCATTATCTTTTAATTCACTAAGTCTTGTGAATATCTGTTTGGAATCTTTGTAAAATCTCTTGTTGATATGGTTTGACTCACTAAATAATAATTCAGCGTCAGCTCTTCTGACATAGTCAAACTCTGTAAAGTATATTTCATCACAAACATTATCTAATACTTCAATTATTTTTTCATGTTCTTTATCAAACATTATACTTACAAGACATTTAACATATTTATCTGGAAAGACCTTTGGTATGGTTTTACCTAATGCTTCAATTCCACCAATGTTGTGAGCTCCATCTAAAACTATATTTTTGTTAAATATTTCAAATCTCCCTGGCCATTTTGTGTTAATCAGACCCATTTCTATATCTCTTCTCGATATATTCAAATTTAATTTATTGTTTAATATTTCAATAGTTTCAATAGCCAATGAAGCATTCTTAACTTGAAAATATCCTGCTAAATTTGATTGGTATTTATTACCTTTATAACTAAATTTAATAATCTCAGAAAGAGAAACATCTGTTATATCATTCATGTTCAAAATTGTTAATTCTGAATTGTTTTTTAATGTTATTTCTTGAAAAAGAGAGAATATTTTTTTATCTTCAACCGCTGTAACTAGCGGAATATTTGGTTTTACTATTCCTAACTTATTAAGTGCAATTGACTCTAAAGTGTTTCCAAGTACATTCATGTGGTCATATGAAATATTAGTAATAACAGATATTTCAGGAACAATAACATTAGTTGCGTCCAATGTTCCGCCTAGTCCGACTTCAATAACGCCAAAATCTACTGCTTCGTCCCTTAAATATAAGAAGCAAATAACTGTTAGGACTTCAAAGAATGTTACTACATCTCCAAGATTATATAGCCTTTCCCAAATAGGAAAGACTATATTAGCATATTTTATAACATTTTTATCAGAAATGTATTTGTTATTAACCGCAATTCTTTCATTAAACTTAACAACATATGGAGAAGTGTAAATACCAACTTTATATCCTGCTTCTATAAGTATTGATTTAATATATGATGCAGTTGATCCTTTTCCATTTGTTCCACCAACATGAATAGTTTTAAAGGTGTTCTGTGGATTACCTAATTCATCCAGAACTTTAGTTATGCGATCTAGATCTAGCCTTGAACCAAATTTTTTGATATTTTCAATCCAATCTTTGGTTTCTTCAAATTTCTTAAACATATTATCCTTTTAACTCTATAAGCCTTATTTTAGCTTCTTTAAGATTATTGTTATAATCCTCAAGTTTATTCTTTTCTTCTATTATTTTGCTTTCAGGTGCTTTCTTAATAAAGTTTGGATTTGAAAGCATCTTATTACAACGATTTATCTCATTTTCTAATCGAGATATCTCAGTTTCTGCCTTCTTAATCTCTTCGTCGATGTTAACTAAAGATCCAAGTGGAATATATGCTAGAATATTAGGCAATATTACACTTACTGCATTGTCAATTTTTCCTAAACTTTCTTTAATTTCAAATGTTTTAGGATTAAGAAACTTACGGAAATACTTATCATTTTCTTCTAAAAATAGTTTATCTTCATTATTTGCCTGAATGTACATATCAATTGGTTTAGACCAAGAAACTTGATAATCATTCCTAATTGTTCTTATTCTCTTAATTAGTTCAAAGAACCAATCTTTATTTTTCGTCTCTTCTACACTTAACCCATTATTCTCAGGCCAAACACTTACCATAATAGAGATTTCTTTATTTGGTAGTTTTTGGAAAATTTCTTCTGTTACAAATGGCATGAATGGATGTAATAATTTAATAATACTATTTAGAACATA